>DASPSI010000040.1:0-10439 GCA_035624015.1 Methylocystis sp.
CGCCTTCGCCCGACGGCACGAGCCCGTCGGTTGGGCGCTCTAATCCCGGAAAGTCGCCGAGCCGCCGTCGCGCCACCATGACCTGGCCGGCGATCTCCGCCGTCGTGAGGTTGCGCACGAGCTTTTGCGTGCCGGTGTGGCAGAAGCTGCAGTTCAGCGTGCAGCCGACCTGGGAGGAGACGCAAAGCGTGCCGCGGTCGCTCTCGGGGATATAGACGCATTCGATCTCGGCGGGCTTGGCGCTGGCAGTGGTCTGCGCGAGGCGCAACAGCCATTTGCGCGTGCCGTCGCTCGAGACCTGCTCGCAGGCGACCTCGGGCAGAGCGAGCGAGAAAGCGGCGTCGAGCTGCTCGCGCAGGCCCTTCGAGATGTTGAGCATCTCGAAGAAGCCGCCGGCGCCGCGAAAGTAGATCCAATGCCAGAGCTGCGACGCGCGCATGCGCAGCTCGCGCTCAGGCAGGCCGAGCGCGCGCAAGGCGTCGCCGAGCTCGGCGCGGGTGAGCCCAGCGAGCGAGGGTTTGACGATGGCGGACGGCGCCGGCTCGGCCAGCACGGGGAGGGCGGACATTAGGCCTCGGGAAATTGCTGCGTCATCGCTTCGCTGCGTCCACGATGACCGTTCCGGCTAGTAGCTTGCGTCACCCAATTTGAGGGGCTGAATTGCGAGCCTGGAGGCTCGCGGTCCATCCGGATCTTGGACCGCGAGCCTCCAGGCTCGCTGGAAACCCGTCGATTTGTCCGACGTAGCCCACTAGTTTTGCGCTTCGGACCGGCGATTTTCAAGTCCCGCGGTCTCAGCCCCGCGGTCTTGGCGGCGGGAGCCTCAATAAGAGCCCGGCCTCATGGACAATAGATCGCCGAGCGCCAAATACGCTCCGCGACGACATTTTCGCGCGCCGAGCGATGTTGGGGAGGCCGCGATGACGCAAGCTTGCGCGGAAGCCACTGCGGACGAGGCGCTGGCCGAGCAGCTGCGCGAGACGCGCGAGCTTTCGCTGCGGCTGGCGGCGCCGCTGAGCGCCGAGGACATGGTCGTGCAGGCCATGGACGACGCAAGCCCGACCAAGTGGCATCTGGCGCACACGTCCTGGTTCTTCGAGGCCTTCCTTCTCACGAAGCTTCTTGAAGCCTATGAGGTCTTCGACGAAGCCTTCTCCTTCTGCTTCAATTCCTATTACGAGCAGGTCGGCGCGCGGCAGCCGCGTCAAAAGCGCGGGCTGCTGACGCGGCCGTCGCTTCAGCGCGTTCTCGATTATCGGCGTCATGTCGATCTCGCCTTGAACGAGCTCATGCGCCGCAACGACAGCGATCCTGACGTGCGGCGTCTGATCGAATTGGGAATCAATCACGAGCAGCAGCATCAGGAATTGATGCTGACCGACATACTGGCGCTTTTCGCCGCCAATCCCCTGCGTCCGGCCTATCGCGAGGAGGCGCCGCGCGAGAGCGGCGCGCCGCCGCTTGCCTTGCACTGGCTGGAGTTTCGGGGCGGGCTGGCGGACGTCGGCCATGACGGCTTCGCCTTTTGCTTCGACAACGAGACGCCGCGCCACCGAAGGCTGATCTATCCGTTCCAGCTTGCGCATCGGCTCGTCGCCAACGCCGAGTGGCTCGAGTTCATCGCGGACGGCGGCTACGAGACCGCGACTTTGTGGCTCTCCGACGGCTGGGATCGCGTCACGCGCGAGGGCTGGCGCGCGCCGCTCTATTGGGAAGAACACGATGGGCGGTGGCTCGCGATGTCGCTGCAGGGCCTGCAGCCGCTGGAAGGCGCGGCGCCCGTCGCGCATGTCAGCTATTTTGAGGCGGACGCCTTCGCCCGGTGGGCGGGCGCGCGTCTGCCGACCGAGTTCGAATGGGAGATCGCCGCCGCGAGCGCGAGCCGCGAGGCGAACGATCTCGGCCGCGGCGCCTTGCGTCCGCTGCCGGCGCCGGCGAGCCGCGGCGGGCTGGCGCAGATGTTCGGAGACGTTTGGGAGTGGACGATGAGCGCCTATTCGCCCTATCCGGGCTTTCGCGCCGCGCCCGGCGCGCTCGGCGAGTATAACGGCAAGTTCATGGCCAATCAGCAGACGCTGCGCGGCGGCTCCTGCGTCACGCCGCGCGGCCACACGCGCGCGACCTATCGCAACTTCTTCTATCCGCATCAGCGTTGGCAGTTCATGGGGCTTCGCCTCGCAAAGGACGCGGGCTGATGCGTCCCGCCGTAGCGCCTAGGGCGCTCGTCCCTGAGGCTGGGGACGAGCTTCGAGCGAGCGTGATCGAAGGCCTGTCGCGCCGGCGGAAGGCGTTGCCGAGCCGCTTCTTCTATGACGCGCGCGGAAGCGCGCTGTTCGAGAAGATCACGGAGCTGCCGGAATATTATCTCACGCGCGCCGAGACCGCGATCCTTAAGGCGAAAGCCGAGGAAATGATCGGCCAGCGCTTCGACGGCGCGGTTCTCGTCGAGCTCGGCTCGGGGTCGAGCCGCAAGACCGAGATTCTCTTGCGGCGGCGGCCCGCGCCGCGCGCATATGTCCCGATCGACATCTCGCAAAGCGCGCTCGTCGACGCCGCGTCGCGGCTCAAGGCCCGCTTTCCCCAGCTCGACGTGCGGCCGGTGGTTGGCGACTTTCTGCACGGCGCGGCGCTGCCCCCCGACATCGCCTGGCGCAAAAAAATCGGCTTCTTCCCCGGCTCGACGATCGGCAATTTCACGCCCGCGGAGTCGATCGCCTTGCTGCGCAACATGCGCCTCATGCTCGCTCCTGGCGGGATTCTGCTCATCGGCGCCGACCTCAGGAAAGACCTCCGCATATTGCTGCCGGCGTATAACGACGCCGCGGGGGTCACCGCCGCGTTCAATCTCAATCTGCTCGCGCGCGTCAATCGTGAGGCCGGCGGCGACTTCAACCTCGACGCGTTCCGCCACGAGGCGATTTACAATGCAGTCGAGGGACGCATCGAAATGCGCCTTGTGAGCTTGAGGGATCAGATTGTGAGCGCGGCTGAGCGCCGATTCCGGTTTCTCCGCGCCGAGACCATCCACACTGAGAACTCCTACAAATATGAAATCGAGCAATTCCGGGATATCGCACGGCTCGCCGGCTGGTCCCCGGGCCGTGTGTGGACCGACCTGGCAAACCTCTTCAGCGTGCATGAGCTGCTTTAGGCCGCCCCGTTCACGCGTGAATATGGCCGAAGCGGCCGCTCTCGAAGTCGGCGATCGCCCGTCCGATCTCTTCGGGCGAGTTCATGACGAACGGGCCGCGCATGACGATGGGCTCGTCGATCGGCTCGCCGGAGAGCGCCAGCACGGTCGCTTCCGCGAGGGCCGCGACCGTGACGGCCCCGGGCCCGCGATCCATCAACGCGAAACGCGGCGCCTCGACCGCTCGCTCGCCATTGATCGTCACTGCGCCGCGAAGCACGGCGAGGCCGAGCATGCGCCCTTCGGGGATCATCAGCGACGTGCCGCGTCCGGCGTGGAGACGCAAATCCCAAAGATCGATCGGCGTGAAGCTATGCGCCGGGCCGTGCGTCCCGTGATAATCGCCAGCGATCACGCGCAGCGTTCCCGCGCCGTGCGGCAGCTCCACGCGCGGGATGTCGGCGTTCCTGAGCGTCTGATAGGCCGGCTTGGCGCTCTTGTCCTTGGCCGGAAGATTGACCCAGAGCTGCGCGACCTCGAATGCGCCGCCCTTGTGCGCGAAGTCGCGCGAATGGAGCTCCTCGTGCAGCACGCCCGAGGCCGCGGTCATCCATTGCACGTCGCCAGGGCCGATGCGCCCGCCGTTGCCGGCAGAGTCGCGATGCTCCAGCTCCCCCTCAAAGACGATGGTGACGGTCTCGAAGCCGCGGTGCGGATGCTCGCCGACGCCGCGCCGCCGCTCGCTCGGCATGAAGTCGTAAGGGCCAGCGTAGTCGCAGAGCAGAAAGGGGCTCAAGCGCTCGCCGTCCGCCGCGGCGGAGAACAGCGTCCGAACCGGGAAGCCGTCGCCGACCCAATGCGGCGGGGCGCTTTGGAAGACTTCGGCAATTTTGCGCAAGGCTCGTCTCCTCCAGAGCGGATTTAAATAGTTCGCCATTCGCGCGCTTCCACGGCGATGAATCGGTCTCGATTAAGTCGTTTTGCAACAGTAAGTGCAGGGGAGGATGCGCATTCGTCCGGTTTGAAGACGTCGGCGCAGGCGCCGAGCGCTGGCCGCGCCGACGAGACCGGCGCAGTTTGGTCGGGGGAGGCGTTATCTTGACCGTGCCGCCGCCCAAAATCCTTATCTCCACGGTCGGCTCCTTTGGCGACCTCTTTCCCTTCCTCGCGCTCGGCCTGGCGTTGCAGCGCGAGGGGTTCGACGTCGCGGTCGCGACCAGCGGCGTTTATCGCGAGTTCGTCGAACGCGAGGGTCTCGATTTCGTCGCGGCGCGGCCCGATCTCGACGACGTGACCGAGAAGCTCGGGCTGGACCTCGGCGGCCTGGCGCGGCAAATGAGCCGCGACGACGGATTTCTATTCCAGCGGATCATCTTCCCGTTCCTGCGCGAGAGCTACGACGACATTGGCGCAGCCGCTGCGTCCGGCGCGGTTGCGATCGTCGCGCATTCCATCGCTTTCGCGGCTCATGCGGCGGCGGAGAAGCTCGACCTGCCGCTCTTCGTCGCGCATCTCTCGCCCGTGCTGCATTACCTCCCACAGCAGCCGCCGCTCGGCATGGGGCTGCCGTTCGTCGCCGCGCCGCGCAGCAAGCTCGCGCTCGGCTATAATCGCGTCGCGCTCGCGTGCGCGGCCGAGGTCGCTCATCTCTGGGCCGCGCCGCTGCGACAGTTTCGCCGCGAACTCGGATTGCCGAGACGCGCCCCGTTCAGCTTCTTCAGAGGCGTCCCGTCGCCGTTTCATAGCCTCGGCTTGCACTCGCCGGCGTTTCTAGGCGACCAAGGCGGCGATCTCGTCGCCGGCCACACCTTCTTCGATCGCGGTCCGCCGCGCGCCAAGGAAGAGACGCGCGCGCTTGCGGCGTTTCTGGACGAAGGCGAGGCGCCGGTCGTATTCACGCTGGGCAGCTTCGTCGTGCGCGACCGCGCCGCGCATCATCGGTCATGCATCGAAGCGGCGCAGCGCCTCGGCCAGCGAGCCGTGCTGCTCGCCTCGGACGAAGATGCGGCGCTCTTGCGCGCACAGGCGCCGCCGTCCATCCACGTCGCGGGCTATGCGCCGCATGGCGAATTGTTTCCGCGCGCGAAGATCGTCGTTCATCACGGCGGGATCGGGACGTCGGGCCAGGCGTTGCGCGCCGGCAAGCCGCAGCTCGTCACGCCCTTCCTGGGCGATCAGGCCGACAATGCGGCGAGGCTGGCGCGTCTGGGCGTCGCCCGCGTTCTGCCGGCCAAAGCTCTCACGGTCGAGACGCTGACGCGCGAGCTTCGAGATCTGCTCGCGCGCCGAGATTACGCGAGCCGAGCCGAAGCGCTCGGCGCGCGCGTGGCGCGGGAGGATGGCGCGCAAGCCGCGACGCGCCATATCGCCGAAACGCTTCGCGCTTAGACCCTGAGCGTTGGCGCAAGCGGGGACCGTTCTCAGCGCATTCCGCCGGGTTTCAGCGCGTCCGCCAGCCTCATCTGCGCCGTTCCCGGCTTCAGCGGCTTCTGCTGGCTCTCATGCGGCGCCCATCCCGAGAGCCAGACGATTTCGAAGCTCGCGCGCACGCGGCCGTCGGGGTCCGAGAAGCGCTCCGCGTAAATTTGCGCAGCGCGCAAAAACGTCGCGCGGGCGAGCGGCTTTCGCGCGCGGGCTTCGAGCGCGTTGGCCGCGCCCATTCTGCGCAGGTCGTGGCAAAGCGAGAACATCGAGTCGTAGCGCAGCGTGAAGGCGTCGCGGTCCGTCACCGGAAGCGCGAAGCCCGCGCGCTGCAAAAGCCCGCCGAGATCGCGCACCTCGACGAAAGGCGAGACGCGCGGGCTCGCGCCGCCGCAAGCCTCAACCTCTGCTTGTGTGAGCGCCGCGCGCAGCTCATTGAGGCTCGCGCCGCCGGGCATAGCCGCGAGAAAAAGCCCGTCCGGCGCCAGCGCGCGCCGCACCTGCGCGAAAACGCCAGGGAGATCGTTGACCCATTGCAGCGCGAGGCCGGACACGACGAGATCGAACACGCCGGGCGCGAAGGGCGGCAGCTCCTCGTCAATGACGAGATGCGCGCCCTCCGAGAGAAACGGCGCGGCGCGCAAAGGCGCGATCCCTCGGCTCGCGAGAACCTCCGCGAAATCGCCGGTGGGCGTCGCGAGATCGAGCGCGCGCGGAAACTCGCGGCGGATCGCGGCGAGCCGGTCCGCAAAATCTTCGGCGGCGCGGCGCATCAGGAAGTCCGGGGCGCCGCGGGAGAGGGCCTTCGACAGGCGCGCGCGCGCGAGCTTGCGGTCGAAGATCTGCGGAGGAGCGGCGATCATCGTCCATGAATGACGCTTTCACGCCGCGACTGCAAGCGCGCTCGCTCGACGAAGCGTCCGCATCAAGCTTGGCGAGCCCCGCCATTGCGGTCGCAAAAGGCCTATCGCCGGCGATCGTGTCTTTCGCGCCACAATATAGAAAATTTAAAGGTTACGCCCTAACTTCAGGCAACGGATTCCTTCGACAAACGTTTGTCCAAGGTTAGAATGCGCGGCGTTCGACGAGTTGCGGCCGCAAGGCCGTGCGTGAGGGTGCTTCGATGGTCCAAGCGTCTGTGTTCCGGCGCCTCGCCGGCAAAATGCTCATATCTCTTTTCGCCGGCGCCGGCATGGCGGGGTTCGGCGCCGTCGCGCTCCCCAGCGAGGCCGGCGCGCGCAGCCTCGTGGCCTTCTCGCCGAGCGTCGAGCCCGGCACGATCGTGATCAACGCGCATCTGCGCCGCTTGTTTCTCGTGGTGCGCGAAGGCGTCGCCATCAGCTATCCGGTCGCCGTGCCGAAATCGGGCAAGGAATGGTCGGGATACGCCGCGATCGACGGCAAGTATGTCAACCCCGATTGGGTTCCGCCCCCAATCGTCAAGGCGGACCATCCCGAGCTGCCGAACTATATTCGCGGCGGCTCGCCGCATAATCCGATGGGCGTCCGCGCGCTGACGCTCGACCGCTATCAGGTCGCGATCCACGGCACGACCGCCAAGATGCGCGCCTCGATCGGCACCGCGGCCTCCTATGGCTGCATCCGGATGCTTAACGAGGACGTCGCCGACCTTTACGATCGCGTCAGCGTTGGCTCCCCCGTCATCATGGAGCACTAAGGGCGCAGGCGGGACGGATGATGTCCCCGCGCGGCGGCGCGGCGCGGGAGCGCGGACGGTCTGGGCGCCGTTTTTTCCAAGCGATTACGTGCATAGGCTGCTGTTGGCTGTGGACGGGGCTTAAGCCCATCTGGACCAAAGCGCGCGAATCTCTCACTCTTGGCCTCGAACGAAGCCAACGGGAGCCGGTGTTTTGAAAGCGCGAATAAGTTCAGCGAGTCTCAAACGAATCTTGTATAGTAAATGGAGTGCGATTCGAAGGTCGTCGATCAGCGTGCAACGTTCGGGATTTCGGTAAGCGTCGAGGCGTGGCCTCTTTAGCTTTGCCGTCCGAGTCCCCGAAAGACAAAAAGATGAAGGTTAGCGCATGCTGATCGCAGCAGAATTGGAAACCGACCGCGCGCAACATCCCGTCGATGTGGTGGAGCAGCTCGCGGCCGCCAACGATTGGTCGTTCGACCGCGACAATGAGGACGAGATCTCGATCTCGGTCGGCGGCGAGTGGACCGACTACCACGTCGCCTTCACCTGGCTCGCCGATCAAGAGACCCTGCATGTGAGCTGCGCCTTCGACTTCAAGACGCCGGGCCGCCGCCGCGCCGAGATCGCGACGCTCATCGCGCAGATCAACGAGCAGCTTTGGGTCGGCCATTTCGACCTGTGGCCGAACGAGGGTCTCATCATGCATCGCCACGGCCTCATGCTCTCAGGGGGGATGCAGCCGTCGGGGCAGCAATGCGCCGCCTTGCTCCAGAACGCGCTCACGACCTGCGAGCGCTACTACCAGGCGTTCCAGTTCGTGCTGTGGGCCGGCAAATCCGCTGGCGAAGCGCTGGGATGCGCAACCTTCGAGACGAAAGGCGAAGCGTGAGCGCATTGGCCGGCGCGACCGTCGCCATTATCGGCGCCGGCAAGATGGGATTTGCGATGCTGTCGGGGCTTGCGCGCGGCGACAAGCCTGCGCGAGTCGTCGTCGTCGAGCCGAAGCCCACGCCCGAGGCGGCCGGCTTCTGCCGCGCCCAGGGTTTCGAGCTCATGAGCGCCGTGGACGCCGGCGCGGAGCCGGTCGGCGCGCTGGCGCTGGCGATCAAGCCGCAGACGCTTGAGGCCGCCGCGCCCGAGCTTCATCCGCTCGTCGGGCCGCAGACTCTCGTTCTGTCGATCCTCGCCGGCAAGCGCATCGCCGATCTCTCCGCCCGGCTGCCGGCGCAAGCCTTCGTGCGCGCCATGCCCAACACGCCGGCTGCGATCGGGCGCGGGATCACCGGCGCCTTCGCCAGCGCCGCGGTCAACCAGCGCCAGCGCGGCTTGGCGCAGGCGCTGCTCGCGTCGCTCGGCGAGGTCGAGTGGATCGACCGCGAGGAGCTGATGGACGCGCTGACGGCGGTTTCGGGCAGCGGGCCGGCCTATGTGTTTCTTCTCGCAGAATGCCTGGCGGCGGCGGGCGAGGCGGCGGGCCTGCCGGCCGATCTCGCCATGCGGCTGTCGCGGGCGACTGTCGCCGGCGCCGGCGAGCTCCTGCGCCGCTCGCCCGAGCTTCCGCCCTCGACGCTGCGCGAAAACGTGACCTCGCCCGGCGGCACGACCGCGGCGGCGCTTGGCGTGCTCATGGCCGAGGAGGGCATGAAGCCGCTGCTCGAGCGGGCGATCGCCGCCGCCGCGAGGCGCGCTCGGGAACTTTCCGGCTGAAGGTCTTTTCCGTCCGAAGCTATTGGCCCGCTCGCGCGGCCTCGCTACATAAGCCCCGAGCGCAGCCGGCCGGGCCTCCCGGACCGGCGGCGGGATTATTGGGAGACAAGGTCATGAGCGGCGGCGAAGCGAAAGACACCCAGGACAAGAAGGCGAAGAGCGGCTCGCGCGATGCGATCGTCGACGCGCTGATGCGTCTCGCCGCACGGCGGAATTTCGCCGACATCGCCATTTCCGACATCGCGCGCGAGGCCGGCCTCTCGCTCGCGGATTTCCGCGACGCTTTCCCCTCGAAGGGAGCCGTGCTCGGCGCCTTCTCGCGCCGCATCGACCGCGAGGTGCTGGATCATCTGGGCGCGGAGCACGACGACGAGCCCTCGCGCGAGCGCCTCTATCACGTGCTTGCAGCGCGGCTGACGGCGCTCGAGCCCTATCGCGACGCGGTGATAGGGATCGTCGAATGGGCCGAGAAGGATCCTTTGTCCTCCGCGGCGCTCCACCGCGAGGTCGTCAACTCGATGCGTTTCATGCTGGAGGCGGCCGACATCGACAGCGAGGGGCCGGTCGGCGCCTTGAAGCTGCAGGGTCTGGCCTTCGCCTGGATGCGGGTGCTCGACGCCTGGCGCGACGATCAGCCCGGCGAGACGCATCGCGCCTTGGCCGCGCTCGACCGCGAGCTAAACCGCGGCGAGAAGTTCATCGACCGCGCCGAGGACATCGCGCGCATCGCCGAGCCCTTCCGCGTCATAGCGCATCGCATGTTCCACGGGTTGCGCGGCGGCTTCAAGACTTCTCGCAAGAGCGGCGGCGCTGAAGACTTGGACCATCCGCACGCTGGAGCATGAGCGTTGGGTCAGGTCTGGGCCGCTAGGGGTGCGGCGCCTAATCTTACTGCGTCACAAAACTGCGATGTTGGAGCCCGTCATTGCGACCGCGAGCTTGCGCGGCGGGAAGCAATGACGCGCCACCTTACATTTGCTGTTGGCTTATGACGCAGTGGAGCTAAGCGGGGGCGAGCGGGCCAGCAAGACCGCGAAAGGGAACCAGCGGCGCGCTTCGGCGTTTCTACTGGGCTACGTCGGACAAATTGACGGGTTTCCAGCGAGCCTCGAGGCTCGCGTTTCGGCCCCTCAAATTGGGTGACGCAAGCCACGAGTGGTCTGCGTCACGCGATTTGCTGGGGCGCGTTCCCTCTCCCCGCTTGCGGGGAGAGGGTTAGGGTGAGGGGCCGCCGGGCGTCGCCAGCGCAACTCATTGCGTCAGCGCGCCGAAGCGCGGCAAGGGCGAAAGCTTCGGGGAAAGCCCCTCACCCCAGCCCTCTCCCCGCTTGCGGGGAGGGGGAGCAGATTCGGGCCCTCAAAATCGATGACGCGCACTACTAGGAAGCAGCCGCTTAGATCTGGGAGCTCACCATGGAACGACGCGCATTTTTGCGATTTCTCGGCATTGGGATAGGTCTGGCGTCGGCGACGACGCAGACACGCGCTTTGAGCCTGCTTGCGCGACCGTCCGCAAACAGCT
>DASPSI010000049.1:0-78321 GCA_035624015.1 Methylocystis sp.
TCGAGCATGACCTTGCGCACGCGGCCGATCACGGTCGGCGGCGCGTCAAGATAGATCGCCTCATGCGCCGGATTGGTGGAATAGGGCTCCAGGCGGTCGGGTCGGCTCATCCAGCGCTTGAACGTCGCCTCCGACCGATCGGACGAGGTGAAGACATAGAAGCCGCGCGGGCGCGGCGTCGTGTCGGCGCGATCGACGATGATGATCGAATTCTCCGGCGCGATGAGGTTCATCGAGTCGCCGACAACGCGTAGCGCGATGTAATCGCCGCGCGGCAGGCCCGGCGCCAGCACGTGCTCGAGCTCGGCCGAGCGTTCGACCGGCAGGGCTTCGGAAAATCCCGTCGCCGCGACCCAGGAGACGAGCGGCACGTCCCAGGAGACGAGCGGCACACTGGCTACGTCGGCGGAAAGGTCGCGGTCTTCGATAAGCCGCGGCCCCTGACCGGTCGTCACCCAATACATGCGCAGGCCGAGGGCGTCGCAGATGCGCTGCAGATTGTCGACGCGCGGCCAGCGCGACGGCGCGCGCCGCAGCTGGCTCAAAAACGTGCGCTCGAGGCCGGCGCGCGTCGACGCCTCGTTCTCGCTGATTTTGAGCTCAGCGATGCGTTCGGCGATGCGGCTCAGGATGTTTTCGCGCGAAATGTCCATGCGCGCGATTTTAAAATTTTTGCCGAAGGGGCGTTAGTGGTATAAATACTATTGACACGATGTATTAAAACATCATAATCGGCCTCGCTCTCGATGGCTCGCGCCTTCCCCGAGCTTCCGCACCCGGGCGCTTCCTCCCCGCCTGTAAGCGTGCGGCGACTGCGGCCGGTCTCCGAAGAGGGGCCGGCCGCCTTTTTCCACGCAGCGCTTCCCTTCGCAGCACGGAGTTCCCCATGACGAAGCATATGGCCAAGGCGACGCGACTCATCGGGCGCTATTCGCCGCTTTCGGGCGTCAGCGGCGGCGAGTTGCCGCGCGCGGGCGCGCGCGCCGGCGGCAAGATCGAGATCGTGCACGGCCATGAGGTTGACCCCGAAGCGCCGCCCGAAAGTTCGGCCCAGTCTGGCGCCGCGAGCGCGCCGGCGGGGCGCAAACGGCGACGGGTCGCGATCAACGCGCGAACCGATCTGCTCGAATACGAGCATCAGCATGGGCGGCTGTCGCCGCAGGCCTATGCGGTCGGCCGCTATGTCGACGCCATTCTCGAGGCCGCGAACGGGCGGCGCGGCGGCGTCGAGTTCGGCGAGCGCAACCGCGTAGCGATCTCGGCCTATTCGCTGCAGCAGGCGCTCGCCGCGCGCATGGACGCCGCGCGCGAGGCGGCCCGGCTCAAGGAGGCGATGGCGCGCGAGATCGGACGCGAGTGCGCGCGTGTCGTCTCTCTTGTGATCGGCGATGGCCTGTTGTTTCGCGACATTGCGCGCATGGAGGCCATGACTTGCGGCAAGGCGAAGGAGGGCGCGCCGCTCGGCGCCAAGGGTCGCGACTGCGAGCGCGCGGCGCGCCGAATCGCCGGCCTCTTCCGCCACGGGCTGGAAGAGCTGGCGGCGGTGTGGGAGAAGAAGGGGAGGCCGGCGTGAGGCCTTGGCCGAGGATCAAGCCCTTTTCGCGTGGATTATAGAGGCAAAGGCTCCGCTTCTAATTCTTGGAACCTGGGGCGTATTTCTGGCGTTAATTATGCGCCTTTCGCGGGCGTAATGGAAATATTTTGCCCTTTCTGCCATCCGCGACCGCGAAGCAGCATCTGCTCCACTGCTGCGCGGCACCACAAATTTGCAATTTTGTCAAGGTCATGCCATCCTAACGGCACGTGGGGACCATGTCAGAGAACGGAAAGACGATGAGCCTGGTTCACTTCCTGAGAGTGGTGGCGTCATTCTGCCTCCTGGGAGCGGTCGTCGCCGGCACTATTGGCGGGGCGTTTGCGCCGCCTTCTCGTGATCTTGTCCATATGGTAGATGGTGCGGCCATCCCCGATGTGAGACTCATCGGGCTCATCCTTGGCGGCATCGTGGGATTTTTTGTCGCCAGGAATTTGAGTGAGCCCCACGCAAATTGAGACTTGAAATTGGCGGACCTGAGTGGTTTGGCCTCCGTCAGCCAATATTTTGACGGGAATTGGCTCGACGCGGCATCGTTGCTGTGTGCGATGGTATATGCGGGGCATAGAAGAAATAAGACCAACCCAACCAGGAAAATAATTTGCAAGGATACTGGTGTCGATATCGCGAACGGTGTCGGAATATTTCCGTTGTTTGTTTTATCGCTTGCGAGCATTTCATCGATGGCCCTCGCGAAATTATTGGAAAGCAACAAGCTTATTCTGTCTGTCGCTGGGATTGTTGCTCTCTTAGCAATCTTAGAAGACTGATGGGCCCTCTTCGGCTTTTGCTGCCCTGTTCTCTATGCTAGGCGTTGAATCTGTTCTGGTCGCCCGAGAAACTTCATGCTCAAACACACGCCCGAAACCGACGCCGCGGACACCGCCGCCCTCATGTCCGCCCTCGGCGCCGCCGCGCGGCGCGCGGCGCATCAGGTCGCCCAGGCGAGCGGCGCCGTCAAGGACCAGGCCCTGCGCGGCGCAGCGCGCGAAATCCGCGCCGCCACCGACGCCATCCTCGACGCCAATGCGCAGGACGTGGCCCAAGCGCGCGAGAAGGGCGCGGCCGCCGCCTCGGTCGACCGGCTGACGCTCAACGGAGCGCGCGTCGAGGCCATGGCTCGCGGGCTCGACGAGATCGCCGAGCTGCCCGATCCCGTCGGGCGCGTGCTGGCTTCTTTCGAGCGGCCCAACGGCTTGCGCATCGAGCGCGTGTCGACGCCGCTCGGCGTCGTGGGCGTGATCTACGAGAGCCGCCCGAACGTCACCGCCGACGCTGGCGCGCTGTGCCTCAAGGCCGGCAACGCCACGATCCTGCGCGGCGGCTCGGACTCGTTGCGCTCGTCGGCGGCGATCCATCGCGCTCTCGTCGCCGGGCTCGAGGACGCCGGGCTGCCTCCCGAAGCCATCTCGCTCGTGCCCGTGCGCGACCGCGACGCCGTGGGCTACATGCTCGCCGGCTTAGAGGGCGCGATCGACGTGATCGTCCCGCGCGGCGGCAAGAGTCTCGTCGCGCGCGTGCAGCACGAGGCGCGCGTGCCGGTGTTCGCGCATCTCGAAGGCATCGTGCATGTGTTCGTGCACGGCGCCGCCGATCTCGAGATGGCGAAGCAGATCGTGCTCAACGCCAAGATGCGCCGCACCGGCGTTTGCGGCGCCGCCGAGACGCTGCTCGTCGACCGCGCCTGCGCGCAGACGCATCTTGCGCCCTTGGTGAAGGCGCTGCTCGACGCCGGCTGCGCTGTCCGCGGCGACGCCGCGACGCTCAAAGCCGACGGGCGCGCGACGCCCGCCGCGGAAGAGGATTGGGACACGGAATATCTCGACGCGATCATCGCCACGCGCGTCGTCGACGGACTGGACGAGGCGATGGCGCATATCGCGCGCCACGGCTCGCATCATACCGACTGCATCGTGACGCAGGACGCGGCGGCGGCGGAACGTTTTCTGAAAGAGGTCGACTCGGCGATCGTTGTGCACAACGCCTCGACGCAATTCGCCGACGGCGGCGAGTTCGGCTTCGGCGGCGAGATCGGCATCGCTACGGGCAAGATGCACGCGCGCGGACCCGTCGGCGTGGAGCAGCTGACCTCATTCAAGTATCGGGTGCATGGGACGGGGCAGCTGCGGCCGTGATCAAAAGCAGGCATGATTGGCATAATATGCCAATCATGCTAGGCTATGCCGGACAGGAGGAGACGGCATGCCCACACGCAATGTTGTGCTGACGGAACGCCAAGCGACGCTGATCGACGCTTTGGTTCAAAGCGGTCGTTATCAAAACGCCAGCGAGGTGCTGCGCGAAGGCTTGCGCTTGGTGGAAAGTCGCGAAGCCGAGGAAGCGGCGAAGCTCGAAGCGCTCCGCGCGGCGGCGCAAGTCGGTTTTTCCGCGTTGGATCGAGGCGAGTTCAAGGAGTTCACGGACGCACCCGCGCTGATCGCTCACCTCAACGGGATCGCCAGCAGAGTCGCTTCCGGCACGAATGAGGCATGACACGGGAACGCTGGCGTATCCGTCTCAGCGCGGAAGCCGAAAGGGATTTCGAGCAGATACTCGAAACTACCCTGGAGAACTTCGGCGCGAGTCGGCTCGAAATTTATCGGGTCACGCTCATTGAAGCGCTCGCGGCGCTTGAAGCGGGTCCGAACGTTCCGGGCAGCAAAGCCCGCGACGAGATTGCGCCTCATCTTCGAACGCTCCATGTTGCGCGTAAGGGAAGACGTGGACGCCATCTCATTTTGTATCGCGCGGCCCCGGAGAATTTCATCGAGGTTTCACGAATTCTCCACGAGGTTATGGACTTAGCGCGCCATCTCCCGCAGGAACTCGAATAGAAAACCGCTAGTGCAGCCCCTTCCGCCGATAGCTCGTCTCCCCCCGCACCCGCCCGGCCTGCGCGTCGGCCTCTTCGGCGGCTCGTTCGATCCGCCGCACGAGGGGCATCTGCTCGTCTCCGAAATCGCGCTCCGTCGCTTGCGGCTCGACAGGCTGTGGTGGCTCGTTTCTCCCGGCAATCCGCTCAAGGACATGAGCGGCCGCGCCTCGCTCGAAGCGCGGATCGAAGCCTGCCGCAAGCTCGCCCGCCATCCGCGCATCGTCGTTTCCGCGCTCGAGGCCGAGATCGGCACGCGCTTCACCTATGACACGCTGCGCTATCTGCACCAGCGCTGCCCCGGCGTGCGCTTCGTCTGGATTATGGGCGCGGACAACCTTTTGGGCTTTCACCGCTGGCGCCATTGGCGCGAGATCGCCGCGCTCGCGCCGATCGCCGTCATCGACCGGCCCCGCGCGACGCTCAAGACACAGGGCGCCAAGGCGGCGCGAAGCCTCGCCCTCTATCGCCTCCCGGAGCATGACGCGCCGAGGCTTGCGGCAACGCCGCCGCCGGCCTTGGTGCTTCTGCACGATCGCCGCCTCGCGCATTCATCGACGGCGTTGCGCGCGGGTCAACGGCCGGCTGCCGCCGTTTGAGCGGCTCATGCTTGGCAAGCCTCAAGCGCCGCCGGAGCCGCGCTTGCGCCGCGCCCAGGAGATGAAGGCGACGAGCCCGATCATTGGAATGACGACGAGCACCAAGGTCCAGACCGACGCTTCGCCATAGGAGCGCGTTTCGCCAAAATCGTTTTGCGTCGCCTGGGTGTAGGGATTGTGGAAGAAGAAAGTCACGAAGATCCATAGCGCCAGCACGCCGGCGACCAGGAAATAGAGCTTGGGAGAGATACGAAATTGCGGCGGCTTGTCTGGCGGTTCCTCGGTCATCGCGCTTTCGTTCCCTTGGTGCTCGGCGCCGGCCCCACCGGCGCTTCGCACTTGATTATAGCCCGTTCAGAGGCGGGCGCCAGCGTGCGGCACGACCGCCGCCAGACGAGGCCCTTCAATCGGGAACGCCGCGATATATCTTATACGCCCGCCACACCGCCTGCGCGACCTGCGGCGTCGACTGCACCGGCTCATACGTCCAGCTCTCGACGACGCCCGTCCACGGACGCACGGCGCCGAGCGTCTCCAGCTTCAGAAGATAATCCGCGATCTTGCGGCTGCCGCCCGCGACCGCGAACACGTAAACTGGCGCGCCGGTCGCCGCCGCCTCGCCGATCATCGAGACGCTGTCCGCGGTGACAAGAATCGTCTCGGCCTTCGCGAGCATCGAGAAATAGGGATTGTCGCCCGTGCCGTCCCAGAGCCAGCCGCCGCAGGCGGCGATCTCGGGCGCCAACGCCTCGACGACATAGGCCGGCGTGCGGCGCGAAGCCGTCGCCATGACGCTGAAACCCTGCGCCGCGATCTGCCGCACGGCGTCCCGCAGCGCCGCCGCCGTCGCCTTGGAGTATCTAAAATGCCGGTTGTCGCCGCCGATGAGCAACGCGGCGCGCGGCCTCAGCAGCGCTGCGACGCGTGGATCTGGCGCCTTGCGCAGCCGCGCCAGAAGCTCCTTCGAGATGCGGTTGGGCGGCGTGATCGGGGCGACGACGTTGCGGCCGAAGAGGCCGTCATGCACCGGCGCGACGACGAGATCGGCGGCGCGCGCGCCGTTCGCCGGGCGATTGAGATAGACCGTGAAGGTCCGCCGTTTTGACGCCTGCTTGAGCCGCCGCAGATAGGGCAGGGCGCGGCGGCCGGCGCCGATGGCGATATCGGGGTAGGGCGGGCCGATGGGCGAGCCGTCGACCGTCTCGCGCTCGCGCCAGTCTATGGGGCCGAATGGCGCGAGCGCCGCGAAGAACGGGCGGGGGTTCACGCGGGCGATCTCGGGTTTCAACCCCATCGCCTCGGCGAGGCCTAGCGCCTGCGCCTCATGGCCGGCGCGGCCGTCGGAGAGAATACGCAACGCCGGCGTCTCGGGCGCGACGAGCGCGCGCCTCGAGCCGTCGCCTGCGAGAGGCGCGCTCACACGAAAGCGACCGTCAAAATCTCGTAAGACTTGCCGCCGCCGGGGGTCTTCACCTCGATCGTATCGCCCGGCTTCCTGCCGATCAACGCCCGCGCGATGGGAGAGGAGATCGAGACGCGCCCGCTTTTCACGTCGGCCTCCGATTCGCCGACGATCTGGTAACGTTTCTCCTCCTCGGTGTCCTCGTCGATCATCGTCACGGTCGCGCCGAACTTGATCGTGGAGCCCGAGAGCTTCGTCACGTCGATGACCTCGGCGCGCGAGAGCTTGTCCTCGAGCTCGGCGATGCGGCCTTCGTTCAAGGACTGCGCCTCCTTCGCCGCGTGATATTCGGCGTTTTCGGAGAGATCGCCATGGGCGCGCGCTTCCGCAATTTGCTGAATGATACGTGGACGCTCGACTTGCTGCCGCTTCTTGAGTTCCTCTTCGAGCGCGGCGAAGCCGGCGACGGTCATGGGCACTTTTTCCATTGGGTCCGCTCTTCTTTGGTCCTGTCCCTTGCGCCTTCCCCGCGACGGAAAGGCAAGTATACAATCGCGGCGCTCTGATGGCGCCCGCGATGGCCCGATTTTTACGTTTGGGGTGACGCTCCCTGCGCGCCGTTCGACACGGCGCTACGCAAAATAGTCTTGCAGGGCGCGCACCTCGAGATCTCCCGACATGTAGGCCTTGACGCCTTCTGCGGCGGCGACGGCCCCGGCGAGAGTCGTGTAGTAAGGGACCTTATGCAAGAGCGCGGCTTGACGCAAGGAGCGCGAGTCGGCCAAGGCCTGCGCCCCCTCCGTCGTGTTAAACACGAGATGGATCGAGCCGTTCTTGATGGCGTCGACGATATGCGGGCGCCCCTCCGACACCTTGTTGATCTTCTGGGTCGGGAGACCGCGGTTCGTAAGGAACTTGGCCGTGCCGCCCGTCGCTTGCGCCGTGAAGCCGAGCTCCATGAGGAGGCGAATCGGCGCGATCATGCGCTCCTTGTCGGCGTCGCGCACTGAGACGAACACCACGCCGCCTTTCGGCGCCCGTGCGCCGGCGCCGAGCTGGCTCTTGGCGAAGGCGGCGGCGAAGGACGCATCGAGGCCGATGACCTCGCCGGTCGAGCGCATCTCGGGCCCGAGCACCGTGTCGACGCCGGGAAAGCGCGCAAAGGGGAAAACCGATTCCTTGACGCCGATGTGCTTATAGTCGGGTTGCGGCAGCTCGAAGGCCGAGAGCTTCTCGCCGGCCATGACGCGCGCAGCGATCTTGGCGATCGGCTTGCCGACGACCTTGGCGACAAAGGGCACCGTGCGCGAGGCGCGCGGGTTCACCTCGAGCACATAGATCTCGCCGTCCTTCAGCGCGAATTGCACATTCATGAGGCCGACGACGCCGAGCGCCTTGGCGAGGCTGATCGTTTGAGATTCAAGCGCCTTGATCGTCTCTTGCGAGAGTGAGCGCGGCGGCAGCGAGCAGGCCGAGTCGCCCGAATGAATGCCCGCCTCCTCGATGTGCTCCATGATGCCGGCGACCCTGGCTTGCTCGCCGTCGGCGAGGCAATCGACGTCGACCTCGATCGCGTCCGTCAGATAGCGGTCGAACAGCAGCGGGTTCTTGCCGAGCACCGTGTTGATCTGCCCGGTCTTGTCGTTCGGGTAGCGCGCCTTGACCTCGGAGGGCACGAGGCTCGGCAGCACGCCGAGCAGATAATCGTCGAGCTGCGCATTGTCGCGGATGATCTCCATGGCGCGCCCGCCGAGGACGTAAGACGGCCGCACGACAAGCGGCAGGCCCAGCTCGCCGGCGACGATGCGCGACTGCTCGACGGAATAGGCGATGCCGTTCTTGGGCTGCTTCAAGCCGAGCTTGTCGAGCAGGCGCTTGAAGCGGTCGCGGTCCTCGGCGAGGTCGATTGAATCGACGGGGGTGCCGAGAATCGGCGCGCCGGCCTCCGCGAGACCGTTCGCGAGCTTCAAAGGCGTTTGGCCGCCATATTGGACGATGACGCCCTTGAGCCGGCCCGCGCTTTCCTCGACGTGGAGGATTTCGCTCACGTCCTCGTTCGTCAGCGGCTCGAAATAGAGGCGGTCGGAGGTGTCGTAATCCGTCGACACCGTCTCCGGATTGCAGTTGATCATGATGGTCTCGTAGCCGGCGTCGTCCAGCGCGAAGCAGGCGTGACAGCAGCAGTAGTCGAACTCGATGCCCTGCCCGATGCGGTTCGGCCCGCCGCCGAGAATGACGACCTTTTCGCGCGACGACGGCCGCGCTTCGCAAGAGAGCTTGCCGGCGAAAGGCGCCTCATAGGTCGAGTACATGTAAGCCGTGGGCGACGCGAACTCGGCCGCGCAAGTGTCGATCCGCTTATAGACCGGACGCACGCCGAGACGATGCCGCAGCGCGCGCACGTCCTTCTCCTCGGTCCTCCAGAGCGTCGCGAGCCGCAAGTCCGAGAAGCCGCGGGATTTGAGCATGCGCAAATTCTGTGGGTCCTGGGGCAGGCCGAACGCCCGCACTTTGTTCTCCAGAGCGACGATCTCGCCGATGCGCGCGATGAACCAAGGGTCTATTTTGCATGCCTCGTGAACCTCGGCCTCGGACATGCCGAGCCGCAGCGCCTGCGCGACGATGAGAATGCGATCGGGCGTCGGCGTGCCGAGCGCGCCGCGCAGCACGTTCATATCGTCGCCCTTGCTCAAGCCCTCGATTTCGATTTCGTCGAGGCCGGAGAGGCCGGTTTCCAGCGAGCGCAGCGCCTTTTGCAGCGATTCGGCGAAATTGCGCCCGATCGCCATGGCCTCGCCGACGGACTTCATCGAGGTCGTGAGAATGGGCTCGGCGCCGGGAAACTTCTCAAAGGCGAAGCGCGGAATCTTGGTGACGACGTAATCGATCGTCGGCTCGAAAGAGGCCGGCGTCGCGCCGCCCGTGATGTCATTGGCGATCTCGTCGAGCGTGTAGCCGACGGCGAGCTTCGCCGCGACCTTCGCAATCGGAAAACCCGTGGCTTTCGAGGCGAGCGCGGAGGAGCGCGAGACGCGCGGGTTCATCTCAATGACGATCATGCGGCCCGTGGCCGGATCGACGGCGAATTGCACATTGGAGCCGCCGGTCTCGACGCCGATCTCGCGCAGCACCGCGATCGAGGCGTCGCGCATGATCTGATATTCCTTGTCCGTCAGCGTCAGCGCCGGCGCGACGGTGATGGAATCGCCAGTGTGCACGCCCATCGGGTCGATGTTTTCGATCGAGCAGATGATGATGCAATTGTCCGCCTTGTCGCGGACGACCTCCATCTCGTATTCTTTCCAGCCTAGCACGCTCTCTTCGATCAGCACCTCGTTGGTCGGCGAGGCGTCGATGCCGCTCTTCACGATGTCGATGAACTCGGCCTCGTTGTAGGCGATGCCGCCGCCGGTGCCGCCCAGCGTGAACGAGGGGCGGATGATGGCGGGCAGGCCGATGTCCTCCAGCGCGGCGAGCGCCTTGGCGAGCGTCTTGACGTGATGCGAGCGCGGCGTCTCGAGGCCTATTCTTGTCATGGCGTTGCGGAAGAGCTCGCGGTCCTCGGCCTTGTCGATGGCGTGGGCGGAGGCGCCGATCATTTCGACGTCGAATTTCTTGAGCACGCCCATTTTCTCGAGCGAGAGCGCGCAATTGAGCGCGGTCTGGCCGCCCATGGTGGGCAGCAGCGCGAAGCCGCCGGGATGCGTGTAGCGCTCCTTCTCGATGATCTTGGCGACGATCTCCGGGGTGATCGGCTCGACATAGGTGCGATCGGCCATGTCGGGATCGGTCATGATCGTGGCCGGATTGGAATTGACGAGAACTATGCGATAGCCCTCAGAACGCAGGGCCTTGCAAGCCTGCGTTCCGGAATAGTCGAACTCGCAGGCCTGTCCGATGACGATCGGCCCAGCGCCGATGATGAGGATCGTCGAAATGTCGGTTCTTTTGGGCATGGTCGTCCGTTGGGCCGAAGGCGGCGCATAAAAAAAGGCCGCGCCGCCGGCCTTTTAGCCGGAACGCGTCCCGCTGGGTTGAGCGGGCGCGCCCGGCTCATTGGGTGTTGAGAGGTCTTGTTAGACGAGAAATCGGCGGGTGTGAAGGGGCGGGGGCTACGGCGCGCTCCAGTCCGCCACCTTGAGGCCGGGGACATTGGCGAATGCGCGATCGCTCGTCGCCAGAAAGGCGTCCGCCTCAAGCGCATGCGCCGCGATCATGAGGTCAAGCGGCGCGAGCGTCTTTCCATTGCGCTCGAGCTCGGCGCGCAGCGTTCCATACCGTTGCGCCGTTTCACGCGTCCAGGCCAGCACGTCCAGACGCTGCAGCATTTGCGAGACGAGCGCGTTGAGCTGCCTAGCGGCAGGATGCCTCGCCAGACCGTAAAGCAGCTCTCCCTCGGTGACGACGGAAATGCAGGCGTGCACGTCCTTCGTTCGCATGTGACTCCGGACAATCTCATTCCGCTTCACGAGCTGGCTCACCACGTTGGTGTCGAGCATCACCCTTATCATTCGTCGAGCCAATCGAAAGGATCGCGATCCTGCGGGGGCGTCGCCCTCTCTTTTTCATCAAGGAAATCGTCGGGAGCCGGGCCAAGCTCGTCGACGAGCTGGAAGAAGCTGTCCCAGTCGGCCGGTTTTCGCGAGAGGATCACGTCTCCCGTCCGCGGGTCGCGACGAATGAACACCTCCGCGCCCTCGAAGCGAAACTCGGCCGGCAGGCGCACGGCTTGGCTGCGGCCGTTGGTGAAGAGCTTGGCTGTTTGGGGCATGGGCGCCGGCCTCCTAGCGATATAGATCGTGATATATATCACATAAGCTGGCGGATCAATCGAGAAGAGCGTCGCGCCCGTGCGGCGGCAGGCTGTAGCAGCGCCGTTTTCGGCCGACTTCCCCCGGACCTCGCTCTCCCCGCAAGCGAAAGAGCGGAGGAATTCGTCACGCCGCGAAGCATCGGAATCCTGTGCATTGGGCCGTTCGGCCGTTGCGGCTCGAGCAACGCGGGCGCCATGAAGCCTTCAGCCCTGCCGCCGATTCGGCGGCGCTCATTCAGCTGGAGCCCCAAATGGCGAAGCAGGTCGGCCCGCGAAGCAAGAGCGGGCGCAAGTCCAAGGCCAAGGCCAAGGAAACCTTGGAGCGCGCCCAAACCAACGGCTGGGCGACGAGCGACGAGGAGGAGATCGAGCGGCGCCGCTGGCGCGGCCAGACCGAGATCGGCGAGGTCGTCGCTGCGCGCGCCGATCAGGGCTTCTTCGGCGACTTCCGCGTGCGCTCCACGAGCGGCTCGGGCGGCTACGACGTCGAGATCAGAAGCCTCGACGGCTTCGCCAATTCTTGCGGCTGCATCGATCACCGCGTGAATTATCTCGGCACATGCAAGCACATCGAGGGCGTGCTCGCGGCGATCAAGCGTGGCAAGGTCCGCGCCTTCCGCGCCGCGGCTGCGGCCGGCGGCCCATCTGTCGAAATTTTTCTCGACCGCCGCGGCGAGGCGAAGCCCGCGATCCTCTGGCCCAAGTCGGCGACCGACGCGGCGCGCGAATGGCTCGCGCCCTGGCTCGAAGAAGACGGCGCGCTGACGCAGGCGCCCGAGCGCATCGCGCAGCTCCTGGCGCAAGCGGCGGCGGCCCCCGCGCAAATTCGCGTTTCGCGCCATTTCGTCCCCTGGATCGAGCGTGCGCGACGCCGCGACGCGCGCGCCGCGGCTCTGGCGGCCTTCACGCAGGAGGTCGAGGCCGGCCGCGCGACGATCGACGTGCTGAGATCGCCGCTGCTGCCTTATCAGCGCGCCGGCGCCTTGCATCTCGCTTTCGGCGAGCGCGCGCTGCTCGCCGACGAGATGGGCCTCGGCAAGACGATCCAGGCCATCGCGGGCTGCGAGCTGCTCGCGCGCCGTAGGGGGATCGAGCGCGTCCTCGTCGTTTGTCCTGCTTCCCTCAAGGGCGAGTGGGAAGAGCAGATCGCGCGCTTCTGCGAGCGCGGCGCGCGCCTCGTCTTCGGCGCGCGCGACGAGCGCTTGGCTGCGCTTCGCGACCCGGCGTTCTTCACGATCGTCAACTACGAGCAGGTGCTCATCGACGCCGAGGCGATCAACGAAATCTTGAAGCCAGACGTCGTCGTGCTCGACGAGGCGCAGCGCATCAAGAACTGGCAGACGAAGACGGCGCGGCGCGTCAAATCGCTGCGCGCGCCTTTCGCCTTTGTCCTCACCGGCACGCCGCTCGAGAACCGTATCGACGAGCTCTACTCGATCGTCCAATATCTAGATCCCGAGGTGCTGGGACCGCTGTTCCGATTCAACCGCGATTTCTATGCGCTCGACCAGCGCGGACGGCCCGAGAATTACAAGAACCTCTCGGAGCTGCGCGCGCGGATCGCGCCCTTGATGCTGCGCCGGCGCAAGGCCGATGTTGAGAAGGAGCTGCCGGGCCGCACCGTCAAGACTTATTTCGTGCCGCTCGCCGAGGAGCAGGTCGCGCGCTACGACGACTATCGCCTTCCCGCGGCGCAGCTGCTGGCGGCCGCGCAGCGCCGGCCGCTGCGCAAGGAGGAGTTCGAGCGGCTGCAGATGCTGCTCTCCTGCATGCGCATGGTCTGCGACACACCGGCGATCCTCGATCCGGCCTGCCGCGTCAGCCCGAAGCTCGAGGAGCTGGAACGCATCTTGACCGACCTTCTGGAGGATGGCGACCGCAAGATCATCATCTTCTCGGAATGGGAACGCATGCTGGCGCTCGTGCGCGAGCTCGCCGGCGAAATGGGCGTCGAGGCCGCCTGGCACACGGGCTCGCTGCCGCAAGAACGCCGCCGCGCCGAGATCAACCGCTTCAAGCGCGATCCCGCGTGCCGGCTGTTCCTTTCGACCGACAGCGGCGCGACGGGGCTCAATCTGCAGGTCGCGAGCGCGGTCATCAACATGGACCTGCCGTGGAATCCGGCGCGGCTCGAGCAGCGCATCGCGCGCGCCTGGCGCAAGAATCAGACGCGCTCGGTCGCGGTCATCAATCTCGTCGCCGAGAAGACGATCGAGCACAACATCCTGCATCTGCTCGGCCAGAAGCAGGCGCTGGCCGACGGCGTGCTCGATGGCTTCGGCGACGTAGAAAACATCGACATGCCGTCGGGCCGCGGCGCCTTCATCGAGCGCATGAACGCGGTCATGGCCGATTCCGAGCTGCGCGCGCCGCGCATAATCTCGGCGGGCGAGGCGCTGGCGGCGGAACTCCGCGGGCGTTTGGCCGAGAAGGTCCTGCTCGTCCAGGAGCGGCGCAACCCCGCCGGCGCAGCGCGGTTCTTCGTCGTCCTCGACGCCGATGCGAGCATGCTCGCCGCAGAAGAGGCGCGCGCGGCCGCGAATGGCGCGCATGGAGCGGAATTCTTGGATGTCGCGGCTTGGCGGCGCATGCAGCGGCTTGCGGCTTCGGGGCTCGTGCAATTTTTTGCCGCAGCGCGCGAGCACTACCGCTCGCCCGCGCTTGCGCCGGAGACGCCCGCTGCGAAACGCTCGGCGCAAGCGGAAGCCGTGGAGGCCGACCGCGCCTTGCGCATGGCCAAGGCGCTCTATGACAGCGGCTTTCCCGAGGAGGCGCCGCCGCTGCTCGCCAAATCGCTGCGCGCGCTGGTTTCCGCGCTCGCCGCGACGCGGGGCGAGGTGAGCGCCGACATCCGGAGTCTCGTCGACAGAGGCGCGCTGTCAGGCGAAGCGCTCTCGGTGCTGGATGCAACGCAGGACGCGCCGAGGGACGCGACGATCAAGGATGTGGCGCCGCTGTTTTCCGCCATGGGGAGGATATTCAGCGCGGTGGCGCGCAACGAGCCGGGGTTGGCGGTGCGGCTCCAGGGGCAGCCGTCGTAATCAAAGTGGGGTTTCTCCGGCCTGTTTATAGATTTCGTTCAACCGAGTCAGCAGGTCCGGCAGGTCCGATTGCGCCGTTCGCCATATGACGCGCAAGTCGAGATCGAAATAGCCGTGGGCGATGCGATTGCGCATGCCCATCATGCTTCGCCATAGCAGCTCGGGGTGTCGTTCCAGAAAATCTGCATGATCCCGAGCAAGCCGCGCCGCCGCTTCGCCGATGATAAGGAGATTCATCGCGACTGCCTGCTGCGTGCGAAGGTCTTCCATAAAGTCTGATTCGGAGAGTCCCTCGATAAAAGACATGGCCAGTTGGCTCGCTTTCACGAGCTGATCCAAAACCAAAAACACGTCTCGCTCGTTCATATCGGCGACGCCTCGCGCATGACTCTGTCGCGAATGCGACGAGGCAGCTCCTGCGGCGTCAGCAAATCGACCCGTACGCCGAGAATCTCCTCGAGCTCGACTTGCAGCCCGCCGAGATCGAACAGCGTCGCGCCGGGAAGCGCATCGACTAAAATGTCGATGTCGCTGCCGTCGCGGTCCTCGCCATGCAGCACGGAGCCGAACACGCGTGGGTTCGCCGCGCGCGCGCGCGCGACCGCCGCGCGGACGGCCTGACGATGGGCTTCGAGCACTGCGGACGGCTTCATGGGCGCGCCTTGATCAACATACCCGCCAACGCTCCCGCGCCCTTCACCCTAGCCCTCTCCCAGCGAGCGGCGAGAGGGGACAGGCTGCGCGCGTCACCGGCGTTGCGTGCATACTACCACAAAAAATTTCGGGCTCCCCGAAGGGAGCCCGAACGGCCGTTTGCATCCCGGCTTACTTGTCGCTCACGTCCTTGAACTCGGCGTCGATCACGTCGTCCTTGGCGCCGCCCTGAGGCCCAGCGCCCGGCGCCGCGCCCTGCTCCTGCTGCGCCTTGTACATCGCCTCGCCGAGCTTCATCGAGGCCTGCATCAACTCATTGGTGCGGGCCTTGATCGCCTCCACGTCCGAGCCCTCGAGCGCGCTCTTCAGCGCCGTGATCGCCGCCTCGATCGCGCTCTTGTCGGCGCCGGACACCTTATCGCCGAACTCGGCGAGCGACTTCTCCGCTGAGTGTACCGAGGCCTCGCCGTGGTTCTTGGCGTCGACGAGCTCGCGCCGCGCCTTATCCTCGGCGGCGTGCGCCTCGGCGTCCTTGACCATGCGGTCGATGTCGCTGTCGGTCAGGCCGCCCGAAGCCTGGATGCGGATCTGCTGCTCCTTGCTCGTCGCCTTGTCCTTGGCGGTGACGCTCACAATGCCGTTGGCGTCGATGTCGAAGGTGACCTCGATCTGCGGCACGCCGCGCGGGGCCGGCGGAATGCCGGCGAGATCGAAGCGGCCCAGGCTCTTGTTGTCCTGCGCCATCTCGCGCTCACCCTGGAACACGTTGATCGTCACCGCGGTCTGGTTGTCCTCGGCGGTCGAGAACACCTGGCTCTTTTTGGTCGGAATCGTCGTGTTGCGGTCGATGAGCCGCGTGAACACGCCGCCCAGGGTCTCGATGCCGAGCGAAAGCGGGGTCACGTCGAGCAGCAGCACGTCCTTCACGTCGCCCTGCAGCACGCCAGCCTGCACCGCCGCGCCGATTGCGACCACCTCGTCGGGGTTCACGCCCTTATGCGGCTCCTTGCCGAAGAAGTTCTTGACGATGTCCTGCACCTTAGGCATGCGCGTCATGCCGCCGACGAGCACGACCTCGCCGATCTCGCCGGCCGTCAGGCCCGCGTCCTTCAAGGCCTTGCGACAGGGCTCGACCGTGCGCTGGATCAGATCGTCGACGAGCGACTCGAACTTCGCGCGGGTCAGCTTGAGCGTCAGATGCTTCGGACCGGTGGCGTCGGCGGTGATGTACGGGAGGTTGATCTCGGTCTGCGTCGCCGAGGACAGTTCGATTTTGGCCTTTTCCGCCGCTTCCTTGAGGCGCTGGAGAGCGAGCTTATCCTTGGTCAGGTCGATGCCTTGCTCTTTCTTGAACTCGCCCGCGAGATATTCGACGAGGCGCATGTCGAAGTCCTCGCCGCCGAGGAAAGTGTCGCCGTTCGTCGACTTCACCTCGAAGACGCCGTCACCGATCTCCAAGATCGAGATGTCGAAGGTGCCGCCGCCGAGGTCATAGACCGCAATCGTGCCCGCGTGCTTCTTGTCGAGGCCGTAGGCGAGCGCCGCCGCAGTCGGCTCGTTGATGATGCGCAGCACCTCGAGTCCCGCGATCTTGCCGGCGTCCTTGGTCGCCTGTCGCTGCGCGTCGTTGAAATAGGCGGGGACCGTGATGACGGCCTGCGTGACCGGTCCGCCGATATGGGCCTCGGCGGTCTCCTTCATCTTCTGGAGGATGAAGGCCGAGATCTGCGAGGGCGAATATTGCTTGCCCGCCGCCTCGACCCAGGCGTCGCCGTTGCCGGCGCGCGTGATCTTATAGGGAACGAGACCCATGTCCTTCTTGGTCATGGGATCTTCGAAGGTGCGCCCGATCAGGCGCTTGATCGCGAAAAAGGTCTTTTCCGGATTGGTGACCGCCTGGCGCTTGGCCGGCTGGCCGACGAGCCTCTCGCCATCGTCGGTGAAGGCCACGATCGACGGGGTCGTGCGCGCGCCCTCGCTGTTCTCGATGACCTTGGGGCTCGACCCTTCCATGACGGCGACGCAGCTGTTGGTCGTGCCAAGGTCGATGCCGATTATTCTTGCCATTTTGCGCATTCCCTTTCAGTTGCCGAGAGGACGAGAGACGGAGGGCGGATTGCTCGTCAATCCCGCCGCCCCGGGGGCCCCAAACTGCTGGCGACCCTTCCGGCCTCACTCTTTCGTTCAGATTGTATGCGCGTCCTTCCCGCGCAAGGCTATTTTGCGAATTCGGAGGACGGAAAATGGGGAACGGCGGACGGAAGGTCCAGTTCCCCTTCCCCTTTCCGTCGTCCGTCGCCCGGACTGGACCTTGGGCGCCGGCGCGGCTATGCTCCCATTTAGGAAATCTTAAGGGAGCCGCGCCTTGCGCAGAGAAGATCGACTTTGGCATGGGGGTTTATTGCGTTTTCGCCTCCCTGTCATCTGTTCTTTGTGCTCTGCCCTTTGCCTGTCCGGCTGCCTCGACGCCGCGGTCGAGATCGGCGCGCCGCGGTCCAAGGCTGCGGCGTCGCGGGCGGGCGGCGCGCCGCTGGTCAGCCCGCACGGCGCGAGCCTCGCCCTCGTTAGCATCGAAGGCCCGCCGGAAGAAATCCGCGTCCGCTTCCAGAAGCAGCTCGCGAGCGCCGCGCAGAGCCGCGACATCGCGCTCACCGAGAGCGAGCCGCAGGCCAGCTACCGGCTGCGCGGCTTCCTGACCGCCTCGTCCGCCGAGGGCGCGACCCGGCTCGCCTATGTGCTCGACGTTTACGACAGCAAAGGGCGGCGCGTGCAGCGGCTGACGAGCGAGGCGGAACTTCCCGCCGCCGCCGACTCTTGGCAGGCGGTGGACGAGAAATCCTCTCGGGCTTTCGCGGAGCGGGGGGCCGACGCGCTTGCGGCGTTCCTTTCGACGACGCCCGAAGCCATCGCCGCCGCTGGCGGGGAAGCCGGCGTCTCGGTGGTCGCGGCCGAGCGGGCGCAGGGCGTCAAGCCCGCGGGCGCCGTCGCGGCCAATCGGCAGTAGGCCAAGCAGTACTTCCGGGAAGCAGACGCTGGACTTCGGGGGTTACGCGACGCGGATTGCAGAACCAGCAAACGAAAACTCAGGCGCAATTCTGCGCTTCGTATCATCTCCGAAAGACGGGGCGCCGGCATCGGGGCTGGCGAACGCCGTCTGCCCGCCGAGCCCATTGTTCGCGCAATTCGCCGCGAGATCGCGAGGGTCCAATCTCAGCTTCTATTTAAGCGATTCGTATAACGTCCGGCAGCCAAATGACTAGGCCCACAGCAATAGACTTATGTCCCAAGAACACTGGTTATCGCTATCTCGATATCGCTTGAGCAAATTTCGTACAGATATAGATACGCCATTATTATTACCTCCATCTCGTCGAGGCTGAAAAAATACCAATAGGATTCTGAGAATCCATATACGATTTGGTGATAATGTATTTCCATGAGCTTGCCTTGCGACAATCTATCAATATTTCCTCCTGCGGTGTCCGCCAATAAAATAAGTCGGATTTGCAGTTCGCCCTTCAGGGGAAGATATATAAGCTCTTTCCAGCTTTCGACGTAAAAAGCCAGGCTCCAACCCGGAGCGACGGGCTTTATATAGATCGGATAATGGGCCTTGGATCTTTTTTCATCGAAATGAAAGCCTAAATCTGCAGAATATTTCTCAAAGCAGTAATTATAGAAAGCTATCCTTCCTTCATGGCTGAAATGAAACAGCTTAGAGTCTCCTGAGCGCTTTTGTTCGGCCTCGTCCTCGATGAAATTTCTCTTAGCTTCCTGAATCCTCAAAAATCCCTCCGTCGGTTGACACCTTTCTTTCCACTCGGCAAGAAGCTTGCGCTCCTGGCACGGGTCTCCCGACCACTTCCAATAGTCGTTTGGATATTTCGCTATTAATTCGTGTTCAGACGAAACCCCCTTTCGCAACCATAGTGCTCGCCGAAGCTCGTTAAGAAGGGCGGACTCGTAGCGATACTTTGATTCTCCAACATTTGGTATAAACGGTGACGGGCTTGCGATGTTGGTCTTGGCCCCTTCAATTACTATTCTTCGATGAAGCGCGATCTCCTCAGGATTGCCAAACGATTCGATGTAATCCGTGTAGGCGGTGAAAGCGCGAAATCCATGCGCGCAAAGTGCGTCATATTTTTCATAAGATTTATCAACCAAGGGGACCAATTTCTCGCAGATCGCGTTTGCTTGTGTGAGGCTGAGGGTCGCCTTCTTAGACACCACGAATTCTCCAGCTTGCTTATTAGCCATCGTGTCCGCCGAGCGTCCCCGGGCGAGAAACGTGCCGCTCACAGTCCACTTAACTGCGCGCTTCTATACCTGATCGATCAAGTGAGGATTGACTCCAAGTCTATAGTTGCGCTGGCATTACCGTAACCGGTAACACCGCTCTCCTTCCTGCGGCACGTAATCAAATTATTAGAAAATCGTAGGAGTGAACGGCAGCTCTAGCTCTCAATTTCGTAAGCTCTTCGCGCCATTCGCTCTGGTGCGCTAACGCATTGAGATCATCCAGGTCTTTTTGCTGTTGTGCTAACTCCTGTTGAACTAAAGGATGGTCGATGATACGTTTTTCTGCGCCAACCTCACTCGTATCTATTTTATCTCTGTTAATCACGAAATGATCTATAGCCTCGTACGCGCGTCTTGCTGCCCAAGCGGCTTCTTGACTTTCGCCGTTTTGCTGGGCGCGAAGGGCATATGCTACGGACGCGACTGCATCCTCAGCATAGGCTCTTAGGCTCGACCATTGGCCCTCATCGTCGGCTTGAATAAGAGTCATGCACAGATCCAAATCGCTTTGGATCTCCTCGCCAGTGATCGGCTCGCCGTTAAGGGCAAGCCAAAGCCTGCCGAGTATTGATGTAAGTTTAGCGGCGTCCAAGCTTCCAAGACGCCCAGCAAATGCGGCATAGGCTGGCGCCAGACGTTCGGCGCAAAGCGCTGCAAAAGCGGTCCGTAACTCTCTAGGTAGAGCGTCAAGCATCTTTATGAGATGGGATTCGTCATAGATCATCATGAGAACTCCCTTTACGGTCCAAAAGTCGCAGTCGTTGGGCTTGTAAGGGTTCCCCCATTTGCCTCAATCACCGCTGCGCACGCAGGACAAATTGCCCTGGTGGTAGCAAGGGTTTCTGGAATAAGCCCTCCCGCTCTCGCAGCGGACAACGCGGTGATTTCCGCATGGGCGCCCGGAAGCGTCGCTGCAATTTCGCCAGGCCCTAATAGTGCCCGCTGTGCGGGCGCTAAGTCTCGGGCGCCTCCAGCGATAATATCGCCACCACTTGTACGAAGTATGGCTGTTGTTCTTTGGGCCTGAGCTATGGGATCGAGCGCGCTGTGAATTTCCTGCGCTCGCGCTGCGAGTGCCCCTGACTCGCCCACTCCACCCACGCCCAGAACCGCCTCACCACCCAGAAGCGCCCCTGTACCGATAGCAGGAACCGACCAGAAAGCCAACTTGGCGCCAACCGTGGTCGTTCCGACCCGCTCACCCGTATCCCAATCATATACCGGCGCCGGCCTCGCCAAGGCTCCAGAAACCGCGGCGATCATGGCGTTGATGGCGCCTGCCGCACCCGCCACGCGATCGGCGCTCAGCCCGAGCGGATCGACGAAGCCGAGCGGATTATTCCCCACATAGGCGTATGTGTTGATCCCGCCCGCGAGCCCGATCGGATCGCTCTCGAGATAGCGCCCGAGCGTGGGGGAATAGTCGCGAAACCCGTTGTAGTGCAGCCCCGTCTCTGCGTCAAAATACTGGCCCGGAAAGCGCAGATTGTGGGTGAAGCCCGCCGCCGAGGCTGGCGCGCCGACGCCGAAGGGATCGTGGTCCCAGAACCAGACCTGGCTGTTCGCGAAATTCACGATCTGATGCGGCGCGCCGAGATGGTCCGGGGCGATCCAATAGGCCGAGCCGCCCTGAAGCGAGGCGATCGGCAGCGACCCGAGCCAGACGATCTCCTCGCTCGCGGCGCCGTTCGCGCCATAGCTCCCGACGAGCCGCCCCGCGAGGTCGTAGGCATATTCGACCTGTCCGCTCGCGGGCCCGCTCTTCGAGACGCGCTGGCCGAGCGCGTTGACGCCATAGGTCGTGACCAGCGCGCCCACGGTCGCGCTCGAGAGCCTCCCGCGCGCATCGTAGGCGAAGCCGAAGCTCGAGACCGAAGCCGCGTCGGATTTCGTGTTGCCGTCGGGATCGTAAGCGAAGCTCTGGGAGCTCGCGCCGCTGATGGTCGATAGCTGGTTGCTCGTCGCCGCGTAAGAGAAGGTCTGCGCGGCGGAGCCCGCGCCCGTCGCCGAATAGGACGTGCGATTGCCGGACAGGTCGTAGGCGTAGCTTTGCGTCGTCGACCCGTAGACGTAAGAGGTCAGCCGATCGCTCGTGTCATAGCCGAAGCTCTTGGTCGAGAGTCCGCTCTCGGCGATCGATGTGATCCGGGAGCCCGCGTCGTAAGCCAGCGTCTGCGTCCCGCCGCCGGGCAGGCTTATGCCCGCGACTCGCCCGTCGCCGTCGAAGCTGCGGGCATAGACCGCGCCGCTCGCCGCGTACCAGGAGGCGACGGGGCCGAAGGCGGAATAGGAAATCTGCCCGACGAGCGTCGCGGCAGAGCCTGCGGGCGGCTGCAAGCCGATCGTGCTCGGGCGCGCGTCGGCGTCGTAGGAATAGAGGACCGTGTAGCCCGAAGGATAGGTCGCGCTCGTGAGCAGACCGTTCGACGAATTGTAAGTCCAGCTCGTCGTCAACGTGACGGCGCCGGTCGTTTGCGTCTTCTGCACGACATGGCCGAAGGCGTCGTACGCCCAGCTCGTCGTTCCGGTCCAATCGGTCAGGGAGGTGAGATGGCCGACGCCATAGGCGCCCAGGTCGTAGCCGTAGGTCGCGGTCGAGCCGTCGGCGTAGGTCGCCTTCACGAGCCGGTTCAGCGCGTCATAGACGAAGGTCGTCGTCTGGCCGCGCGCGTCGGTCGACGTGAGCAAATTGCCCGCGGCGTCGAAGGTGTTGGCGGTCGCGCCGGCATCGGGGCTAGCGATCGCCGTCTGCCCCCCGAGCCCATTGTTCGTGTAGCTCGTGACCACGCCGCGCGGGTCGGTCACGCTCGCGACGCGGTTGTTGACGTCGTAGATGAATGAGGTGATGGCGGCGACGACGCAAGGCCGAAAACCGCAAAGGACAGTGTGCCCCGGATCGCTCCTCTGCGTGACTCGGTTGAGCGCATCATAGGACACAGAGGTCGAATTGCCGTTGGGGTCTTGAGCGCCGACGACATTGGCGTTGCTATCGTAGGAGAGCGTCGAGGTCTGGCCCGCCGCGCCTATGTCCTGATACAGGCGACCGTAGCCGTCATAGACGCGGCTGTGCGTGCGCGCCAGCGCGCCGCTCGGACTGAAGACCTGCGACTTGATCCTGTTTCCCGCCGCGTCCAGCGTCAAGGCGATGCTGTTGCCGAGCCCGTCACTGACGCCGATGAGCCGATGCGCCGCGTCATAGCTGAAATTCGACACGGTGCCCGAGGGCGAGGTTACCTGGGTGAGCTGGCCGGCCCTGTCGTAACTGTAGGTGGTCGTCTGCCCCTGCGTGACGCTCGAGAGCACCTGGCCGCGGAAATTATAGGTCAGCGCGGTGACGATGCCGTTCGGGTCCTGAATTGTCAGCGGCCGCCCGCTGGCGTCATAGTTCGTTAGGGAGACGACCTGTCCGAGCGCATTGGTCACGCTCGAAAGATCGCCCATCGAATCATAGGCGTAGCTCGTCACATGGCCGAGAGGGTCCGTCGCCGTCAAAACCTGACCCGCGCCGTTGTAAGTGTAACTCTTCGTCCTGGTCGTCGTCGGCGTGACGGTCGTCGACGTCAGCAGATTTCCGCTGGCGTCATAGGTGAAGTTGCGGGTGCGGGAGCCGTTCACGGTCTGCGTCGGCAGGCGGAACGTCGGGTGCCAGGTCGTCGTGGACGTCTGGGCGATGGACGCGCCATAGGCCCGCGTCCGCGACGTGGGCAGGTTGCGCGTCGTGTCGTAAGCGAAGGTCGTCTGGTAGCCGTTGAAATCCGTAACGCTCGTCAGATTGCCGTTGCCGTCATAAGCGAATTGCTCCGAGCCGCCGCCGGCTCCGGCCGGGCAGTTGGAGCAGGAGCGCGAATCCTGGAGCTGCTTTGCAAGGCCGTCGATGCTCGCGATCGTGAACTGGTGCTGGCCGCCGAGCGGGGTCGTGACCGTGACGACGCCGTTCGAGCCCGAGGCGCTGATATTCGACACTGTGAACAGGTCTGCGCCGCCAGCATGCTGAGTGGAAGTCGCGCGTCCATTCGAAGCATAGGCATAGGTCGCGTAGCGGGAGCCGTTCTCGTCAACCACGCCCGTAAGCTGGTTCGAGGTGGCGCCGTTCTCGTAAAGGTACTGCAGCTTCGAGCCGTCGGGATAGGTCACCGACGTCAAACGATTGCTGGAATCGTAGCCGTATGCGTAGACGCCCCCATCGGGAGCCGTCGCCTGCGATATGAGTGAGCTCGAGTTGTATGAGAAGGCGAGCGTGCGCCCATAGGCGTCCTCGGCAGACGTCAAACGGTTCTGTCCGTCGTAGGCGAAGCTTTGCGCCAGGCCGGCGCGATTGGCGTAAGAGAGCAGATTTCCGGCGGAATTATAGGTTTCGGTTTCATCCTTATCTGTGATCAGCGTGAAGCCGGAAGCCGTCTGAGTCAGGCGGAAATTCGCGTAAACCGGGGCTGCCCAAAGACCGCCCGAGGACGTGAAGGTCATGACCATCCCGTCGTCACGCGTGACCGTGGCGGTCGACCCGCTGACCGAAATGGAGCGGCTGTAGGAAGAACGCCAATTGTTGCCGAGCGAGTGGAGTCCGCCCGTGTCCAGGCTGTTGTAATAGCGGACGAGCGCGAGAGGGAAGCGGCCAATCGTCGTGTAGTCCGTCTGGACCTCATAGGCGTCGCCGGTGGCGATGTTGATCGGATCCCCAACACCATTCCCGCGAGGATTGCCCCGATTCTGGCTCAGGCCGGAACTGTCGGAAAGGGACGAGGCGCTTCCGCTCGAACTCGTCGAAAGGTCAGAGCCGCCCTGGTTCAGGGCGACGACACTCGTCGAAAGATTAGAGCCGCCGGAGCTGCTAAAGCTGGGAGGGCTGCCAACGCTATCGAGAATGTCGACGAGAGCTATGTCATAGAGGGCGCTTTCCTCGCTGCTGCTGATATTGAAGCTGTCGGAGCCCGCGGCGTCGCTATATATAACGAAATCGCCTGAGTCTTCTTGAGCTTGCGCGGAACGCGTCAGCCCCACTGGCCACATTTGACCAAGCTTGGACTTCGATTCCGGAATGTCGACCCCCGAAATCAACAGGCATAGTAATAGCTTGAGAACTGACTCCAGAAACCTCTTGCTCATATTTGGTCTCCATCGTGTGCGGTGGACATGTTTTGCATACGCTTGACAAAGTAGGGAGATACGCCACCAACCATGTTTATCTGTTAGCCTCATATTATAGTGGTTCTGCGGATCTCCAAAGGTCTCTCACATTCCCGGTCAAAGCGGGACCTCCGACGGGACATGTTATTATATTCACAGCTGCAAAAGTTGCAGCTATGTTTTCTTTGCCATTGTCATTTATTGAAGTTTGCTTGGCCGCTTGAGTCAAGCTCACGACGGGGGACCCGTCATTTTTGACGGGGGGCAATAAGTTTTGGGTTTTACTATCGCGGCATAACCGCGATTGCGACGAATCAGCGAACGCAAAAACGAATGGGGATTCGCGCCTTCGGAGAAGTTATCCACAGCTTAATTTGCGCAGCAGGCTCATTCCACCGGCTCGACCGCCAGGATCTCAACGCCAAATGTTCCGCAACGCTCCGCCGCGCCCGAGAGTCAGGCGGCGTCGCACGACCGCAACGCCCAAGCCTCCCGCCGCGCCTGCGCCTTACGAAAGTTTCATCCGCCCTCCACTGGCGCGTGAAGCGGAATCTCCCATGTTGCGGGGCGGAAGATGCCGGGATCGCTCTCCTGAAGACTTCCGTCCTGCGGTCCTCTATCCAGTGGAATCGAAATGCACAGTTCCGCCCTCCGCCGCTTGCGCCGTCCGCTTCGAGCCGCGCTGCTTTGCGCCGGCGCCGCTCTCGCCCTGGCGGCAGGTGTTCATGGCCTCCAGCCTTCAAGCGCCGCCCGCGCCGAGGCGCCGCTGTCGGAGGCCGTTGCGCCGGCGTCGGGTCCCGCCTCCTTCGCCGACGTGGTCGAGCGCGTGAAGGGCGCCGTCGTCGCCATCAAGGTCAAGTCGGTCGAGGTCGGGCAGGCCTTTCCCGAGGGGGGGCCGGAACTCTCGCCGGACGACCCCTTCTACGAGTTTTTCAAGCGCTTCGGTGAAGGCCAGGGCCGCCCGCGCCGACAGCTCTTGCAGTCGCAAGGCTCCGGCTTCGTCATCAGCCCCGACGGCTATGTCGTGACCAACAACCACGTCGTCGAGCACGCGACCGAGGTCGAGGTCGTCTTTGACGGCGGCAAGACGCTGCCGGCCAAGATCGTCGGCACGGACAAGCGCACCGATCTCGCGCTGCTCAAGCTCAATGTCGGCGACAAGCTCCCCTACGTCGAGTGGTCGACGACGCCGCCGCGCATCGGTGATTGGGTGATCGCGATCGGCAACCCCTTTGGCCTCGGCGGCACGGTGACCGCAGGCATCGTCTCGGCCCGCGGGCGCGACATCGGCGCCGGCCCTTACGACGATTTCTTGCAGATCGACGCGCCCGTCAACCGCGGCAATTCCGGCGGCCCGGCCTTCGACACCCATGGCGCCGTGATCGGCGTGAACACGGCGATCTATTCGCCCTCCGGCGGCTCGGTCGGCATCGGCTTCGCGATCCCGACGGAAGTCGCCAAGGACGTGATCGCGACGCTCAAGGACAAGCACAGCGTCACGCGCGGCTGGATCGGCGTCAGCATCCAGCCGCTCACCCAGGACATCGCCGACGGCATGGGGCTGAAATCCGCCAAGGGCGCGCTGATCGCCCAGCCCGTCAGAGGCGGGCCGGCGGAGAGCGCAGGCCTTAAGGCCGGCGACGTCATCGTGGCGGTGGACGGCGCCAAGATCGACACGGCGCGCGAACTGCAGCGCAAGATCGGCGGCTTGCCGCCCGGCGCGCCCGTCGAGTTGACCTATCTGCGCGCCGGCGCGGAAAAGAAAGCGAGCGTCAAGCTCGGCACTTTGCCGGATCAGAAGGAGGCGCGCGCGGAGATCGGCCCCCCCGACCGTGAAAGCCACGCCATGGCCGACCTTGGGATCGACGTCGCGCCGGCGTCCCGCCTAGGACGCGGCGGGGAGGGACTTTATGTCGTCGACGTCGACCCCGAGGGCCGCGCCGCGCAAAAAGGAATTCGCCGCGGGGACGTGATTCTGGAGGCCGGCGGCCAAAGCGTGAGCGACTCGGCCGACCTCGCCCACGCTTTCGACGCCGCGCGCAAGGACGGTCGCCGTTCGGTCCTGTTGCGCGTAAAATCCGTAGAAGGCGTTCGATTCGTCGCAGTGCCTGTCGAGGGATGACAGAAGGGATGACAGAAGACGGAGGAAATCAAAGCTCCGTCGTCTGTTTTCCGTTATGTGCGGACTATAGCCAATGAAATTGCTTATCATCGAGGACGACGCCGAAGCCGGCGCTTATCTGGTCAAAGCGTTTCGCGAGCAGGGCCACGCGGCCGACCTCGTAACCGACGGCGTCGAGGGCTACGCCCTCGCGCGCGAGGAGGCCCACGACGTGCTCGTCGTCGACCGCATGCTGCCCAAGCTCGACGGGCTTTCGCTGATCAAGAGCCTGCGGGAGCAGAAAGTGCAGACGCCGGCGCTGATCCTGTCGGCGCTGGGACAGGTCGACGACCGAGTCAAGGGCCTGCGGGCGGGCGGGGACGACTATCTCTCCAAGCCCTACGCCTTCTCGGAACTTTTGGCGCGCGTCGAGGCGCTGGCGCGCCGGCGCTCGGGCGGCCGCGGCGAGGACACGCACTACCGCGTCGGCGATCTCGAGCTCGATCGCCTTTCGCACCAGGCCACGATCGCCGGCAAGGAGATCCCATTGCAGCCGCGCGAATATCGCCTGCTCGAATATCTCATGAGGCACGCGGGGCAGGTGGTCACCCGCACCATGCTGTTAGAGAACGTCTGGGACTATCATTTCGACCCGCAGACCAATGTCATCGACGTGCATATCTCGCGGCTGCGCGCCAAGATCGACAAGGGCCGCGAGACGCCCCTGCTGCACACGGTTCGCGGCGCCGGATACATGATCCGTGAAGCCGTCAAGTAAGCTCTTTCGCACGACGGCGTTCAAGCTGTCGCTCGTTTATCTGGTGCTGTTCTCGCTCGGCGCGACGCTGGTGTTCGGGGTGGTCGCTTGGCGCGTGGAGAAGGTGTTCGACGAGGAGTTCAACCAGGCGATCGAGGCCGATGTGGATCCGCTGCTGATGGCTTTCGAGACCGGCGGTCGTTGGCGGCTCGAGCAGCTCATCAACATGCGTGTTCGCGAGTCCGGCAGCGCGCTGCTGCTGCTCACGAGCTTCACGGGCGACTACCTCGCGGGCAATTTCGCAGCCTCGCTCAAATTGCCCACGCAATCAGGCGCCTCCGTCGAGGTCGCATACAAGCATATCGGGTCTAGCGACCGCGAGCGGATCGGACTTATCCGCCTTTTCGTCCTCGACGGCGGGTTCCGGATTTATGTCGGCTATGACATCGAGGACCAGGTGGTGCTGCGCCGCATATTGAGCAAAGGGCTCGGCGCCTCGCTCTTGTGGCTCGTCTCGATCGGCACGCTCGGCGGCATATTCGTCGCGCACCGAATGCTGGAGCGCGTCGACGTCATGTCGGCCTCGGCGCGGCGGATCATGGCCGGCGATCTCGACCAGCGGCTGGAGGTGACCGGCGCGGGCGACGAGCTCGACCGCCTCGCTGAAAACCTCAACGCCATGCTCGAGCGCATCGGCGCGCTGATGAGAGGACTGCGGGAGGTTTCGGACAACATTGCGCACGATCTCAAAACGCCGCTGACGCGCCTGCGCAACCGCGCCGATGAGGTCTTGCGCCGCGAAGCCTCGCAGGAGGAGTGCCGCGCGGCGCTCGCGTCCGTGATCGATGAGGCCGACGCCCTGATCGGCGTCTTTGATGCGCTGTTGCTCATCGCGCGGGCGGAGGCCGGCTATTCGAGCGACCTGATGGCGCCTTTCGACGCGAGCCAGACGGCGAACGACATCGCCGAGCTTTACGAGCCGCTGGCCGAGGAGCGCTGCGCTGCGCTTAAGACCTCGATCGAGCCGGGCCTCTATGCCGAAGGGCATCGCGAGCTCTTGGGCCGCGCCCTCGCTAATCTCGTCGACAATGCGCTGAAATATGGGCTCGAAGGAGAGGCGCCGACGATCGCGTTGGCGGCGCGCCGCGTCGGGCCGATGATCGAGCTTTCGGTCGCCGACCATGGTCCCGGAATCCCGGCGACGGACTTGGAGCGCGTGACGGGCCGTTTCGTGCGGCTCGATAATGCGCGCAACCGCCCGGGATCGGGCCTCGGCCTGTCGCTGGCGGCGGCGGTCGCGCGCTTGCACCACGGCGCTCTGCGGCTCGAGGACAATCAGCCCGGATTGCGGGCGGTGATCGTGCTGCCGGGGGGGCGCGCGCCCGCCGAGGCAGAGACGACGGCGCGTCCCTCATAAGGCGCGCGCGGCGCGCGCGCGCGCATTTCCTTGCCGATCTCGCGCAGGCGCGCGGCGGCGTCGCCTGGCTCCGCCTCCTCGGCCTGCGCGGGCAGGCGCAGCATGACGATCGTTCCGACGCCGAGGCGCGAGCGCAGACGCAAGGAGCCGCGATGCAAGTGCATGAGCGCTTTGGCGATCGCGAGACCGAGGCCGGATCCCTTCATGCCGTCTTCGATGACCGCGCGCGACTGGACGAAAGGCGCGCAAAGCCGCCCCAAGGCTTCACGCTCGACCCCCTGGCCGTTGTCCTCGACAAAGACGAGGATCGAATTGTGCGTCTTGCCCGCGCGCAGGCGAATGGTCCCGCCCTGCTGCGTGAACTTGATGCTGTTCGAGAGTAGAATGCCGAGCGTCTTGACGAGAGCGTCGTGATCGCCGGCGCAACGCAGATCTCCGTCGATCTTCACGTTCACGCCGATGCGCTTGTCTTGGGCGCGCTCGCGCCAATTCCGCACGGCGTCGTCGACGACGCGGGCGACCTCGACTTCCCGATGGTCGAGCCTGACGCCGCCGGCCTCGAGCCGCGACATGTCCAGGATCGCCGAGAACACCTCGAGCAGATAGGCGCCGCTTCTTTTGATGTCGTGACAATATTCCCGATATTTAGGCGAGCCCAATTCGCCGAACGCCTGCTCGAGCATCATTTCGGAGAAGCCGATGATGGCGTTGAGCGGCGTCCTGAGCTCATGGCTCATATTGGCCAGAAACAGCGTCTTCGACAGATTGGCGGCCTCGGCCTCGGACTTCTGGATGTGGAGCTCCTCGGCGAGCGCTGCGAGCTGCTGTTTTTGCGTCTCCAAGGTTTGGCGCGATTGCATGAGGTCGGCGACGGCGCCGGTCAGGCGAAGTTGAGAATGACGCAGCGTTTCCTCGTTGTCCTTCAGCGTCGTGATGTCAGCGCCGACCGAGACGTAGCCTCCGTCCTTGGTGCGGCGCTCGTTGATTTGAAGCCAACGCCCGTCGGCGAGCCGCGCCCTGTAGCTGCGCGCGCGGCCGGTGAGGACCTCGCTCGTCGGATCGACATGGGCGAGCGGCGCCGCGCGGTCCATGATCTCGCGGTAGCTCGCGCCGGGCGCGGCGGCCTCCTGCGGCAGCTGATGCAGCTCGATGAATTTGGAGTTGCAGGCGACAAGGCGGTTCTGCGCGTCCCACAGCACGAAAGCTTCAGAAATAGCGTCGATGGCGTCGCGCAGCCGCAGATCGGCCTCGGCGGTCTGCTCCACGAGCGCCTTCTCTTCGGTGACGTCGATCGCTATGCCGACGAGACGCGCGCCGCCGCCGCGGGCGTCCTCGACAATCTCGGCGCGCGTGCGCAGCCAGACCCATGAGCCGTCGTCGCCGGCGATACGAAACTCGTGGTCGATCGTGCCGCTTTTCGTCGCTGCGGCCTTGCTCGCGAGGAGGATAAGTTCGCGGTCCTCGGGATGAAGCAGGGCGTCGAGCTCGGCGATGGAAAGGCAGCGCTGCTGGGCCTTGAGGCCGAGCATCTCGTACATCGAGTCGGACCAGAACACCTCGCCGCGGGCGATATCCCAGTCCCACAAGCCGCAGCGGGCGCGCGCCAGCGCAGTCTCCAGTCGGCGGCGGATGAGATGGTTGGCGCGCTCCAGCAGGCGTCGGCGCCTAGCCTGCCGGTGATGCGCGCCGAGCATGATGAGCAGGGCCGCGGCGACGGCCGCGACGAGCGCCGCGAGGCGCCAGGCGGCGCCACGCCAGGGCGCGAGCGCGGAGTCGAAGGAATGGATCAGCGCCACCTGTCCGAGCGGCGCCGGGAGATTGCGCACCGACACCAAAGCTTTGGAGCCGTCGGCGAGATCAAGCCGCAGCACGCCGGCCTTGTCGGCGAATTGCAGCGCGATCGGGTCCTGCCCGAAAATGTCCCCTAGCGAGGCGTCGGCGTCGACCAGGGAAGGCCAGGCGGCGGCGACCTTGCCGCGCGCGTCGGACACGAGGATCCGCCGACCGCGCGAAAGCTCCGGCGCAGGCGCGACTTGCGCCAGGGTCTCGCCGAGCTTGGAAATATCGCGTTCACCTGCTGCGGTTTCGCTGAGCTCGCGCGCCGTCGCCCGCGTCAGAATTTCGAGGTCGGCGGCTGCGTCGGACAGCAGCTTCTCGTCAAGGGAAAAGGCAAGCATGGCGGCGCAGAGCGCTGCGCCCAAGACCAGCAGGGCGCCCAGGAGAACGGCGGCATGATGAAAATTCTCGCCGCCAAGTTCTCGAACGTTGCGCTCTTCCGCCAAGCCGTAGCGGCGCCAGATGGTCTCTGCGCGACTCGTCGCTCTGGCGGCTGGCGCGGACGCCATACGCTTGCTCCCTTGGCGTTTTGAGGTTGGGAAGCGGCGCGTTCCCTGCGAATCACCTTCATCTGAATCCGCTTCGCGCGATTTGTCTAGAGTCGTTCAAAGAAATTATTTCGATGTTAACTAATGTGACTTTGTTGCCACACATGTCGTGATTCGCATCGCTGGTCCGGATATTGCTTGTGCTTGGTGGGTCCATCTTCCGGCGCTTGCCGGCGAACCGCTATCGAGACGCAATGCCGCTTTATTCTTACAAATGCGAGGCCTGCGAGGCCGAGTTCGAGCTTCTGGTGCGCGCGTCCGAGGCGCCGAGCTGTCCCTCTTGCGGCAGCTCGGCGCTGACGCAGCAGATCGCGCGCATCAGCGCCGACATCCGCTATCCAAGGATCGCCAAGTCCTGGCGTCAGGCGGCGGCGCGCTCGGGCGATCTCTCGAACTTCAGCGCCGCGGAGCGCAAGCTTTAGAACTTTTTCGCGCCCTTCGAGCCTTCGTGGTTCGCGCGCCACAAAGGCGCTAAGGGCGTCAAGAGAGGGCGCTCATCCCTGCAGCGCGGCGACCCCGAAGAGCCATGGATGCAGCAGCAAGACCACCACATAAATGGCCGTTCCCGCCCCAATTGCGATGGCGTCGCCCCTGGTGAAGGAGTCGAGGCGCTCCGCTCCCATGTCGGCGCGCTTCTTTACCGCGATGCGGTCATAGACGGCCCACGCGAGGAAGGAGCCGAAAAGCAGCATGCCGCCGAGGTCCCCGTTGACGAGAAGATGCGCGAGCGCCCAAGTTTTCACGGCGACCAGCATCGGATGGCGAAGCCAGCCTCTGATCCGCGAAGGCGGCGCGCGACCGCTCGCGAGCGCCACGAAGGCGAGCCAGACCAGCAACATCGCGACGTGGCGGGTCCAATGTGGCGGGGTCCAGACAGGGATCATGCCCGCGGCGCGATAGGAGGCAAAGCCGAAGATGATGAGCGCGAGCCCGAGGGCGGCGACGAGCGAGTAGACCGCCTTGTAAGGACCCAAGCCAAAGCGCGCGATCAGGCTCGCGCGTAGCTCGCGAAAGCTGGCGAATGTGTGAACGCCAAGGAAGATGGCGATTCCAAAAATGAGAAGCGTCATGGCGTCCTGCTTTCCGATTGATGCTTGATTCTACAGAGTCAAAAGTTTAGCCGCAATTGCAAAGCTCGTCATTGCGAGCCAAGCGAAGCAATCTAGGAGTCGCGCCAGCGCGCGTTGCGACATGCGCCTGTCGGCGGGACAACGTTTTGTCTTGCGTCCCCGATTCCTAGATTGCTGCGCTTGGCTCGCAATGACGACCGCCGACTTCGCTTACCCCAGCGCGCGCGTGGCGATGTCGTTCACGTCGCGCGAAAGATTCGGCGCCGCGAGCACGCGCTTCAGCGCGGCTTCGGCGCGCTCGCGGCGGCGCGGCTCGAGCGAGCGCCAGGAGCGCAGCGACGACAACAGCCGCGCCGCGACCTGCGGGTTTTTCGGATCGAGCGCCAGCACGACCTCGGTCAGAATGTCGTAGCCCGAGCCGTCGAGCGCATGGAAGCGCGTCGGATTGCCGGCGGCGAACGCGCCGACGAGCGCGCGCGTCCGGTTCGGATTGGCGAGCGAGAAGTCCTTGTGCTTCATGAGGTCGCGCACAGCTTGCGTCGTCTCGGCCTCTGGAATCGTCGCCTGCAGCGAGAACCATTTGTCGATGACGAGCGCATCCTGCGCGAAGGCGTCATAGAAGGACGCGAAGGCTTTTTCGCGCGCCGTGCCGCCAAGCAGAGCGAGCGTCGCAAGCGCCGCCAGCCGATCGGTCATATTGCCCGCCGTATTGAGCTGCTCTTGCGCGAACATCCCCCCGCGGATGCTATCTCCTGCGGCGACGAGGTCGAGCGCGACGTTGCGCAAGGCGCGTTTCCCCGCGCTCGCGGCGTCGGGCGCGAAGGGGCCGTTGTCGGCGCAGCGCGCGTAGATTGCTTGCAGCTCGGGCCCGAGCGCCACGCCGATGTCGCGGCGTAGGCTCTTGCGCGCTTCGAACAGCACGTCGGGATCGACGTTGTCTCCCTGCTCGCGCGCGAGATCGATTTCGGTCGGCAGGGTCAGGGCCAGGGCGGTGAAAGCGGGGTCACCCTCAGCGTCACCGATGAGCCGCCGCAGCGCGGCGATAAAATCCTCGCCCGCGAGCGCTCCCGCATCCGCGCGCTCGCCGCGCCGCGCAGCCACGCGCGCGAAGATCGTGCGCAGCGCGAGGCTTTGCCCCGCTTGCCACCGGTTGAATGGGTCGTCGTCGAAGGCGAGTAGCCGCACGAGCTCTTCGGCGGCGGGCGCGGGCTCGGCGCGCACGGGCGCCGAGAAGCCGCGCAGCAGCGACAGCGCCGGCGGCGCGCCGACATTCTTGAATGTGATCGTCCGCTCGGCCTCGCTGAGCTCGAAGAGGCCCGACGCGCATTCGTGCTCGAGCGCGTCCTCGGCCTCGAGTTCTAGCTTCTCGCCATTGTCGCCAAAGAGCGCGAGCGAGATCGGAATGAGCTGCGGCTTCTTCTCGTCCTGACCCGGAGTTGGCGGCGTCTGTTGCGCGAGCTTCAGCGTGAAGGTCTTTTTGTCGGCGTCGAAGCGCGTCTCGACCTTGAGGCAGGGCGTCCCGGCCTGGTCGTACCAAAGTGCGAAGTGCGCCAGGTCACGCCCCGAGCTCTCAGCGAAGCAGGAAAGGAAATCTTCGATCGTCGCCGCGGCGCCGTCGAAGCGGGTAAAATATATGTCCATGCCGCGCGCGAAGGCGTCATCGCCAATCAGCATCTTCAGCATGCGGATAATCTCGGCGCCCTTCTCATAGACGGTCGCTGTGTAAAAGTTGTTGATCTCGCGATAGGTCTGCGGGCGGACCGGATGCGCCAGAGGCCCCGCGTCTTCCGGGAACTGGGCGAGGCGCAGGCCGCGCACGTCGCTGATGCGCTTGACGGCGCGCGACCGCTCGTCGCTCGAGAACTCCTGGTCGCGGAAGACGGTCAGGCCTTCCTTGAGGCACAGCTGGAACCAGTCGCGGCAAGTGATGCGGTTGCCGGTCCAATTGTGGAAATATTCATGCGCGATGACGGCCTCGATCCCCGCATAGTCGCCGTCGGTCGCGGTTTCGGGCGAGGCCAGCACATATTTGTCGTTGAAGATGTTGAGGCCCTTGTTCTCCATCGCGCCCATGTTGAAGGCCGACACCGCGACGATGTTGAACACGTCGAGATCATATTCACGCTTGAACACGCGCTCGTCCCAGCGCATGGCGCGAATGAGCGCGTCCATCGCATATTCGGCGCGCGCCTCCTTGCCGTGCTCCGTGTAGATGGCGAGCTTCACCTTGCGCCCGGAAGCGGTCGCGAAATCGCGCGCGATATGGGCGAGATCGCCGCCGACGAGCGCGAAGAGATAGGAGGGCTTCGGGTGGGGATCGCGCCAGAGCGCGAAGTGACGGCCATTTTCCAGCTCGCCGGAGTCGACGAGATTGCCGTTGCTGAGCAGCACCGGCGCTTCTTTTTTGTTGGCCTCGATGCGCGTCGCATAGAGGCTGAGCACGTCGGGGCGATCGAGGAAATAGGCGATGCGACGGAAGCCCTCGGCTTCGCATTGCGTGCAATAGGTCGAGTCGGAGCGGTAGAGGCCCGAGAGCGCGGTGTTGCCCTGAGGGTCGATCTCGGTGTCGATCTCGAGCGCGAACGGACCCGGCGGCGGCGCATGCACCGTCAGTCCTTCCGGAAACGTCTCGAATTCGGCGGCGTCGAGCGTGCGCCCGTCGAGCCTTATTCCGAGCGGCGTTAGTCCGTCGCCGTCGAGTGTCAGCGGCGCGTCCGCGCGACCTTTGGGATTGCGCCGCAGAGACAGTCTCGCGGAAACCCGCGTCTGCGTCGGATGCAGCGAGATGTCGAGCTCAACGCTCTCGATGAGGAAATCCGGCGGCTGATAGTCGGTGAGGCGGATGATCTGTGCGGGAGGATTGCGCATCTTAAGCGGCGAAGGTTTGAGGGCGGGACAAGGATCATATAGGTTTCCCTTTGTCTGTCATCCGCGCCGACTCGTCCAGGGCAAGGCGAGAACGAGCCGGGGCGCCTCAAAACGTTGGCGGAACCTCGAAAGGAGCTGGTCTGGTTCTTTCGCCCGCCATGGTGTAACGCGTGGGGCTCAAAGCTCCACGGGGAGATCGAATGAGCGAGGACGCGGGCGAAGCCAAGGAAAAGAAAGGGTTGTTCTCCCGTCTGTTCGGGCGCGCCGAGACTTTCCGGGAAGTCGCGGGCGGGGAGGTTGCGCCCGGGGACCGGGAGCCGGAGCCGCAAAAGCGCAGCTGGCGCGAGCGGCTGTTCGGCGGCCTGTTCCGCTCGTCCCAGGCGATCGCCAAGGGCATCGGCGAGATTCTAACTAAGCGCAAGCTTGACGCGCTCACGCTCGAGGAGCTTGAGGACGTGCTGCTGCGCGCCGATTTGGGCGTCGCCGCCGCGCAGCGCATCACCAAGGCGGTGGGGGCGGCGCGCTACGAAAAGGACATCGAGCCCGAGGCGGTGCGCAGGATCCTCGCCGGTGAGGTCGAGCGCATATTGACCGAGGTCGCACGGCCCCTGGAGATCGACGCCAACAAGCGCCCTTTCGTTGTGCTCGTCGTCGGCGTCAACGGCTCGGGCAAGACGACGACGATCGCCAAGCTTGCCGCCAAATGGCGCGCGGAGGGCAAGCGCGTCGTGCTCGCGGCCGGCGACACGTTTCGGGCCGCGGCCGTGCATCAGCTGCATGTCTGGGGAGAGCGCCTCGGCGCCAGGGTGGTCTCTGGCAAGGAGGGCGCCGACGCCGCGGGCCTCGCCTTCGACGCCATCAAGACCGCGCGGGAAGACGGCGCCGAGTTACTGCTCATGGACACCGCCGGGCGGCTGCAGAACCGCGCCGAGCTCATGGCCGAGCTTGAAAAGATCGTGCGTGTCATGAAAAAGGCAGACCCGGAGGCGCCGCATGCGACGCTGCTCGTGCTCGACGCCACCGTCGGCCAGAACGCGCTGACGCAGGTCGACGTGTTCGGCAAGACGGCCGGCGTCACCGGCCTCGTCATGACCAAGCTCGACGGCACGGCGCGCGGCGGCATTCTCGTCGCCATCGCTGAGACCTACGGCCTACCGATCCACTTCGTGGGCGTCGGCGAAAGCGCCGACGATCTCGAACCATTCACGGCGCGCGATTTCGCGCGCGCTATCGCGGGGCTGGAGCCCGAGGACGCATGATGACCGAAGACGCCGCAGTGAACGAGACCGCCGAGACGCAGGCCGCGGCGACGAAGCCGCACGCGCCGCGGCTTAATCCGGGACTGAAGCTCGCGCTGGAGTTCGGTCCGTTGGCGCTGTTCTTCGTCGCCAATCATTTTTACGGCATCTTCGCCGCGACCGCGACGCTGATGGTTTGCGTTTGCGTGGCGCTCGCGATTTCCTATGCCATCACCAGGCGCATGCCGATGATGCCGATGGTCACGGCGGCGCTGGTGCTGGTGTTCGGCGCGCTCACGTTCTTCTTGCAGGACGAGACCTTCATAAAACTGAAGGTGACGATCCTCTATGCGATGTTCGGGTCGGCGCTCCTCGGCGCGCTCTATTTCAACCGCCTGCTGTTGCCGATCATCTTCGATGCGGCGCTGCATCTCGACGACGAGGGCTGGCGCAAGCTCACCTGGCGCTGGAGCTTCTTCTTCTTCTTTCTTGCCGGCTTGAACGAGGTGCTGCGGCATGTGCTTTCGACCGACGCCTGGGTCAATTTCAAGGTGTTCGGCATCCTGCCGCTGACCTTCCTGTTCGTGCTGACGCAGACGCCGCTGATGCTGCGCCACGAGATCAAGCCAGAGGACGACGTCTCGGAGACGCATTTTTAGGCTCGGCTTGACAGCTGCGGAAGCCCGCGACATTCGTGACAGCGGCCGCAGGCAAGCGAGAGACCGTCAACGCAGGAAGGATTATGCCGGACACGCCCGCAAAACCGCCGCTCAAAATCCTGCTTTGCTCGCCGCGCGGCTTTTGCGCCGGCGTCGTGCGCGCGATCGACGCCGTCGAGCGCGCGCTTGCGATCCACGGCGCGCCGGTCTATGTGCGCCACGAAATCGTCCACAACCGCTATGTCGTCGAGACGCTGAAGGCCAAGGGCGCCATCTTCGTCGAGGAGCTCTCGGAAATTCCCGACACCGCGGCCCCGGTGATCTTCTCGGCCCATGGCGTGCCGAAAGCCGTGCAGGCTGAAGCCGGCGAGCGCGGTCTGCTCGCGATCGACGCCACCTGTCCGCTTGTCACCAAGGTGCATCGCGAGGCGGAGATCCATTTCCGCCGCGGGCGGCGCGTGGTGCTCGTCGGCCACGCCGGCCACCCTGAGGTCGTCGGCACCATGGGGCAACTCCCCCCCGGAGCAGTCATACTGGTCGAATCCGTCGCGGACGTTCAAGCTCTGCGCGTCGACGACGAGAACAACCTCGCCTATGTGACACAGACCACGCTGTCGATCGACGATTCGCAAGAAGTCGTCGAGGCTTTGACGAAGCGTTTCCCGTCGATTGTCGGCCCGCATCGCGAGGACATCTGCTACGCCACCACCAACCGCCAGGCGGCGGTCAAGGAGGTTGCGCCGAGGGTCGACGCCGTGCTCGTCGTCGGCTCGCCCAACTCCTCCAACTCCCAGCGCCTGCGCGAGGTGGCCGAACGCGCCGGCGCTCCGGCGCAGCTCGTGCAGGGCCGCAACGAGATCGACTGGGGCCTATTCGGCAAGGTCGCCGTTCTCGGCATCACCGCCGGCGCCTCCGCGCCGGAGGTGCTCGTCGAGGAGATCATGGACGCCTTCGCCGAGCGTTTCGAGATCAGCGTCGAGGGCGTTCCGGCCGCATCCGAGAACGTGTCTTTCCCACTGCCAAAAGAGCTGAGGGCGTCAGATGACAGATGACAGAAGAAGACCAAATCTGTCCTCTGTCCTCTGTCATCCGTCATCTGAGTTCCGATAATGGCCGTCTATACGCAGATCAACGACGACGAGCTGATCGACTTCCTCGCGCGCTACGACTTGGGTAAGCTCCTGTCTTGCAAGGGCATCGCCGAGGGCGTCGAGAACTCGAATTTCTATCTGCACACGAGCGCGGGCAACTACATTCTCACGCTCTATGAAAAGCGGGTGCATGAGGAGGACTTGCCTTTCTTTCTGGGCCTCATGAGACATTTGTCGCAGGGAGGCGTCGCCTGCCCTCTCCCGGTTTGCGATCGTGAGGGACAAGCGCTCGGCCGCCTTGCGGGGCGTCCGGCGGCGATCGTGACCTTTCTCGACGGTTATTCCCTCCATTTGCCCGAGCCCAAGCATTGCGCCGCGGTCGGCGAAGCGCTGGCCCAGCTCCACCGCGTCGGCGCCGAGTTCAAGATGCGGCGCGCGAACACGCTGTCGCTCGCAGGCTGGCGCGCGCTGTTTGCGCCTTACGCCGCCCGCGCCGACGACATCGAAGCGGGGCTTTCCGCCTTCATCGGGCAGGAACTCGACTTTCTTGCGCTCGCCTGGCCGCGGGATCTGCCCAGTGGCGTCGTGCACGCCGATCTTTTTCCCGACAATGTGCTCTTCCTCGACGACAGGCTTTCGGGTCTGATCGATTTCTATTTCGCTTGCGTCGACATGCTGGCGTACGACCTCATGGTCTGCCTCAACGCCTGGTGCTTCGAGGCGAATTTTTCATTCAATGCCGCCAAGGGACGCGCGTTGTTGGACGGCTACCGCAAGATTCGCTCGTTGACGCAGGCCGAGGTCGAAGCGCTGCCCGTGCTCGCGCGCGGCGCGGCGATTCGCTTTTTGCTCACGCGTTTCGTCGATGCGCTCAACGTCCCCGCGGGGGCGCTGGTGCGGCCCAAGGACCCGCGCGAATACCTCGTGAAGCTGAAGTTCCATAAGGGCGTGGCGAATGCGGCGACCTATGGCGCATAGAGGCGGTAGGCAGTCGGCAGTCGGCAGTCGGCAGTCGAACCTTAAGCTTGGTCTCGGACTACCGACTGCCCACTGCCCATTTCCGGCCGCCCCATGACCAAGCGCGTCCAAATCTGGACCGATGGCGCCTGTTCCGGCAATCCGGGTCCCGGCGGGTGGGGCGCCATATTGCGCTTCGGCGCGCATGAGAAAGAGCTGAGGGGCGGTGAGGCGGAAACGACCAACAACCGCATGGAGCTCATGGGCGCGATCTCGGCGCTCGAGGCTTTGACGAGGCCTTGCGCCGTCGATCTCCACACCGACTCGCAATATGTCAAGAACGGCGTGACCTCCTGGCTTGAGGGCTGGAAGGCGCGTGGCTGGAAGACGGCGGACAAGAAGCCGGTCAAAAATGTGGAGCTGTGGCGAAGGCTGGAGGCGGCGGCGGAGCGCCACGACGTCGCCTGGCGCTGGGTCAAGGGCCATGCCGGCGACGAGATGAACGAGCGCGCCGATGCGCTGGCGCGGGCGGGCATGGCGCCATTCCAGAAGCGCGCCCGCGCAGCGACGTGATCGGTCTTTGCTCGGGGCGCGCCACGCCTCAGCGCGCGACCCACACCTCAACGCGCCGGTTCTTCGTCGCGCCGTCCGTCTCCTCGTTGCAGGCCACCGGCGCGAAGCTCGAGTAGGATTTGACCGAGTCGGCCGGCACGTGCAGACCAACCCTCCGCAGCGCCTCTGCCACCGCCTCGGCGCGCTCGCGTGCGAGGCGCTCGTTGTTGCGGCTTCCGCCGGTGGAATCGGCAAAGCCGATGACATAGAACTTCTTGCCGAACAGGAAGCGCGCAAGCCGGTCCACGTCCTGCATCGCCTTGTTGTCGAGCTGGGCGCTGTTCGATTCGAAGCGCAGAACCGCGGAAGATCTTCGCGCCGCGGCGATGGTGCGCATGAAGTCGGCGGCGGCGACTGACCTCCGGTTCGCAGCGGCTGTCAGCGCCGCCTCCGCCCACCGCTTCTGCTCCTCCGCGTCCTGAAGCGCGACGGACTGCTCGACGAATTCCGCCTCCTCGATCGTCGGCTGCGCGTCATCGGAGAGCGCGAAGCGCAGCAGATCGCTCGCGACCTTTTCCGAGGGCTCGCCCAATGTGTAAAGATAGAGCCGCCGCGTCAGCGGATATTCCTCGGTCTTGATCGAAAATTTGGTCGGCCGGCTGACCAGGGCGCAAGAGGAGGCGATCGAGACGACCGCATTCTTGTTGACATAGGGCAGCCCGACGAAGCCGATCGCGTCCGGATCGTTCGTGATGCGCTCGGAGAGCGTCTCACTCGATTCAAAGGCTGCGATCCCGGGCAGGATCGAAAGATGCGCCGGCGCCAGAACCAGATTCTTGAACGTGTCGAAGGTGCCGGATTTCTCGTCGCGACGCAGCACCTTGATCGGTCGGTCGGCGCCGCCGATCTCCTTCCAATTGTTGATCTCGCCCGAGAACACGCGCGCAATCTGGTTGAGGCTCAACGACTGCACGGGGTTCTTGGGGTTGACGATGATCGCGAGGCCGTCGAGCGCCAAAACATGCTCATTCGCCGCCGCGAGCGGATTGACGTGGAATTGGTCCGAGAGCAGCTTGGTTTCGTCGGCGTTGAGGCGGCGCGAGGCCATTCCGATCACAGCTTGTCCAGACGCCATGTCCTTCGCCGCCGTGCCCGAGCCATGCGCCTGCAGGTCGATCGCGACCGACCGCCCGAGAGTGGGAGGCAACACGATGCGCTGCTCCTCCGGGCCGGTCAGGGTCACGATCGCCGCGCTGCCCGCGCGGCGTCTTGCGAAGGCGTCGACGAGCATCGGCATCAAGCGCTCGCCGATCGTGTTCGAGCCGTGCACGCCGAAGACGGAAGTGGGCGCGGGAGCGGATGCGCAATTTGAAAGATTGACGCCCTGGACCGCGCCAGCCGGATACTCCGTCGGCTTTTCGGCGCCTTCCGAGTACACGAAAAATTTGTTGTCGCGCGTCTCGATGCGTGTCGCCTTGACGATCACGCCGTCGGTAAGGCAGAGGAACGAGCCGGCGGTCTCGGCGACCGCCGGGCTGCAGCAGGAGCTCAGCGCGATTGACGCGCCGAGGAGGCGGGGCGCGAGCCGAAGGACGCGATACATCGAATGCTCCGGTTAGGGGAGGTTCGGCTTGTCTAGTTTGCGAGCTTGCTGATGATGCTCATCGGAATTTCCGTCTCGCACTGCGGATATTTCATCGTCATCTCGCGATCCAGCCCGCTGTATCTTCCATTCGCCTGAAAGGTCGCGGCGCCGCCAACCGAAGCGCTGATGCGCCCGCTTGCGTCAATCGCGCCGCTCCACTCATAGGCTTGGCCCTGGAACTCATGACGCCAGGAGATTGCGCCCTCGGCGATCGTGAGCGTCACCGAGCCTGGCTTCGTGCCGCACCCTCCGCGCGAGCGCGCAAGATAGCGGCCGTCCTGCCCGCTCGCGGCGACGATCGGGACGCTCGGCGCGGCGGCGGGCGATAGGGCGGCCGCAGCCGCAGGACAGCTTGGAAGAAGGCTCGCGCGCGCCGACTTGGCCTGCTCGCCGTGGGCGCGCGGCGGTGGCGCAGCGAGATAGTCGTCATAGCAGCGTAGCGCCGCGCAGCCCGAAGAGACGTTGAGGCAGGCGAGCGCCTTTTGCCATTTGGCGTAATCGGCGAGCTCGCGGGTAAGCGTCAGCTCCGCCTGCTCGATCGTGGAACCGGACGAAGGCGTGTCGTGCGCGAGCGGGCGCCCCTCTTCGCCGATCGAGCTTGCGGGCGCCCCTCCGGCGACCTTCGCCAGTCGGTCTTGGCCCCCAGCCCGCCAAGGAACTGAAAAGGCGACCAAGGCGACCGCAACCCCGATCACACGGCGTCCGACGATGTTCTTGAGGGTCGGCGTCGCGCTTGGAGCGCTAAAGAGTTCATCTCGACCAGCCAACACGGTCGTCCTGGCTACGCTTGACATGAGGTCCGTTCGGCGGGAGCCGCGATGCGGCTTGTTGAGACCGCACACAAGAATGGGATTCGAATTATGACAGTACCATAACAGAAAGGAGGCAAAAATCGTGAATATTCACAGGCTGTTAGTAACGCCGCGCCGCATCCTTGACTAAGGTGAGGGCAGTGCAGAATCCGCGCGGATTCCCTACAACATGCAAAATGACTCACGCTTATGCGATCTTCAGCGCGCGTCGTCCTGGACCACTGGCAGCGGAATCGGCGCGACAATCTCCGACGGCGGCGGAGTCAGGTCGGGAGTCGGCAGGGGCGTGGGCGGCGGCGCGGGAAAGGTCTCCTCCCATCCCCCGCCGAGCGCCTTGTAGAGTTTCACGAAATTCTCCGCGACGAGCGTCGCGCTCTGCGCCTCGGCAAGCTCCGCCGCCAGCAGCGTGCGCTCCGCGTCGAGCACGATGATGAAGTCGGCGACGCCGTTCTCGTAGCGCGCCCGCGCGAGTCTCAGCGCCTCGCGCTGATGCGCCGCCTGCGCATGCAGCCGCGCATGACGCGCTTGCTCCGCGCGGTAGGCGACGAGCGCGTCCACGACCTCGGTCCAAGCTGAAAGCACGGTCTTATGATAAGTGATCGCCGCCTCCTGCGCCTGGCTGTCGCGCAGCCGCAGCTGCGACTTCAGGCGACCGCCGTCGAAGATCGGCAGAGACACCGTCGGCCCGAACTGATATTGCAGCGACCTGCCCTCGAACAGCTTCCGTGCGTCGAGCGCGTTGAGCGCGACGTTGCCGTTGATCGTGAATCGCGGATAGAACTCGCCGATCGCCTCGCCGATGCTGGCGACGGCCGCATGCAGATCCGCCTCGGCGCGGCGGATGTCGGGGCGCCGCCGCGCGAGATCGGAGGCGACGCCTAAAGGCGCATGCGGCGGCGTGAACAGCATCGGGCCCGTACGCGCCAGCTCGCGGCGTAGCGCCTGCGGCGTCGCGTCGAGCAGAAGCCCGATGGCGTCGATCATCGCCGATTCCTGATTGACGAGCGTCGGCAGCTGCGCGCGCACGCTTTCGGCCTGCGCCAACGCATTTTCAACATCGAGATAGGTGGCGACGCCCCGGTCGGCGCGCATCTTGGTGAGCCTTGCGATGTCTTCAGAACTCGCGAGATTGGCCTTGGCGATGGCGATCTGCGCCTCGAAGCCGCGGAGATCGGCATAGTCGCGCGCGATCTCGGCGATCGTGGAGACGAGCGTGTCGCGGCGCTGAAATTCTTGCGATTCGACTTGCGCCTGCGCGGCCTCGACGGAGCGCCGCACCCGCCCCCAGAGATCGAGCTCCCAGGAGGCGTCGAGGCCCGTCTGCCAGATGCTGATCGGCGGAATAGTCGGCGGCACGCCGTTGTTGAAGGCGGCGCCCAGGCTGACGATTCCGTTCTGGCTCAAGAGCTCGCGCTGGTACTGCCCCGAGGCGTTGATGCTCGGGAACTGCGCCGAGGCCGCGGCGTCACGCTGCGCGCGGCTCTCATGCAGCCGCGCCGTCGCGATCCGCACGTCAAGGTTCGCCGCGCAGGCGCGCTCGACCAGCGAGGCGAGGATCGGATCGTGGAACTGCCGCCACCATTTCGCGTCGAGGCTCGGCGGCGGGGGTTCGCCGACAATCGGGGGCTCGGGCTTGCCCAAGAACGACTTGCCCGGCAGCTGCGGATCGGGTCTCGCGAAATCCGGGCCGACGGTGCAGGCGCAAAGCGACGCCGCCGCCAACGAGGCGGCGGCCAGCCGTCCAAGGAGTCGCGCCGTTGCTCTCATCTAATGCGCGGCGGACGGGCCGCCGCCTCCCTTGCGGGACGACAGCAGAAAGCAGAAGGGCGCGACGGTGAAGGCCACGAGGGCTGACACGAGAAACACGTCGATAAACGCGAGCGTCGCCGCCTGCTGCTGATAATCCTGATAGACTCTGCCGACGGCCTCCACGTGCGCTGCGCCCGCGGTTCGCCCCATGGCGATCAGCGCCTGCTGATACGTGTTCACAAATTCATTGTAAGGCTGATGCGATGGGGTCGTCCATTGCGAAAGATAGGCCTGATGCACCTGCGACTGGCGCAGCACCATCGCGCTCGCGATCGATATGCCGATCGAGCCGGCGACGTTCCGCACCATGACGAAGAGCGCCGTCGCGTCGCCGTTGAGCTGGCGTGGTATATTGGTGAAAGCGATCGTGCTGATCGGCACGAACAGAAAGGCGAGGCCGAAGGTCTGCGCTGCGCGCATGGTTACGAGCGTCTTGAAGTCGATCTGTAGCGACAACGACATCGAATAAATGAAGGAGGCGCCCATGCAGAGGAAACCGATGAAAATCAGGATGCGCGTCTGCACGAGCGGCATGAGCCTGCCGATGACGGGGATCAGGAAGATGATCATGAGCGCGCCGGGCGACAGCACCAGCCCGGACCAGGTGGCGTCATAACCGAGCAGCGTTTGCGTGAACTGGGGGATGACGATCGCGCTGGCGTAGAGGACGCCACCCGTCGCGGCGATGAGCAGGCTGGACACCGCAAAATCGCGGTCGTTGAACACTTGGAGGTCGACGACCGGCTTGCGGGCGACGAGCAGCCAGATGATCGCGCCGAAAACGCCGATCGCAGCAAGCGTCGCCGTCGTCTGAATGAGTGGCGACGCCAGCCAATCTTCATCCTGGCCGCGATCGAGCGTCACCTGCAGGCAGCCGAGGCCGAGCGTGATCAGCGCGAGGCCAATGTAATCTACGTCGCTAAAACCGCGCCTCGGAAGCCAAGGCGGGTCCTCGACGAGAAGGGAGATGAAAAACACCGCAATGACGCCGACGGGGATATTGATGAAGAAAACCCAGCGCCAGCTGTAGGTGTCAGTGATGAAGCCGCCGAGCGTAGGCCCAAGCACCGGCGCGACGATCGTGGCGATCGCGGTCACGCCGAAAGCCGCGGCGCGCTGCTCGGGCGGAAAAGTGTCGAGGATGATCGCCTGCTGTGAGGGCTGCATGCCGCCGCCGAAAAAGCCTTGCAGCAGGCGAAAGAACACGAGCTGCGCAAGACTGTCGGCAATGCCACAGAAAAAGGAGCAGACGGTGAACATCGCGATGCAGATCAGGAAGTAGCGCTTACGGCCGAAAAGCGACGAGAGCCAGCCCGAGATCGTCAGCACGACGCCGTTGGCGAGCAGGTAGGAGGTGAGCGCCCAGGTTGACTCGTCGTAGCTCGCCGACAGGCTGCCCGCAATATGCGGCAGGGAGACGTTGACGATCGTGGTGTCGAGAATCTCCATGAACGCCGCCAGTGTGACGATGACGACGATCGCCCAGGGGTTGTGCGACGGCTTCCAGTCGTGATGTGCGTCGGCGCCGGCGGTGTTGGTCATTTCAGATGCACCGAAGGCACGACGGAAATGCCGAGCGGCAGCGGGAGGTTCGGATCGAGGCCCGTGTCGATGACGATCTTGACCGGCACTCGCTGCACGATCTTGACGAAATTGCCCGTCGCGTTCTCCGGCGGAAAAGCGGTGAATTTCGATCCCGATCCGAGCTGAATGCTGTCGACATGGCCTTTGAGCGCAAGATGCCGATAGGCGTCGACCTCGATGTCGACCTCTTGTCCTGGGCGCATTCGGTCGAGCTGGTTTTCCTTGAAATTCGCCGTGACCCAGACCTCCGGCGAGACGAGCGACATGATCTGCTGCCCGGCCACGACGTAATTGCCTTGCTCGACGTTGCGTCTCGTGACCCATCCGTCCTGCGGCGCGGTCACAATGGTCCAGAACAGATTGAGATTGGCCTGATCGAGCCGTGCTTGCGCGGTCTCGACCTGGCCCTGCAATTGGCCGACCTGCGTATCGGCCTCGCCGATGCGCTGCGGCACCGGCTCGGCTTGCAACACTTGCGCTTCTGCGACCTCGACTTGCGCCTTTGCCGACTTCAGAGCCGCCGTCGCCGCATCGACCTCCTGTTGCGTTGTGGCCTTTTTCGGCAGGCTGCGCTGGCGCTCATAGTCGGCCTCGGCCCGCGCCTCGATCGCCTGAGCATTAACGAGCTGCGCCTTCGCCTGGGCAAGCTGCGCTGGAAAATTCTTGCGCGCGATCTCGGCGCCGTAGCGGAAGCCTTCCAGCTGCGCCTTCGCGGTGTCGAGCGCGCCTTGGGCCGAATCGCGGTCGATCGTAAATTGGCGCTGATAGATATGGATCAGGGGCTGGCCTTTGCGGACGAACTGGTTGTCGGTCACGTCGAGCGAGGCCACGAGGCCCGAGACTTGCGGTGCAATCGCGATGGCGCGCCCGTCGGTGAAGGCGTCGTCGGTCGATTCTATATTGCGGGTCGAAAGCCAGTACCAAACCCCGACCGCGAGAATGGCGAGGGCGCCTGCTCCGCCGAGCCAACGAAGCAAAGGACCTTGGCGAGAAGCGCCCTCTTCGGGTGAAGGCTCGCGGTCGCACGCATCCTCCGAATCGCCATTCGACGGAAGAGCGTTCTCATTGGTTCGAGTTTCGGTCATGAATCGACGTCACCGCGAGCTTGGCCGATGCAGCCGGCAAAGTTTCGAACGCCGCCGGCGAAAGCAAGATATGTTGGTCTGATTCTCCGCGCCCTTCTATCACGCTGACGCTGAAGTTGGGATGGAAAGCACAGGTTTTGCTAGATTTTGCCGAGCGGGAACCGATCCTCCCTGCCGCTGTGCACGGCGAGGCTCTGGTTTCTTCCGCGTGAGGCTCCGCTTGAATTTCCTCCTTTCTCACCTGCAGAGCTTGCCATCCGGCGAATTATCGCCAATATGGCAGCATTCAACCATATTGACATGGTGCTGTCAATGTCGGGAGAGCGAAAATTGCCGCCACCTGCGCAATCGCTGGCGGGCGAGGCCTTGACCGAGCTGTTCGTGGCGACCTTCCAATTTCACGGCGCTCTCGTCGCGGCTGGCGATAAATTTTCGGCGGTTGTCGGGCTTACGACAGCGCGCTGGCAGGTTTTGGGAGCCCTGAGCCGCGCTGGACGGCCTGAAACCGTCTCGAATATTGCGCGCTTCATGGGTCTCGCGCGCCAATCGGTGCAACGGACCGCCGACGAGCTCGCCAAATTGGGCCTGGTTGCTTACGAGACCAATCCCCATCACAAGCGCGCGCCGTTGGTGCGCCTGACGGAAAAGGGCCAAGCCGCTTTTCGCCAGATCAGCGATATGCGGGCGCCATGGGTCAATGCGCTCGCCGCGGAGCTCGACGCAGAGGAAATCGCCGTCACGACGAGGCTGCTCAAAGCCCTGCGCCAGAAATTCGACGAAGGGATTCAATGATCTTTCGCGCCGGAGGGAGGCTGCGCAACGTCATCGCAGCGGTCCAAAGCGATCCCTTGTGTTTTCGTCCACGACGCATAGAACAGTCGGCGTCTCAGGCTTGTCGGATTCGATCCGAAAGCCCGATCGGCTGACGCGTCTTCAGCGAGACGACGCCCGCCGCTTCCATCGCTTGTCGCAGCGAGCAGTTGCGTCGGGCGTCGCCTGGCGACAAGCGATTGGCCGATGCGATGACCAGAGTAGGGGTTCATGAGCGAAGCCACGATGGTGTCCAGAAGCGCGAACGGCGGCGGTCTTCTCGGCCGCTTCGAATGGACGGTGGCCCTGCGCTATTTGCGGGCGCGCCGTGCAGACGGCTTCGTCTCCGTAATCACGCTATTCTCCTTTCTTGGCATCACGCTCGGCGTCGCCACGCTGATCGTGGTCATGTCGGTCATGAACGGCTTCCACAAGGAGCTCATGGACAAGATCTTGGGCGTCAACGGCCACGCCTTCGTGCAGGTCGCCGGCGCGCCCTTCACCGGCTGGCGGGACGTTGCGGCGAAGCTCGAGAAGCTCCCTGGGGTGCGCGCCGCCGTGCCTATGGTGGAAGGCGCCGCCGCGGTGTCATCGCCCTACAGCCAGGACGGCGTGCTCGCGCGCGGCGTGCGCGAGCAGGACCTGAAGAAGCTTCCCGGCGTCGGCGGCAATCTGCGCGAGGGCACGTTCGCCGGGTTCGATTCCGCCGAGGGCGTCGCTATCGGCGCCCGCCTCGCCGAGAAGCTCGGGGTCCGCGTCGGCGACAAGATCGAGCTGCTGACCGCCAAGGGTGACCAGACGCCGTTCGGCATATCGCCCCGGCGAAAGTTCTACCCGGTCGTTGCGATCTTCGACATCGGCATGTCGCAGTTCGACAGCGTCTTTCTCTATATGCCGCTCGCCGAAGCGCAGCCCTTCTTCAATCACGGCGACGACGTGACGGTGATCGAGGCCTTCATCGACGACCCTGAGAAAGTTGACACGTTTCGATTCGAGGCCACGACGCTCTTCGAGGACAAGTCGCTCATCATCACCGACTGGCGCCAGACCAACAAGACCTTTTTCGATACGATCCAGGTCGAGAAGAACATCCTCTTCATCATCCTCTCGCTCATCGTCATCGTCGCCGCCTTCAACATCGTCTCGGGCCTCACGATGCTCGTGAAGGACAAGACCAGGGACATCGCGATCCTGCGCACAATGGGCGCAACAAGAGGCTCTGTGCTGCGCATCTTTCTCGTGATCGGCCTGACGATCGGCTGCTCGGGCGCGCTCATGGGCTTTCTGCTCGGCCTCGCGCTCGCCAAGAATCTGGAAAGCATCCGGCTGATGCTCAACCGGCTGTTCAACGCCAATCTCTTCCCGTCCGAACTTTATTTTCTTTCCCGCCTGCCTTCAATCGTCGATCCGCGCGAGGTCGCGCTGGTCGTCGCCATGACGCTGGTTCTGTCGGTCCTGGCCTCGATCTATCCTGCCTGGAAGGCGGCCTCGCTCGACCCCATCAAAGCGCTGCGGAGCGAATAGAGCCATGAGCGACGAGGTGCTCGAGCTCCACGGAGTCAGCCGCCATTATCTCGAAGGCCATGCGCGTCTCGACATTCTGATCGACGCGGAGCTAACGCTGCGCGCTGGCGAGACCATCGCGCTCATTGCGCCGTCGGGCGCCGGCAAGTCGACGCTGTTGCATATTGCGGGGCTGTTGGAGCGGCCAGACGCCGGCGAGGTCAAGATCGAAGGCGCGGCCACATCCTCAATGTCCGACGACGGGCGCACGCGGCTGCGGCGTCTGTCCATCGGCTTCGTCTATCAATTCCACCATCTGCTGCCTGAGTTCACCGCGCTCGAGAATGTGATGCTGCCGCAAATGGTGGCTGGCCTCTCGAAGAAGGACGCGGCGCGGCGCGCGCAGGAGCTGCTCCACTATTTGCGCTTAGGCGCACGCGCTTCGCATCGGCCGAGCGAGCTTTCGGGCGGCGAGCAGCAGCGCGTCGCCATCGCGCGCGCGGTCGCCAACGGGCCGGCGCTGCTCTTGGCCGACGAGCCGACTGGCAATCTCGACCCGCACACGGCGGAGCACGTGTTCGCGACGCTGATGGCGCTCGCACAGGCCAGTGGCCTGTCAGCTCTGGTCGCGACGCATAATCTCGACTTGGCGCAGCAATTCCACCGCCGCGTGACGCTGCATGAGGGCAAGGTCGTGGAGCTGGAATAGGCGCCGCGGTTAGCGTGGATCGGGGCCCCCTTCCCCTCTCCTCCCCGGACTTTAGAGGGGAGGGTGAGGGACGGGGGCTGTTAGTTTCAAGCGGCGGGCTTCTTCGCCTTGTCGAGGAAGGCGTGCTTATACCAGAGGCCGAAGCCCACAAGGCCGATGAAGGCGCCAAAAATTGCGATCGTCAGGTCATTGCTCGCCGTCTGGCCGACCGCGAAGGGGAAGCGCGAGACATATTCCTTGCTGCCGTCGTCGTTGCGCGCCTTGACGAGGCCGATATAGTTGCCCTTGTTTGCGAAATTGTACTCGAAATTCAGCGTGCCGGTCTTGTACTTCTTCGGCGGAACGTAATATTCCGTGTTGGCTTCCATGTTTTCACTGTCGTCCTTCTGGCCGACGTTGCGCAGGATGCGCATCTCGAGCGCCATATCGCGCAATTCGTCCTGCTGCGCGTCGAGCACAATGATCGTGGGGCCGACATCCGGAATGTCGTCACAGAACTGCTCGCGCGACTTGATTGGCTGATAGCCAGTGAAGGTCATTTGATCCGGGCCAATTTTCATTATGCACTGGCCCTCTTGGATGCTGACGCCGCCGTGAGCGTAAGCGTTGCCCGCGGCGCCGAGCGTCGCAGCGATCACGACCGCGACAAACTTGAGGTTCATGTTTCGACTCCCCTTGCTTTTGTTGGTTTGTTCTTACTTTGCGCGAGCCTGCCCGCGCCGCCGTCCAGGCTCGCGTTTCACGGCCTTCGCGCCGCATGGCCCCTTATATCAAGTTTTGCGGACTTGTCGCGCGACGATGCGTCACATTGCGAAGCCGCCCACCCTCGCATTCGCGCGAGGACCCGATTGCCGAAGGCGGCAGGACGCGTATAATTGCATCAAAAAAGGAGACGTGTCATGTGGGGCGTGCTTCTCGTTCTGCTGTATTTCGGCCTGGCCTTGATGGGGGCGGTGATCGTCATGGCGCCGGACCGGTTCCGGGTCACGCGCGAGGGGGTGGTCGACGCGCCGCCAGCGCGCGTCTTCGCTCTCATCAACGAGCTGCGGAGCTGGGAGGGCTGGTCGCCCTGGGCCAAACTCGACCCGCGGCGGCAGATGACCTATTCCGGCCCGGCCGCCGGCGCGGGCGCAACCCTGGAGTGGTCGGGCGACGCCAAGGTCGGCGCGGGGCGCCTGACGATCGCAGACAGCCGCCCGAACGAAGCGATCGACATCAAGCTCGAGTTTTTCAGGCCGCGCAAGGCCTTGAACGACGCCTTCTTCCGCCTGACGCCCGAGGGTTCGGGCACGCGCGTGGCGTGGACGATCACGGGGCGCCTCAACCTAGTCGCCAAGGTCACGAACCTCATCAACAGCAGCTGCGACAAGATGATCGGGCCCCAGTTCGAGCAGGGCCTCGCCAATCTGAACGCCTTGTGCGGCGCCGCGAGCCGGGCCGGCTAGCGACGGCAAGGCGCGTGACGCGAGGCCCACTCGCCGCGCTCGCGCCTGCGGCAACATATGTCACGGATTTGTCTTGCGCTCGCGCGGCGGAGGTGGGACGATCCCGTAACGGAGCCGGCACAGGGTTCGTTAAAGAAGGCTCCGAGGGAGGAGCGCGCGATGTCAGAGGGCAATCACCACGGCGTCAGAGAAGGGGGGCCGCGGCTGATCGCCGTGATAGGCCCCTTTCAGAGCGGCAAGACCAAGCTTTTCGAGGCGCTATTGACGCACGCCGGCGCGGCCCGCGAGGGAACGGCTCTCGGCGATCTCTCGCAGGAGGCGCGATCGCATCAGATGAGCGTCGAGGCCAATATCGGCCACGCCGACTATCTCGGCGATCAATATACGTTCATCGATCTGCCCGGCTCGCTGGAATTTGCCACCGAGGCGCGCCATGTGCTGCCGCTCTGCGATGCGGCGATCGTCGTCTGCGAGGCGGATCCTCGCAAAACTTTCGCGCTACAGCTGATCCTGCGCGATCTCGAGGAGCTGAAGGTCCCTCGCTTCCTCTTCGTCAACAAGATTGACTCCACGACGCTTGGCGTGCGCGAGACGCTCGCGCTGCTCCAGCCCGCTTCGCGCACTCCGCTGCTCGCCCGGCAGATGCCGATTTGGAAGAACGGCGTCGCGATCGGCTTCATCGATCTCGCGCTGGAGCGCGCCTATGTCTATCGCGAGCATGCGGCCTCCGAAGTGATCGAGATTCCTGCGGGCGACGCCGACGAGGAGAAGGCCGAGCGCTATTCGATGCTGGAGCGGCTCGCCGACTACGACGACGCGCTCATGGAGGAGCTGATCGCCGACATCGAGCCGCCGCGCGACCAGGTTTTCGACGACCTCGCCAAGGAGCTGCGGGCCGGCGTCATTGTGCCGGTGTTCTTCGGCTCCGCACTGCGCGGCGAGGGCGCTACGCGGCTCCTGAAGGCGCTCCGGCACGAGGCGCCGGCGGTAGAGGCGACCCGCGCGCGGCTTGGCGTCGCCGACAGGGGAGCGCCGCTCGCGCGCGTTGTCCGCACGATCCACACAGCGCATGGCGGGAAGCTCTCGTTCGCCCGGGTGCTGCGCGGAGGTTTTGTCGACGGCCAGCCCGTGCTCTCGCCGGGCGGCGAGGAGAAAGTTTCCGGCCTCTCGCGCCTGCTCGGCGGCGCCGTGTCGAAGCGTTCGGAGGCGGCGGAAGGCGACACGCTGGCCTTCGGACGGCTCGACCATGCGATGACGGGGGACCAGCTCTCCGGCGATCCGCGCGGGGGCGCGAAGGATGCGGTGAAATGCGGCAACGGCGCGCCGCCGCCGGTGCACGCGGTGGCGCTGAAGGTGAAGGACCGTAAGGACGAGATGAAGCTCGCCGGCGCGATGGCGAAGCTCATCGAGGAGGATCCGTCGCTGATCTTCTTGCAGGACCAGGAGCTCTCCGAGATCAAGCTCATGGGCCAGGGCGAGATGCATCTACGCGTGACGCTGGAGCGGCTCGCGTCGCGCTTTAGCGTCGCGGTCGATTCCCATAAGCCTGCGGTCGCCTACAAGGAGACGATCCGGAAGCCTGCGTCGGCGCGCGGGCGGCACAAGAAGCAGTCGGGCGGCCACGGACAGTTCGGCGACGTGGCCTTGCAGATCGCCCCGCGCGAGCGCGGCGAGGGCTTCCGTTTCTCGGAGCAGGTGCATGGCGGCGCGGTGCCGAGGCAATATTTTGCGTCGGTGGAGGCCGGCTGCCAGGACGCGCTCGCGCACGGGCCTTTGGGCTTCCCGGTGGTCGACGTGGAGGCGGTGCTGACCGACGGCTCCTACCATACGGTGGACTCCTCCGACATGGCCTTCCGCACGGCGGCGCGCATCGGCATGAGCGAGGCGCTCTCTAAAGCAGATAGCGTGCTGCTGGAGCCGGTGCTGGCGGTGACGATCTACACGCCGTCCGAGGGCATGTCGCGGGCGACGGCGATCGCCTCGGGCCGGCGTGGGCAGATCTTGGGTTTCGGCCCGCGCGAAGGCTGGGACAGCTGGGACAAGCTCGAGACGCTGATCCCCGAGGCTGAGATGGACAATCTGATTGTCGAGCTGCGCTCGGCGACGGCGGGGGCTGGGTTCTACGAGGCCCGCTTTGATCATCTCGCAGAGCTGACTGGAAGACTGGCCAAGGAAGTCTCCGCGCACGCGCCACACAGGACCGAGGCGCATGGGTAGGAGTTATCAGCCCCTTCTCCCGCTCCGTGGGAGAGGGGCCGACCCCGCCTTCCGCCCTTATCTTCCCGCTTTGATCTCGGCGGTCGCCTGCGCCATGAGCTCGTCCAGGGTGCGGCGGATCTGATGCTCGGATTGCTCGACTCCAGCATCCGTAAAATCCTTCGAGACCCGTGCGACGATGACATCGGCGGCGTTCGGAACGGTCTCGGCCACGACGAGTTCCTCGGCGTAGGCCTGGGCGGCCTCGCCGGACTTGCCGAGCTTCTCCGCGGCCCAAAGCCCTAAAAGCTTGTTCCGGCGCGCCTCGGCGCGAAAATGCAGCTCCTCCTCATGCACGAAGCTTTTCTCGAAGGTATCCTCGCGTTTTTCGAAGGTGCTCATCATCCGCCTCGTTGATTTCCGCCCGTCCGGGCGGCGCTCGGACAACGCATATACGGCTATCCGGCGAAAAATCCAATGGCGAAGCCGCAGCAGCGCAAAAACCCCGAAATTTAGGCCGTTTTTGGCGCGAGCGCGACGGGCGCTTTCGTCGCCGCGCCCTTCTCGCGTCGCAGCTTGCTCATGAGCAGGTAGATCACCGGCGTCGTGTAAAGCGTCAGCAACTGGCTCAGGATCAGGCCGCCGACGATCGTAATGCCCAGCGGTCTGCGCATCTCGGCGCCGACGCCGGTGGCGAAGGCGAGCGGCAGGGCCCCGAACAGCGCCGCGAGCGTCGTCATGATAATCGGACGAAATCGTTCGATCGCGGCCTCGATCGCGGCGTCGTGCACGCTCATGCCGCGTTCGCGCTCCGCGTGCAGCGCGAAGTCGACCAGCATGATCCCGTTCTTCTTGACGATGCCAATCAGGAGCAGGAGGCCGATGAAAGCGATGGTGGTGAACTCCATACCGAAAAGTTCGAGCGCAAGCACAGCGCCGACGGTCGCCGAAGGCAGTGTCGAGATGATCGTGATCGGATGGATGTAGCTCTCGTAGAGCACGCCGAGGATGATATAGACGGAAAGCAGCGCGCCGAGCAGCGCGATCCCCATGCCGCCGGAGGTTTTCTGGAAGTCGGCGGCGTCGCCGGCGAAGCCCACGCGCAATCCGCGCGGCAGCGGCATTTCGCCGACGGCTTTTTCGATGGCTCTCGTGGCGGCCTGTAGCGACGAATGCGGCGCGACGTTGAAGGTGATCGTGATCGCCGGCACGACGCCCTGATGATTGACGACCAGCGGGCTTGAGCCGCGTTCGACGTGAGCGATGGACTCGAGCGGAACCTGGCCGCCGCCCGTTTTACTGACATAAATGCCGGAGAGGTCGCGGATGTCGCGCTGGCGCGCACGGGGAATCTCGATCACGACCCGGTAGTTGTTGCGCTGGGTGTAGATGATCGAGTCCTGGCGCTGCCCGAAGGCGCTGTTTAGTCCGGCGTCGAGGGTCGAGATCGCGACGCCCAATCGCGCGGCGGCTGGGCGATCGATGACGATATTGGCCTTGAGCCCGCCCTGTTGGCGGTCCGACGACACATCGGCAAGCTCGGGCAGTTTCTGGAGGCGTTCCAGAATCTTTTCGTACCATTCGGTGAGTTCTGGCAGCGAACTGTCCGAAAGCGTGTATTGATAGAGCGCCTTGCTGAGCCGCCCGCTGGAGCGCAGGTCCTGAGAGGGAATCATGGTCACTGTCAGACCGGGGATTTCCGCGAATTTGGGGCGCAGCCGGTCGATGACCTCGAAGCTCGAAGATCGGCGCTGACCGGAGGGCTTCAGCGCCACGAACAGCCGTCCCTGATTCATCGAGGCGGTAAGATTGCCGGAGCCGAGAAAAGAGCCGACCTCGGCGACGTCCGGGTCCGCATTCAGCACGGCCATGGCCTGCTTTTGCAGCCGCACCATCTCGTCGAAAGACACGTCGGCGGCAGCTTCGGTCGTGCCGTTCAAAAGCCCGATGTCGTCCTGCGGGAGCTGACCCTTGGGGATGTATATGTATAAGAAGACTGTCAGGACGACGGTGGAAAGAATCGCGCCAAGCATGATCCAGGGATGATCGATGGCGCTGCGCAGGCTTCGCGCGTAATGCGAAATCACCCAGTCGAGGGCGGACTCGACGATCTCGTCGAACTTCGTGCGCTTGCGGTTTTTGGAGTGCGGCAGCCAGGCGCAGAGCATCGGCGTCGCGGTCAGCGAGACCACCATCGAGATCAAAATCGCGAAGGTGAGCGTGTATCCGAACTCCTGCAGCAGCTTGCCGGCGACGCCCGGCAGGAACAGGAGCGGAATGAACACGGCGACCAGCGACAGGCTGATCGAGAGCACGGTGAAGCCGATCTGCTGCGCGCCGGCGAGCGACGCCTGCATGGCGCTCATGCCGTGCTCCATGTTCGTCTCGACGTTCTCGATCATGACGATCGCGTCGTCGACGACGAAGCCGACCGCGATGGTCAGCGCCATGAGCGACAGGTTGTCGATCGAGAAACCCGTCGCCCACATCGCGGCGCAGGAGCCGATGAGGGACAGCGGGACTGTGACGCCCGCCGCCGCGACCGGCGAGGCCCGGCGCAGGAACACGAACACCACAGCCATGACGAGGCAGATGGAGATGAACAGCGTGCGCTGGATGTCGGAGACGCTCGCGCGAATGGTCTGCGTGCGGTCGGCGAGCGTCGAGACCTTGATCCCTTGCGGAATCCACTGCTGCAATTGCGGAAGGAGCGTCTGAATGGCGTCGACCGTCTCGATGACGTTCGCGCCCGGTTGCTTGAAGACCAGCAGGATCACCGCCGGCCTGCCGTTATACCAGCCGGCGGCGTTGCGGTTGCGAACGCCGCGCTGGACAGTTGCAATGTCGCCAAGGCGAACGACGCGGTCGCCGTTCGTCGCGACCACGACGCTGCGGTATTCGGCGGGCGTGTTGAGCTGGTCGTCGGTCGCGATCGTGACGTTCTGAGCGTCGCCGCCGAGCGCGCCGGTCGCGGACTGAACATTGCCGCTAATGACGGCGCTCGCGACCTGATCGAGGCCGATTCCCATGGCGGCGACGCGCGAGGGGTCCACCTGTACGCGGATCGCCGGCTGCTCCGCGCCGGCGACAATAACGCCGCCGACGCCCGAGACCTGCGAGATGCGCTGGGCGATGGTGGTGTCCGCCGCGTCGAACACGGCGCTCGTCGGCATGGAGTCCGAGGTCAGCGCCAGCACGAGTATCGGCGCGCCCGATGTGTTCGACTTGCGGAAGGTTGGCAGATTGCTCAAATCCGTCGGCAGATCGGTGGCGGCGGCGTTGATCGCCGCCTGCACGTCGCGCGCCGCTGCGTCCACATTTCGCGCGAGATCGAACATCGCAATGATCTGTGTCGAACCAAGCGAACTGATCGAGGTCAACTCGACAAGGCCGGAGATGTTGGCGAGCCTTCGCTCAAGCGGCGCGGCGACCGTCGCCGCCATGGTCTCGGGGTCGGCGCCGGGGCGGGCGGCGGAAATGCCGATTGCCGGGAAATCCACCGCCGGAAGGCTCGCGACCGGAAGCGCGAAATAGGCCACGAGACCGATCAGGAACACTGCCGCCGACAGCAGCGTGGTCGCGACCGGCCTGCGGATGAACGGCTCGGAAATGCTCACTCCGCCGCCCCCTCGGGGACAGCGTCGAGGTCCGCCTTTTCGTCTTCCGGCGCTGCGACGGAATGAGGCTGCGGACGTCGGACCGAGCGGCGGCGGAGCCCGTCGACGGCAAGATAGATGACCGGCGTTGTGTAGAGCGTCAGCAGTTGCGACAGCAGCAGCCCGCCGATGATCGAGACGCCGAGCGGAATGCGCAGCTCGCTGCCGGCGCCGTGCGAGAGCGCGAGCGGCAGCGCGCCCAGCAGCGCTGCGAGCGTGGTCATCATGATCGGGCGGAAGCGGAGTTTCGCCGCGCGCACGATCGACTCCTCGGGGCCTGCGCCCTCTTCGCGCTCGATGTCGAGGGCGAAGTCGATCATCATGATGGCGTTTTTCTTGACGATGCCCATGAGCAGCACGACGCCGATCAGAGCGACGATCGACATGTCGAGCCTGAAAATTATCAGCGCGAGCAGCGCGCCGACGCCCGCGGAGGGCAAGGTGGTCAGCACCGTGAACGGATGCACGAAGCTTTCGTAGAGCACGCCAAGGACGATGTAGATCGCGATGATCGCGGCGACGAGCAGATAAGGCTCGCTCGCCAGCGACTTGTTGAATTCTGCGGCGTCGCCGCTGAAGATGCCGACAATCGTGCGCGGCATCCCCATCTCGCGCTCGACGCGCGAGATCGTCTCCACCGCGTCGCCGAGCGAGGCGCCCCGGCCAAGATCGTAACTGATCGTCGCCGCCGGAAACTGCTCCTGATGCGCGACGACGAGCGGCGCCGTCACCTGTTCGATGCGCACGAGACTGCCGAGCGGGGCCTGCGGCCCGCCGCCGGGCGCCGCCACATATAGCCTGTTCAGCGCGTTTGGATCGCGCTGATACTGCGGCGCGGCTTCGAGAATGACGCGATACTGGTTCGACTGCGTATAGATCGTCGAAATCTGGCGCTGGCCGAAAGCGTCGTTTAAGATGTCGTCGACGTTCTGCATCGAGACTCCGAGCCGCCCCATCGTCTCGCGATCGATGTGCACGAGGCTGCGCAGGCCGCCGTCCTGCGTTTCGGAGGCGACGTTGCGCAGAGTCGGCTCGCCGCGCAGCGCCGCGAGCAGCTTCGCCGACCATTCGCGCAACTCCTGGGCGTTCGCCGTCGTCATCGTATATTGGAATTGCGAGCGGCTCGCTCGGGTCGTGATCTGGATGTCCTGCACCGGCTCGATATAAAGGGTCGCCCCGGCCTCCCGGTTGGCCACCTCCTTGAGGCGATCCGCGATCTGTTCGGCGTTCTCCCGGCGCTCCTCGCGGTTCTTGAGCACGATCTGATAGTGGCCAACGTTGGTGGTCGCGTTGAGCGGCCCGACGCCGAGCACGGACGTCACGGCGGCGACCGCGCCATCGCGCGCGAAAATGTTTTCCACGTCGCCCTGGAGTTTTTTCATGGCGTCGAAGGAAATGTCGGGAGAGGTCTCCAGAACCGCAGTCAGCAGGCCGGTGTCCTGCCGCGGCAGGAAGCCTTTGGGGATGAAGACGTAAAGCGCCACGGTGACGGCGAGCGTGACCAGGGTGAGCGTCATCATGAGCGGGCGATGGCGCATGGACCAGTCGAGCGTCGCGGCATAGAGCCGGTCGAGCCAGGAGGTTCTCTCCTCGTGCCGGGCGTTGGACCGCAGAATTTGTCCGCAGAGCATCGGCGTGAGCGTCAGGGAGACGATCGCCGAGACCACGACGGCCATCGTCAGCGTCAACGCGAATTCGCGGAACATGCGACCGACGAGCCCCGTCATGAACAGCAGGGGGATGAACACCGCGATGAGCGAGACCGTCAGAGACACAACGGTGAAGCCGATCTCGCGCGCGCCGTCGAGCGCGGCCTGGAACGGCGTCTTGCCGCGCTCGATGTTGCGGACGATGTTCTCGATCATGACGATGGCGTCGTCGACCACAAAGCCCGTGCCAATAGTCAGCGCCATCAGGGAGAGGTTGTCGAGCGAGAATTTCGCCGCCCACATCGTCGCGAATGTGGCGACGATCGAGAGCGGGAGGCTGATCGCCGCGATGATTGTCGCCCGCAGGCTGCGCAGGAACAGCAGCACCACCATCACGACCAGCGCGACGGCGACGACGAGCGTGAACTCGACATCCTGGATCGAGGCGCTGATCGTGTCTGTGCGGTCGCTGACGATATCGAGCGTCATGCCCCTCGCGAGCAGGCGGCGCAGATTGGGGAGCTCTTTTTTCAGCCCATCGACGGTGTTGATGATGTTGGCGTTCGGCTGGCGCAAGACATCGACGACGATGGCCGGTTTGCCGCGATACCAGCCGCCGACGCGGGCGTTTTCAAGCCCGTCGATGACCGTTGCGACATCCGAGAGCATGATCTGGCGCCCGTTGACCCAGTTGACCACGACCGATTTGTAATCCGCGGCTTTGAATATCTGGTCGTTGGCGTCAAGCGTGTAGGACTGCTTCGTGCCGTCGATCGACCCCTTGGCCCCGGCGGTGTTGGCCGCGGCGATGGCGAGCCGGAGATCGTCCATGCTCATATTGTTGGCGGCAAGCCGCTGGAGATCGGCCTGTATGCGGATCGCAGGGCGCACGCCGCCCTCGACGAGCACGCGCCCGACGCCTGCGACCTCGGACAGGCGCGGTGCGAGCTGCGTGTCGGCGAGATCGGAGAGCACGCGCAGCGGCGCCGTCTCCGAACGCAGAACCAGCGTCACAATCGGCGTGTCGGCTGGATTCACCTTGGCATAGACCGGCGGATAGGGCAGGTTTCGGGGCAGGGTGGAGGCCGCCGCGTTAATCGCCGACTGCACGTCCTGTGCCGCCGCGTCGATGTCGCGGTCGAGATCGAACTGCAACGTGATCTGCGAGAAGCCGAAGGTGCTCTGCGACGACATCGTCGACAGGGACGGGATCTGGCCGAACTGCCGCTCGAGCGAGGCCGTGACCAGCGACGCCATCGTGTCGGGATTGGCGCCGGGAAGCTGCGTCGTGACCTGAATGGTTGGGAAATCCACCTGCGGCAGCGGCGACACTGAAAGATTGGCGAAGCCCATGACGCCCGCGAGCAGCACGGCGAAACCGAGCAGCGTGGTCGCGACCGGACGATGGACGAAGGGGGCGGAAATGTTCATGCTGCTATGGAGGCCCTGGACGTAGGTCAGTCCGAAACGCTGTCCGGTCTCGGAGGCGCAAGCTGCTCCGTCTCGCACATTAACCCGACCAAATCTATCAGATTTAGCGCCGGCGACCGACCCTGCTCTGTTTCCGCTTTGTGTCTCATCCGCTTCGGGTCCTTGCGCTCTCGTGCCAGCGGCGGAGGGCGACGTGCGTCAAGAGCGACAGCGCGCCATAGATGGCGACGCCCATGAACGAGAGCAATGTGAGCGCCGCGAACATGCGCGGCACGTCGAGCCGAAAGCCTGCCTCCACGATGCGAAAGGCGAGGCCCGCGCCTTGTCCGGCCGAGCCCGCGGCAAGCTCCGCGGCCACGGCGCCGATCAGTGCAAGGCCACCGGCGATGCGCAGGCCCGCGAGGAACTGCGGCAGCGCCGCCGGCGCGCGCAGGTAGATCAGCCGTTTCCAGGGCGAGGCGCGGTAGAGGTCAAAAAGGTCGAGCAGCGCATGGTCGACCGAGGCGAGCCCTAGCGCCGTGTTCGACAGGATCGGAAAGAACGCCACGAGAAAGGCGCAGACCAGCACCGCCTGCGCCGGCGAGAGATAGACGAGAAGCAGTGGCGCTATGGCGATGATCGGCGTCACCTGCAGCATGACCGCGTAGGGAGTCAGCGTCCGCTCCAGCCATTTCGACTGCGACATCACCAGCGCGAGGGCTGCGCCGCAGAGCGTCGCCAGCGCCAGCGCCTCGAGCGCGACAAGGAGCGTCGTCGCGGCGGAGGAGAAGAGCAGCGCGCGCTCCTCGACGAGCGTGGCGAAGATCGCGCTCGGCGCCGGCAGGACATAGGGCGCGATCCCATAGAAGCGCACGATGCCTTCCCAAAGCGCCAATAATGCGGCGAAGGCGAGAGTGGGCGGGGCGGCGGCGATGAGAAGGCGGCGTGCTGCGATCATGGCCGCGCTTCGCTCATCGCGCGCTGCAGAGCCTGCGAGGCGCGCCGGCAGACGCTCATGAATTCCGAGCTCAAGCGAAAGTCGGCGTCGCGCTTGAGCTTGGGGTCGACGGCGATCTCGTCGACGATCCCGCCGCCCTTCGCTGCGAGCACGACGACGCGCGTCGACAAAAACGCGCTCTCGAGCACCGAATGGGTGACGAACACGATCGTGGCGCCGAGCCTGGCCTTGAGCGTCAGCAGCTCGTCATTGAGCTTCCAGCGTGTCACCTCGTCGAGCGCAGCGAAGGGCTCATCCATCAGCAGCAGGGCGGGGCGCATGACGAGCGCCCGAGCGATCGCGCAGCGCATTTTCATGCCCCCCGACAGCTCGCGCGGCAGCGCGCGCGGGAATTGCGCGAGACCCACGAGCTCCAGAGCCTCGCTCACGCGCGGCGCGGCGTCGCGCCGCGCGACCCCCGCGAGACGCAACGGCAGATAGACATTGGCGAAGACGTCGGCCCAGGGCAGCAACGTCGCCTCCTGGAAAACGAATCCGATCTTCTCGCGCGCAGCGGCACAGTTCCACCGGATCTCGCCGCTTGTCGGCTGCGCGAGCCCGGCGAGCAGCCGCAGCGCCGTCGATTTGCCGCAGCCAGAAGGACCAAGCAGCGTCAGCGTTTCGCCTGGATAGACGTCGAAGTCGAGCGCGCGCAGCGCAGTCGCCGCGCCGAAGGACTTGCCGACTTTTTCAAACGAGACGAGCGCGTCATCGCGAGCGGAGCGAAGCGATCCGGGAGGAGTGGATGGCTCCTGGATGGCCTCGCTATGCTGGCGCTGAAGCGTCACCTGCCGTCGTTCTCCAGTCCGACGCCCTTGCCAACGAACCGCGTCGTATAGCCCTTCTGATACGGAAGATTAGCAGGCACGACGCCGGCCATGACCATCTTGTCGAAGAAGCTTTTCACCCGCGCGTCCGTCATGACGCCGACGCCAAGCGTCCTGGCGTCGCCGCCGTCGACGACGCCGCGCTCCTTCATCTTGGCGATCCCGTAAGCAAGAAGGCCGTCGGTCATCTCGGGATTATCGCGTTTTATCATGGCGTTAGCGGCGCGGTTGTCGCCATGGAGATAATTGCGCCAGCCGATGATCGAGGCGTCGACGAAGCGCTGCACGAGATCGGGGTTCCTCGCGATCGTCTCGGCGCGCGCCTCGATCGTCGTCGAATAGGAGTCGTAGCCGTAATCGGCGAGCAGGAACACATTGGGCTTGAAGCCGGCGACGCGCTCGACCTGATAAGGCTCGGAGGTGAGATAGCCTTCCTCGATCGTGAATCTGTCGGCGATGAAGGGCGCCTGGTTGAAGCCATAGGGCTTCACTTTATCCTCGCGAAAGCCATGGGCCTGCTTGAGCCATTGATAGACCGAGACCAGCATGTCGTTCGCCACGAAGGCGGTGGCTTTCGGCAGATCCTCGAAGCGGTCGAAGCCGACGTCGGGATGCGAGAGGAAGACGATCGGATCGATCTGAAACATCGCGGCGACGTCGACGACCGGGATGTTCTGCTTCACAGCCTCGAAAGTCTGGATGAGATTGGCGCCCATGGCGAAGTCGACCTTGCCCGAGGCGAGCAGCAGTCGCGAATTGGTCTGCGGCCCGCCTTGCTGGATCGTCACGTCGAGGCCATAGTGGGCGTAAGTGCCGTCGGTGACGGCCTGATAGAAGCCGCCATGCTCCGCTTGCGCCCGCCAGTTGGTGGCGAACATGATCTTGTCGAGGGCGAAGGCGGGGGTGCACAGGGCGAAGAAGAGAAGGCAGAGAGCGTCCAACAACCCGAGTCGGTTCCCTCTCCCCGCTTGCGGGGAGAGGGAAAGACCGTGTGCTTCACAAGCCTTGGGGTCGAATCCCCCGCGCCCCTCACCCCAGCCCTCTCCCCGCAAGCGGGGAGAGGGGGCAGGTTGCGCGTGTGATGCAAACTGCGGCACATCTCGCATGGCCCTGCCCTTATCTTTTTCCCGTCTGCGCCCGATGACGCAAAAACTGATCCGCCAGCACGCAGGCCATCATGGCCTCGCCGACCGGCACGGCCCGGATGCCGACGCAAGGGTCGTGGCGGCCCTTCGTCGAGACCTCGGTCTCGGCGCCGGAGCTGTCGATCGTGCGGCGCGCGGTGAGGATCGACGAGGTCGGCTTGACCGCGAAACGCGCCAGAATCGGCTGGCCCGTCGATATGCCCCCGAGAATCCCACCGGCGTTGTTCGACAGGAACATTGGCGCCCCGTCGGGACCGCGGCGCATCTCGTCGGCGTTTTCTTCGCCCGTGAGCTCGGCCGCCGCGAATCCCGCGCCAATCTCGACGCCCTTCACCGCGTTGATCGACATCAGCGCGCTCGCAAGCTCCGCGTCGAGCTTGCCATAGACCGGCGCGCCCCAGCCGACAGGAACGCCCGAAGCCTCCAGCTCGATCACCGCCCCGATAGACGAGCCGGCCTTGCGGACCCCGTCGAGATAATCGGCCCAGCATTCGGCGGCGCGCTTGTCGGGGCAGAAGAACGGGTTCTTGTCGACCTCGTCCCAGTCGAAGCGGTTGCGGTCGATCTTGTGGGGGCCGATCTGCACCAGCGCGCCGCGGATCGCGACGCCGCCGATGACCTTGCGGGCGACGGCGCCGGCGGCGACGCGCGCCGCGGTCTCGCGGGCTGAGGAGCGCCCGCCGCCGCGGTAGTCCCGGATCCCATACTTGGCGTCATAGACGTAGTCGGCGTGGCCGGGCCGGTATTTCTGCGCGATCTCGCTATAGTCCTTCGCGCGCTGGTCGGTGTTCTCAATCAGAAGCGCGATCGGCGTCCCGGTGGTCTTGCTCTCGAAGACGCCCGAGAGAATCTTGACCTCATCGGCCTCGCGCCGCTGCGTCGTGAAGCGCGACTGGCCCGGCTTGCGCCTGTCCAGAAAGACCTGGATATCCTCTGCCGCGAGCGGCAGGAGCGGCGGGCAGCCGTCCACGATCGCGCCGAGCGCGGGCCCGTGGCTCTCGCCGAAGGTGGTGACGCGGAAGAGATGGCCGAAGGCGTTGTGGGACATTTGGCGTCGGGGACAGAGGGTGGACCGCGGATGTATAAACGCTTTGTCTCAAACCTGGAAAGGCGCGGCGTGACTTTAAATCGGGGTTCCCATGCGCATTGAGGTCATCGGCGCTGGCGTCGCCGGGCTCACCGCGGCCTTCGAGCTGGCGCGCCGCGGCGCCGAGGTCGAGCTCGTCGAGCGCCATATGCAGGCGGGGCAGGGCTGCTCGCGCTTCGCCGGCGGCATGATCGCACCCTGGTGCGAGCTCCAAAGCGCCGAGCCTATCGTCGCCGAGCTTGGCGCCGAAGCTCTGGAATTTTGGATCCGGGACATCCCCGTCGCCACGACCAAGGGCAGCCTCGTCGTCGCCCCCGCGAAAGAACGCGCCGAGCTGATCGACTTTTCCCGCCGCACGGAAAATTATGAGAAGCTCGACGCCGAGGGCGTCGCCGCGCTCGAGCCTGATCTCGAAGGGCGCTTCGATGCGGCGCTCTATTTCCCGGGCGAGGCGCATCTCGATCCTCAAAAGGCGATGGCGGCGCTGGCGGAGCGTCTGCATAAGATGCGGAACGTCAAGCTGCGCTATGGCGCCAGGCCGCGCGGCGACGCCGATTTCACGGTCGACGCCAGGGGCTTCGCTTCCCGCGACGCGCTGCCGACCCTGCGCGGCGTCAAGGGCGAGATGATGACCTTGCGCACGAGCGAGCTGAGCTTCTCGCGGCCGATCCGCATGCTGCACGCCAAGCGCCCAGTCTATGTGGTGCCGCGCGGCGGCGGCCTGTTCATGGTCGGCGCGACGATGATCGAGAATGAGGAGGCCGCCCGGGTCACCGCGCGCTCGCTCGCGGAGCTGATCAGCTCGGCTTACGCGATCCACCCTGCTTTTGCCGAGGCCGAGGTGGTCGAGACAGGCTCGGACGTGCGTCCAGCCTTCGCCGACAATCTGCCGCGGCTTATCAGGCGGGGGGACACTCTTTATATTAACGGACTCTATCGGCATGGCTTCCTGCTCGCGCCGGCCTTGGCGCGGCGTGCGGCGCAGATGCTGCTCGATGACGCGTGGTTCCCGGAGGTTGCGGGTGAGGATTGAGGTCAATGGCAAGGCGCGCGAGGTCCGGTCGCCGACGCTTGCGCTTTTGCTCGAGGAGCTGGGGCTCGGCGACCGACACGTCGCCACGGCGCTCAACCAAGAGTTCGTGCGCGCCAAGGACCGCGACGAGAAGAGGCTTCACGAAGGTGACGCGGTCGAGATCGTCTCCCCGCGCCAGGGAGGATAGAGGTGATTAGAGAAATTGAACGCCGATCACCTCCTCCCCAACCCTCCCCCGCTTCGCGGGAGAGGGAGCTGGCTCCACGCGTCACCGACATTGCGAGCAACGCCTGCCACCCCCTCTCCCGCGAAGCGGGGGAGGGTGAGGGCGGGGGCATTTCACGAGATTCGAGGGCGGCGAACTTGAGCGACCTGCTGAAGCTCTATGACGTCGAGCTGCACTCGCGCCTGCTGCTCGGCACCGCGCGTTATCCTTCCCCCGCGATCCTCAAGCGCGCGATCGCTGCTTCGAAAGCCGAGATCGTCACCGTGTCTTTGCGGCGCGAGGCCGGCGATTCGCGCGCGGGCGAGGGGTTTTGGCGGCTCATCCGCGAGACTGGCGCGCGCGTGCTGCCGAACACCGCCGGCTGCCTGACCGTCAAGGAGGCCGTGACCACCGCACAAATGGCGCGCGAGCTGTTCGCGACGAGCTGGATCAAGCTCGAGGTCATCGGCGACGAGGACACGCTGCAGCCGGATCCTTTCGGCCTCGTCGACGCCGCACGGATTCTCGCGCGCGACGGCTTCGACGTCTTTCCGTACATGACCGAGGATCTGGTCGTGGCCGAGAAGCTCGTCGACGCTGGCTGCAAAGTGTTGATGCCCTGGGCGGCGCCGATCGGCTCGGGACGCGGACTCAACAACGCGTTCGGCTTGCGGGCGTTGCGAGTGCGCTTTCCCGACGTTCCGCTTGTCGTCGACGCTGGCCTCGGCGCGCCGTCTCATGCGGCGGCGGCGCTGGAGCTGGGCTTCGACGCCGTTCTGCTCAACACCGCGGTCGCCAGGGCCGGCGATCCCGTCGCAATGGCGGGCGCTTTCGCGCTGGCGGTCGCCGCCGGCCGCGCGGCCTATCTCGCGAAGCCCATGACGCCGCGCGACCTCGCCGAGCCCTCGACGCCGGTGCTCGGCCGCGCCTTTGACCTTGGCGCCGCGTGAAGCTCGATCCCTTCTACCTGATTGTCGACGACGCGGCGTGGCTCGCGCGCCTGCTGCCACAGGGCGTGAAGCTGGTGCAGCTGCGCGTCAAGGATCGCGGCGAAGGGGAGGTTCGAGCGCAAATCAGGCGCGCCAAGCGGCTCTGCGCCGAGGCGTCGGCGCAGCTCGTCGTCAACGACTATTGGCGCCTGGCGATCGAGGAGGGCTGCGATTTCGTTCATCTCGGCCAGGGCGATCTCGACGGCGCCGATATCGCGGCGCTACGCGCGGCGGGTGTGAAGCTCGGCGTCTCTACGCATGACCATGCCGAGCTGGCGCGGGCGCTCGCGCTTCGACCCGATTACGTCGCGCTCGGACCCGTTTATCCGACGCTGCTGAAGCAGATGGCTTTTGCGCCGCAGGGGCTCGATCGCGTCACGGAGTGGAAGAGAAGGATCGGCGCCGTTCCGCTCGTCGCCATCGGCGGCCTGACGCCCGAGCGGGCGTTGTTGGCGCTTGCGGCGAGGGCCGACAGCGCCGGCGTCGTGACCGACGTCCTGCGCAACGAGAACCCCGAGGCGCGCGCACGCGAATGGATCGAGGCGACCGCGCCCTGGCGCGCTCACTTCACATAAGCGAGCAGAAAGCCGTCCCAGCCCTTGGCGCCGACCGTCTGCACCGCGGTCGCCGCCACGCGGGGCTCGGCGGAGACCGCGTCGAACAACGCGCGCGTGCCCACGACCATCGGCGTCTGATTGGCAGGATCGACGATCCCGCCTTCGCGCACCACATTGTCGACGATGATCACGCCGCCTGGCCGCGCAAAGCGCAGCGCCCAGGCGAAATAATGGGCATTGTTCTCCTTGTCGGCGTCGATGAAGACCAGGTCGGCCGGACCGAAGCCTTCCTCATGCAGCCGGGGCAAGGATTTAAGCGCCGGGCCGACCCGCACCTCGACCCGATCGTCTGCGCCTTCACGCGCGATGTTGGCGCGCGCGACCTCTGCATGTTTGGGCTCGAGCTCGAGCGTGACGATCCTGCCGCCGGGCGCGAGCGCGCGTGCGAACCAGATCGTCGAATAGCCGCCGAGCGTGCCGATCTCGAGAATCGTTCGCGCCTTGAGGGCGAGCGTCAGCAGGTGCAGGAATTTGCCCTGCGGCGCTGAGACGTCGATCTTCGGCAGGGCGGCGGCCGCGTTCCGGCGCAGAGTCTCAGGCTGCGCCTCTTCGGCGCGGAGGAGCTTTTGCGCGATATAGTCGTCGCACGCGGTCCAAGCGTCTTGCATGGGAGACCATATAGTGATCTAAGCGCGCCGCGCCTATCGGCGCCGCGCCGCCGTCTCTTTAGTCGAAGCGGCCCGCCGCGTGGCCGAGCATCGTATAGAACTTGCCGGCGTCTCCCGTCAGCAGCTCGAAGGATTGCGCGCCGGAGCGGTCGTTGCGCGAGGTCTTCGCCAGAAGCTCCTCGAAGTTGTGGATATATTGATCCACATGGCCGCGAAACTCAGGATCGACGCGCAGGCGCCGTCTGATCTCGTCCAAGGTCTGACGCCCCTGCGTCGTATAGAGATGACGCGTGAAAAGTCCCTCGCGCTCCCCGCGCTGGTACCGCCGCCATACGTCGGCGACAGCGGCGCTGTCGACCATGCGCGCGACGTCGAGCGCAAGATTGTCCAGAGCGCCCGCTGGCGGCCGGCGCGTGGGCCGTTCCTGCGCCTCTTCCGCCTCGTCGCGCGAGGCGCGCGCCAACACGTCGCTCAAGCGCCAATTCGGTTCCGTGGCGGGCTCGGCGCGCGGCGTCGGTCGCGTGAGCGACGGCATGGCGCGACGTGGAGGCTCGGCCGGGACGGGCGTCTCGAGGCGCGGCGCCTCAAAGTTCCGGCGCGGCGCGGCGGTCGGCTCGGCCACGTCGAACACCCGGCCCGACCGCGCAACGATGTCCGTGAGCTCGTTGAGCGCCTTGACCTGATCGCCGACGACGCGGCGCAGCGCCGAAGCCTGCTCGGCGGTCTCGCGCGGCAGCTCTTGCGCGCCGCGCCGGACCTCCTCGCGCGTGGTCTCTAGCTCGCGTTGAACCTCGCGCGAGAGCCCGCGGATCTCGGCCGCAACCTGGTTGAATTGATCCAGCGCCTGGCCGAACACGGCGTTGATCTCTCCCTGCGCCTGCTCATAGGCGGAGCGCAAGGCTGACGACGTGCGCGAGCGCTCTTCGTCGGCGAGATTGCGCATGGTCGAGAAGCGCTCCTCGACGAAGCTCGCGGTCTCCTGCGTTGTCTCCTTGAGCAGGCCGTCAAAGTCCTGGGCGCGGGTTTCGACGGCGCGAAAGCTCTCGTCGACGAGTTGGGAGAAGCGGGCCGCAGAGTCCTCGAATTCGTGCTGCTTGCGGTCGATGAGATCGACGAGGCTTTCGAGCGCGCTTCGCCGCTCGTCGAACGCGTGGTCGAGCGCCACCTGGCTTCGGGCGAGCTCGTTCGCGGTGGCGGTCAGCTCGTGCTGCTTGTGCTCGAGATCGCCGACAAGCCTCGAGGCGCCGCCGAGCGTCGAGCTCGCCGTATGGTCAAGCGCGGCGATGCGCTGGGAAACCGCGGTTATCGCCTGCTGGAAGTCATGGAGCCGGCTTTCGAGCTGCGATTCGAGTTGAGCGAGGCTTCCCCCCGCCTCGCCGATGATTGACTGCAGCGACGCGTTGGTGTGCCCGAGACTGTCGAGCAGCGCCGGCAATTCGGCGCGGAGCTTGTCGTTCGTGGCGACGAGCGTTGCGATCGAGGACTGGCCGCCTGTTTCGAGCGCCGCGGACAGCGCCTGGGTCGAGTGGTCGATCGCGCCGACAAGCTCGTCGCGCCGCTTTCTCAGTCGCTCGAGAACCGATTCGCCGCCGCTTTCGAGCGCCAGCGCCACCCGCTCGCTGACCTCGCTGAGCTCGCGCGCGAGCGCCGCGCCGCGTTCGCCCAGGGCCCCGTGCATCTCGGAAAGACGGTATTCGAGCGTCGTTCGCATCTCCTCCACGCGGGCGGAAAGCGCCTGGCCGAGATCGCCGGTTCGCGCATGCAGATTGGCGTCGAGCTCGCGCCGCGCCGTCGCCAAGGTCTCCTGGATGTCAAACACGCGGGCGCCGATCGAGTCGATGACGGCGCGCCCGCGTTCGTCGAGCTCGGACGAGATCTGATCCAGCCGGCCCACGACATCTGTCTCGAAATGCTCGAAGCGCCCGTCGAGGGCCGCCGCGCGTTCGCCCAGAGTCCTGTCGATGTCCTCCGTGCGCTGCTCGAGCGACCGCCTCAGCTCTTCGGAGCGGCCATCGATCGCGCGCCCGATCTCTTCAGTCCTCTGCGCGACGGACTGCTCCAGCTCCGTTGCGCGCGAGACGAAGGTCTCGTCGAGCTCCTTGAGCTTGGCGTCGAGTGTGGCGCTGGTCTGCCGATGGCCTTCGGCGAAGGCGTGCGCGACCTCGATCGCGTGCTTGGCGAGCGTGTCGTGCAGATTCTTTCCGCCCGCGGTGAGTCCAGCGTCAATTCGCGCCGCCAGCGCCTCGATGCGATCGCCGGCGTCCTTGGCCCTCGCGAAGGAGACGCCCTCGACGACTCCGATCTTCTCGTCGAGAACGCCGGCGATGTGCTCGGCGCGCTCTGAAATCTTGTCGATAAGCGCATCGCCTTTGCTGTCGATCGCGTTCACGCGGTGGTCGAGTTCGCTCGAGAGCTTCGCCAGGGAGTCGTCGAGCTTCGCCGAGGCGTCGACGCCATGTCTCTCCAGCTTGTCGATCAGAGCCCCGCCGCGCCGCACGATCGCGTCTTCTATCGCGCGCGCGCGCTGGTCGAGCTCCTCGCCGAAGTGGCGCGAGTTGTCGCCGATGCGCGAGGCGAGGCGATCCGTTTCGGCGGCGAGCCGGTCGACGAACTCGCCGCCATGCGTCGAAACGAGCGTCTCAATGGTGTTGAGATTGGCGCTCAAGCTTCCGCCGTGCGTGGCGAGGACCTCGTCCGCTGCGCGCAGCTGCTCGCCGATCTCTCTCGTGAAGCTTTGCGAATGCGCGGCCACACGATCGGCAAGCTCGTTCCCGTCGCGCAGCAGCGCGCGTTCGAACGCCTGGAGATTTTCTCCGAGCGCCGTGCCGATGTGCTCGCCGCGCGCGGCGAGCGCTTGAGTCACGTCGCGGCTGTGATCGACCACGACGCGTTCGAACTCCGCGACGCGATCTGTGAGTGTTTCAGCGATTCGCTCGCCTTGCACCGAGATCGCCACCACGGCGTCGCCTGCGGTCACCGCGAAACGATCCTGCAGCTCCGCCGTCTGGCTGGCGAGCGCCGAGGTCGCTTCGCCCACCGTCTTCTCCAGGCTTTCGCGGAACGCGGAGCCGTGAGCTTCGAACTGCGCGCGCGCCTCTTCGCTTTGCGCCTGAAGCAGCTCCGCGAGCTTGTCGTGACCCTGGTCAAGCGAGCCCAAGCTCTCCGTAACGATGGCCTCCAGCTGCTCAGCGCGCTCGGCGACCTTTGCCGAGACTTGGGCGTTGTTCTTCAGCACGGAGTCTTCGAAAGCGGAGACGTTCTCGGCAAGCGACGCGGCGAGACGCTCGCCAAGCCCTCCCATTTCCGTGCTCGTCGCGCGCAGCGCCTGCGCCGTCTTCTCCTCGAACTGGGCAAGGCTCTCGGCGACTTCTTTGCGCAGGCTCTCCTCGTGAAAGGCGACGGTTCTCGCGGCGGCGTCGGTGCGCGCGACGGCCTGCTCTTCGAACGCCGACAAACGGTCGGCGAGCGTCTCCAGTATCCGCTCGCCTTGCGCGGCGATAGCGACGACGGCCTCGCTCGCAGTCGCGGCGAAGCGGTCTCCTGTTGCGCTCGTGTGGTCGGCGAGCGAGGCGGCGGCGTCCGCCACCGTCTGTTGCAGCGACGCGCGTAGCGCCTCGCCGTGCGCCGCGAACTGGCTTTCGGCGAAGTCGCGATGCTCGTTCAGGAGGCTGGCGAGCTGCTCGCCGCTCAGCTTGAGCGATTCGGCGCCTTCGGACAGCAGCCCGTCGAGCCTGACCGTATGTTCGGAAACCGCGACGGCGACCTCCTCGCTGTGCTGGCGCACCGAGGCGTCGAGCGCCGCGAGACGCTCCACGAGCGCGGCGCTGATGCGCTCGCCATGACCGTCGATATCGGCGGCTGCCGCCTGCGACGCTTGGGAGATCTTTTCCTCGAACTCGGCAAGGCTCGCGACGATCTGTCTGCGGATGCTCTCCTCGCGCTCGGCGACTGTTTGCGCGGCGGCGCTGCTGCTGCGCTCGATCTCTTGCCGGAAGTCGGACAGGCGATCGGTCAAGGTCTCCAATATGCGCTCGCCTTGCGCGGCGATGGCGACGACGGCTTCGCCAGCCGTCGTGGCGAAGCGTTCCTGCGCGGCGCCCGAATGCTCCGAAAGCGCTGTCGTTGCGCCAGCGACCGTCTGCTCCAGCGATTGACGCAGAGCCTCGCCCTGTTCGGCGAACTGGTCCTTGGCGTAGTCGCGATGCTCCGCCAGCAGACCCGCGAGCCTCTCGCCGCTTCGCGTGAGGTTCTCCGCGCGATCGGCCAGTAGGCCGTCGAGCCGCTCCGCATGCTCGGCGACCGCCGTGGAGACGGCGGCGCTATGCGCGCGCACGAGCGCGTCGAAAGCCTCGAGCCGCTCGGCGAGCGACGCGCTCACGGCCTCGCCACGCTCGCCGAGCCGGTCGGCGGCGGCAGCGGCGACTTCGCCGAGCTTCTGTTCGAACTCTGCGATGCGCCCGGCGAGCGATTCGTCCTGTTCGGCGACGCGCGCGGCGACCGCCTCGCTCTGACGGCTGAAGGCGCCCTCGAAGGCCGAAAGGCCGTCGGCAAGCACCGCCTGCTCGAAAGCCCGGAGACGCTCCGCCAGGGTTTCAGTGACGCGGTCGCCATGAGCGCCAATGGCGTTGACCGCTTCGATCGCCGCCGTGTTGAAGCGATCCTGCGCGGCGCGGGCGCTCTCGCTGAGCGTGGCGGCGTGCTCGGATGCGTCGCGTAGAAATTCCTCGCGAATCTCGCGTCCGCGCGTCTCGAACCCTTCGCGCGCCACCGCGTGCGCGGCCTCGAGCATTCCGGCGAGCTGCTGCTCCGCGCCAGCGAACACGGATTTGGCGTCCACGACATGCGCGCCGACCTGTGCGGCGAGTCGCTCCGCCGACTTTGCGATCGACGCATCGAAGGCCTCGCCATGCGAGGCGAAGCTCTGCTCGAGTCTTTGCCCGGCCTCGTCGAAGCGCGCTGTGAGCCGCTCGCTTTCCTCGGCGGCGCCGCTGATGCGGCGCGACAAGTCCTCGCCGCGCGCCGCAAGATGCTCGGCGAGCTGCTCAATGCGCTGCAGCGCGCCGTCGTGGCGGGACGAGAAGTCGCCGATCAGCGCCTCGCCCGTCGTCCTGAGCTTGTCGTCGATCAGCGCGACTCCCTGCGCAAAATGTTCGGTCGCGTCGTGCGCGGCGCCGCCGATGGCGCGCGAGAGCTCCTCCCGGGACTGTGCCAGGTCTGCGAGCGTCTGCGCGTTGTGTCCCGCGAGCGCTTCGTTGAACTCGTCGCCGGCGCGTTCCAGCGCGATCCGCATTTCCTCGCCTTTCGAGCCCAAGGCCAAGGCCACCCGGGAGCCAGCGTCGCTGACCTGTTCCGCGAGCTGCGCGGAGGTCGAGGCCAGCTCCTTGGAAAGCTGGTCGCGGGCGCCGAAAAGCGCGATGCGCGCATGATCGGCGTTGACGACGATGGCTTCGCGCTCGCGCATGAGCTCGTCGAGCAGCTCGCGTATGCGGCGCTCGTTCTCGGCATAGGAGCGCTCGAGATTGGTGACCTCGGTGCGCACGATGACCTCGAGCTCGCCGGCGCGCGTCAGCGCGCGCTCGATGCCGTCGCCCATCGACGCGGATTCGCGGCGGATGGCTTGCGACAGCGAGACGACCTGCTCGGTCGCGATGGCTTCGGGCTCGATGAGCCGCATCGCGACTTCGGTCATGGCGTTGGCGACGATGCGCATTTCCTGCGCGCGGCGCGCCAGGAGGCCGGTGACGAACAAGAAGGCGATCGGGCAGAGCAGGGCGAGCAGCGTCAGCAGGGGCTTCGGCGCGAGGAAAGACCGATCCTCGCCGAGAATATCGCCGTGGTGGACGTAAACAAATATTAGCCAGAGCGCAGCCCAGACCATTACCGACAACATGGTCAGAATGGCGATGCCGCCGCTCGGCTTCACCTCCAGCGCCTGGCGCAACTCGCCGATCGTCCTGCGGTCGTCGTTCGCGGGCTCCGTCTTGGGCGCTACGAGCGGCGGCGTGCGCGGCGCGGGCGCCTTTGGCGGCTCGTCCTTTTGGTCTTTTGGCGCTGGCGGCTTTTGCTGGTCGCGCGCCTCCTTGCTTCCCGCCGGCCTGGCGGGTTGCGGCGCCGAAAGAGGCGACGCGATCTTCGTGGGGGCTTTCAGGGTCGGCGCGGCGCTCGCAGTCGGCTTCGGGCCGTCTTCTTTTTCCGCCTTGTCAGAAGCGGGGGCAGCGCTTTCCGCGGCGGCGTTCTCTGGCGTGTGGAGATCCAGCGCGCCCTCGATCGCCGTCAGCGCCGCGGCCGCCGCATCTTGGATCTTGCCCGTCATCGCCATTTCATCCACTCCGTGCGGAAACCGAGGCCCGCGCGCAAAAGTCCTCTCGCGCCAGGAGGCTGGCGCAACTCGGGATTAACCAAATCTTACCGCCCTTTGGCTGCATTTGAAACCTTGGAGACGCCAAGACCGTCAAACGTCGTTAACGCGCTGTTCAACCTAGCTCAATACTCTGCCTGCGCAGCTCGCGGCGCGGGCGCGCCGCGGGAGGGGCTTCGGTGGATAACTTATTGACGGCGCTAAATAAACTTAAGGCTCGTCGCGACCCTGGCGCCCTGTCGCCTCGACCTTAACCAGGCGCCGAAGACTTCGCGGCGCCGTGCGGGAGCTCGAATCAAATGTCGCAAATCCAGCCCGCGTCGAAACAGGCGGAGAATCGCGCGCCGGCGGCCCCCGGGGGCCTCGTCATCGATCTCGTGCATCTCTCGCGGCAGACCCTCGGCGACGCGGCGCTCGAATCGGAGCTGCTGCGGCTGTTCGACCACCAGGCGGCGGGGTTCATGGTCCGGCTGCGCGCGGAGACGCAACCGCACGAGGGCGCAAAGTGCGCCGATCTCGCGCATATGCTCAAAGGCTCTGCGCGCGCCGTCGGAGCGTTCGCGCTCGCCGACGCCGCGGAGCGTGTCGAGCGCGCAAGCCGAGCGAATCCGCCCGAGAATGCGGTCGCGGCTCTGCTCGCGGATCTCGAGCTGGCGATCGAGCGGACGAGGGCGGACATCGCGCAGCTCATCTAAGGAGAACACGACGGATGACGGAGGATGGCAAAGGCGGCCGTCCTCGGTCCTCCGTCACTCGTTCCTTTCAGAACGGACTGATCGGAAAATATTTGAGGTAGATCTCTGCATAGGCTCCGCGCTGCGCGAGCCGCGCCAGGGCATAGTCGAGGGCGCGGCGTAGGGGCGTCGCGCCCTTCTTGACCGCTATGCCCACGCCGTCGCCGAAGAAGCGCTGGTCCAGGTAGGGGCCGCCCTTGAAGACGCAGCAGCCCCCCGCCTCGGCCCCGTTGAGCCACAGCGAGAGCGAAATGGCGTCGCCGAACAACGCATGGACGCGGCCGCCTTTCAAAGCGCGCTTGGCGAGCGCCATCGTCTCGAACGGCGCGAGGCGGGCCCTCGGAAAATGGGCCTTGAGAAATGCTTCATGCGTGGAGCCTGCGACAACGGCGATCGAGCGGTCGTCGAGAGCCTCGGGCGTCGCATCGGTCAAGACCGAGTCGGCGAGCGTCACGAAGCGCCCGGGCGTCGTGTAATACGGGCCGGTGAAGTCGACGCGCGCGCGACTTTCGGGGGTGCGCGCGAGCGAGGCGATCACCGCGTCGGCGGTGTCGTCGTTCAGGGCGTCGATGAGGATATCCCACCGGCGGCGCTGGATCGTGCAGGAAATCTCGAGCTCCTCGCAGATCGCGCGGGCAAGGTCGACGTTGAAGCCCACGATCTCGCCTGACTGCAACGCGAAGTTGAAGGGCGGATAGTCGTCTTCGGTTACGAAGCGCAGCTGCTTCAAGTTGCTGATGTCCGGCTTCTCGAGCCGGCGCGACGGGTCCCAAAAGGAGGGCGCCGGGCTCGGCGGCGCGTCGTTGGCGAAGCTTGGCGACGCGACGAGAAGCGCCGCGGCCAGGAAGAGAAGACGCGGCGCGCTCCCCGTTTGGGGGGAAGGGGCTGCAAGGCGCCAGGCGATTCTCTGGGAAGCTGACCGCATGCGAGTGACGCTCAGCCTCCCATTGGGAACGGCGCGGCTTTGTGCTTCTGCGTCTCGAGCAGCGCCTTCACTTTGGCTGCGAGGTTGAGAAAAATCCCCGCGTGCTGGCTCTGCGGATCGGCGCCGACCACCGGACGTCCGGCGTCCGAAGTCTCGCGGATCGCGGCTTCGAGCGGAATCTCGCCCAAGAACGGGACGCCAAGGCGCTCCGCGTCGCGCCGCGCGCCCCCGTGCGCGAACACGTCCGTGCGCTCGCCGCAATGCGGGCACAGAAAATAGCTCATATTCTCGATGAGTCCGACGATCGGCGTCTCGACGCGTCGGAACATGGCGACAGCGCGCCGCGCGTCGGCGAGCGCCAGATCCTGCGGCGTCGAGACGATGATCGCCCCGTTCAGCGGGACCTTCTGCGCCAGCGTGAGCTGAACGTCGCCGGTACCGGGAGGCATGTCGACGACGAGCGCGTCGAGCTCGCCCCAGGCGACCTCGCCCAAAAGCTGCGTCAGAGCCTGGGCGACCATAGGCCCGCGCCAGACCATCGGCGTCTCTTCCTCGATGAGGAGGCCCATCGACATGATCTTGAGTCCATGGGCTTCCAGCGGAATGAGCTTGCCGTTCTCGACCTTCGGCCTGTCGGAAAGACCCGTAAGACGCGGAATCGAAGGGCCATAAATATCGGCGTCGAGCAGACCGACGCGCCAGCCCTGCGCGGCGAGGCCGAGCGCGAGGTTGACGGCGGTTGTCGACTTGCCCACGCCGCCCTTGCCGGAAGCGATCGCAACAATAAAGCGCACGCGCTCCAGCGCAGGAAGACCCGCGGGCCGCGCCGCTGGGGCTGCGTCGCGCGCCTGAGCCCGTTCCGCCGTCAGCGTGACGATCGCGCGCTCGACGCCGGCGATCTTTTCGATCGCCGCCGCCGCCGCTAGGCGCGCGTGCTCCCATGCCTCGGCGCGCTTGGGATCGCCGGCGAGCGAGACGAAGACCTTTCCGCCAGAGACCGTCAGTCCGCTCACGGCGCTCGGCGCCAGCGGCCTCCCGTCAGGGCCGGGCGCCGCCTCCAGCGCTTTCAAAATTTCGGCTTCGCTCGCCACGCCTCTCGTCCTCGCGCCTTCACTTAACGCCGATGAGCTCCACGTCGAACAGCAGCGTCGCATTCGGCGGGATCACGCCGCCGGCGCCGCGCGCGCCATAGCCGAGCCCGGGCGGGATGATCAGCGTGCGCTTGCCGCCGACCTTCATCGTCGAGACGCCCTCGTCCCAGCCGCGAATCACTTGGCCCTGGCCGATCACGAATTCGAATGGCTGGCCGCGGTCGACCGAGCTGTCGAATTTCTTGCCCTTGACGCCGTTCTCATAGAGCCAGCCGGTGTAGTGCATGACGCATGTCTGGCCGGTCGAGGGCGTCGCGCCGGCGCCGACCTTCGTGTCGATGTATTTGAGGCCGGTGGCGCTCGTCACGGCCTTCGACTCGTCTAGCGCGAGGGCCGGGCTCGCGCCGGCAAGGCCGGCGAGCATCGCAAAAGCGGCAAGAAATTTCGTAGCGAGCTTCATTCTCATTCTCCTGACGATTGGACGCAACGCTCAGGCCAAGAGCCCTTCGTCGCGGGCGAGCTGGCGCAGGTCCTTGAGCGGCCGGGCGCCGAAGTGCGAAATGATCTCCGCCGCAGCGAGCGCGCCGAGTGCAGCGCTCTTCTCATGCGGCAGGTTTTGGACAAAACCGGCCAGAAAGCCGGCCGCGAACAGATCGCCGGCGCCAGTCGTGTCGACGACCTCCTCCACCTTCTGCGCCGGCGCGGCGACGACCTTCTTGCCTTCGGCGACGATCGCGCCGTGCTCGCCGAGCGTGACGACGCCGAGAAGGTTGCGCTCGTCCTGCAGCGCATTGAACGCGGTCGGAAAATCCGCCGTCTGATAGAGCGAGTGCAGCTCGCTCTCGTTGGCGAAAAGGATGTCGACCACGCCGTTGCGGATGAGGCCCAGGAATTCGTCGCGGTAGCGGTCGACGCAGAAGGCGTCGGAGAGGCTCAGCGCGACCATGCCGCCGTTCGCCTTGGCGGCCTTGGCGGCCTTCAGAAACGCGGCCTTGGCCGCCGGCGGATCCCAGAGATAGCCTTCCAAGTAGACGACGCGGGCGGAGGCCGCGAGATCGTTGGCGATGTCGTTTGGCCCGAGCGCCTGGCAGGCGCCGAGAAACGTGTTCATGGTGCGCTGGCCGTCGGGAGTCACGAAGATGAGGCAGCGCGCGGTGGCTGCGCCGTCTTGCGCGAAGGGCGTGTCGAAGGCGACACCGGCCTTGCGGATGTCGTGCGCGAACTCGCGCCCCGCTTCGTCATCCCTGACCTTGCCAACAAAGGCCGCGCGAAGCCCGAGGCTCGCTAGTCCCGCCATGGTGTTGGCCGCCGAGCCGCCGGAGACGACCGTCGTCGGCCCCATCACGGCGTAGAGCTCCGCGGCGCGGTCCTCGCCTATGAGCTGCATCGCGCCCTTGTGCAGGCCCGCGGCGACGAGCGAATCGTCCTCGGCGCGGGAGAGCGTGTCGACAATGGCGTTGCCGACGCCGAGCACGTCGATGGTCTGAAGCATACGAATTTCCATTTGAGCGGAGATAGAACCGGCTCAATAGCATTGCGCGCGCGAAAGCCAAAGGGGCGCCGGCCGACGACCCGCGCCCCTTTGGCTTTCGCGCGCGCTGCTACGTTAATCGCTCACGAGGCGGAAGCCGAGGCGCACCTCCTGCGAAAGCAGATCCTTTGTGACGGCGCCGGTTCCCGAGAGAACGCCGGGAAAACCCGTGAAGCTCCCGACGCCAAGAAGGCGGTAATGAAGGTCGAGCTTCAGATTTTGCGAAATGTCGTAGCTTGCGCCGGCCATGAAGTTCCAGGCGAGCTTGTAATCTTTTACAGTCTGGGAGAAATTGTAGTTGAGCTGGGCGAAAGGGTACTGCTGGTTGACAGCCACCTGTTGGCCAGCCAGGTTGTACCAAGCCAA
>DASPSI010000054.1:0-17786 GCA_035624015.1 Methylocystis sp.
CTAGGAGCTGTCATCAATTAGGAGAGCGAAGATCGGAAGGGCCTCCAGATTCCCAAGATTGGTTTTGCGTGATTCATAGGCGGTCGGCCGAATCGGAGGGGCCGACCGATGGTGCGACGTCACGCTCTACGCAATGATCAATGGGAACGCATTGAAAATCTGCTTCCCGGACGCGAAGGGACGGTCGGCGTGACCGCCAAGGACAACCGGCTTTTCGTCGAGGCGGTGCTGTATCGATATCGCGCTGGCATCCCTTGGCGCGACTTGCCGGAGCGCTTCGGCGATTTCCGCGTCGTGCACCTGCGCTTCAGCCGGTGGGCCAAGACCGGCGTTTGGACTCGGGTTTTCGAGAATTTGGCGCAAGACGCAGACAATGAATACGCCATGATCGACGCAACGATCGTGCGCGCGCATCAGCACAGCGCCGGCGCGCAAAAAAAGGCGGCGAAGACCAAGCGATCGGCCGCAGCAAAGGCGGACTGAGCACGAAAATCCACGCCACGGTTGACGCGCTGGGCAATCCGGCCGGCTTCCATCTCACGCCCGGACAGGCGCATGATCTCACGGGCGCCGATGCGCTTTTGCCGGGGCTCGAGGCCGACGCGCTGCTCGCCGATAAGGCCTATGACGCCGACGAACGAGTGTTGGACCCCTTGCGGGACGCTGGAATAGAACCCGTCATCCCTTCGAAGGCCAACCGCAAAGAGCCGCGCCCCTACGAAAAGGACCTTTACAAAGCCCGCAGCCTGATCGAAAATTTCTTTTGCAAACTCAAACAGTTTCGAGCCATCGCCACACGCTACGACAAGACGGCCCGAAATTTCCTCGCCGCGGTCCACCTCGCCGCAGCCGTCGTCTGGCTCAATTGATGACAGGCCCTAACTATGATCCACTTTATCGACTCGCACCGGAACGAAGCCGGCAAAGCCCGCCGGTCGGCTTCGAGGACTTCTGGCGCGCCTATCCGAAAAAAATCGCCCGCGCCGACGCAATGCGCGCCTTCGCCATGGTCGTGCAACAGGCAACTCCCAGTGAAATAATTCGCGGCGCGATCCGCTACGCCGCCGAACGCGAGGGCGAGGACCCGCGTTATACGAAAAATCCGGCGACGTGGCTGAACAAGGGGTGCTGGAAAGACCCATCGCCGCCATTCCACGCCCTTCCACGAGCCGGCCCCTGGCAGTCCAACTCTTTCGATCGATCAATCGTGGCGCAGCTACACGACGACGGCGATTTCGATGAGGTCGTCGCCCGCATTCGGCAACAACGCAACAAAAAAGGCTGAAGATGGAAGAGTTGAGGCTCATCGCGCCCGAGAAGCGATGGAACCCCTCGATGGCCGACAATCGCCATCACAATCGAGCGCGCGTTCTGTTCGAGCCGCTGCTGATCCATCAGCGTATCTTGGGTCAGATCATCGGAGCTGGGCTTGCGGAGTGGATCGGCGTCAGGTTGCTCGATTTGCGTGATCCAGGCGCTGTTCGAGATCAAGCGCTCATCCGTCGCCAGCAATTGCCGGAACGAGAGACCCTGCACGCCTGGGACGATGAATTGTGCCGAGCCCTCGACGGTCGGGCCGACGATAAGACGGTCGCCGTCCTTCTCGAGACCATGTTCGAGGGATTCCCGCGAGGAATGGCCCCCAACATCAAAACCTATGTCGGCGGCGCTCTGCTCGTTATCGGCGACCATGCTTTATCGCCAGAAGTCCTCGCCGCCGCGATCCTCCGGATCTGGCGCAAGGACAGGTTTCCGCCGACAATCGCCGAACTACTGGACGAATGCGACCGGGCTCGACAGGGCGCGGCAAATGCGCGGCGCGTCGTCACGAAAATGATCGCGCTGCTGGACAACGCCGAGGAAATTCTCGCGGCGACGGGTGATTTCGGTGAAGCCTAGAACGGAATTGAATCGTGATCCACTCCGAACCCTGACCCCGCAAGGCGGCGATCATCCCCTCGGGAGCAATTTCGCTTCTCCGCCGGTCGCCGAGATAAGCTCGACGGCCTCTCTGTTGAAGCTCCACAAAGAGCACGACCTCCCGCGCGTCAGCGTCGAAAGGGCCGTTGCACGCTCCGCCCGGGCGCGGACGGCGGCATAGAGTTCTGGCAGCGACAGAAAGCGTTCGTCATTTGGCCGTGAGGACCATTCGGTCGAGACCCGGATCACACTCGCCGCGCGACAGCTCCAGCCTGAAACCGAGCGGTCCGCCAACTTCAGACACACCGCCGGCCGCAGCCGCGGGGCTCGCAACATTCATGTCCATGATCAGGACCCCGCAGCGGGCGGCGCGAGCCTCTCTCGCGATCTCCATCCCGCCGTGGAAAATCCCACCCGCCTCTGACTTTGAGTGTCGGCAAATCCCGGACGCGGCGATTTTGCCCGTTACGTGAAAAGGATCGACTGGCGGGCGGGCGGGGAAGCGGGGGCAAGGCTCAAATCGGCGTCTGGGCGCCTCTTTGAGGAGGGTCACGACGGTTCACGGTCAAGGCGTCAATTTAGCCTCCCGGTCTGCCTCCACAAATTTACCGTTCTAAACACCGTTCTAATTTGACTTTTAGAACGGCCGCGGCCGCCTAAGTAACTGAATTATTTGGCGCGCCCGAAAGGATTCGAACCTCTGACCCCCAGATTCGTAGTCTGGTGCTCTATCCAGCTGAGCTACGGGCGCCTGCGCCGCGAGCGAACGCCCGCGCGGGAGAGCCGTCGTTTAGCCGCATCTACGACCCTTGGCAAGCCTCATTCGCTCCGCCAATACGGAAGGCGATCCAGCCCGATCAGCTCCTCGATCCGCTGCCGTGGCCGAACCTCGGCATAGCGCGCGCCCTCCACCAAAACTTCCGCCACCAGCGGCCGGGAATTGTAAGCGCAAGATTGCGCGGCGCCATAGGCGCCGGCCGTCAGCACCGCCAGCAGATCGCCGGGCTTCGGCTGCGGCAGCTCGCGGCCGTGCGCAAGATAGTCGCCCGTCTCGCACACCGGCCCCACCACATCTGCGACGATGCGCGGGGCCGAAACGTCCTCGACGACCGGCGCGATCTCGTGCCAGGCGTCGTAGAGCGTCGGGCGGATCAGGTCGTTCATGCCGGCGTCGACGATCACGAAGGTTTTGGCTTCACCCTGCTTCACGTAAAGCACGCGCGTCACCAAAATTCCGGCGTTGCCGACGATGAGCCTCCCCGGCTCGAACAAAAGCTTGCAGCCCAGATCCGCAAAATGCCGGCGCACGACGGCGGCGTAGCGCTCGGGGTGATAAGAGTCAGGGTCTTCGCCCAGACGATAGGGCACGCCGAGGCCGCCGCCGAGATCGGCGTGGGCGATCGTGTGGCCGTCGCCGCGCAGGTCCCGCACGAGCTCGGCCAGGAGCGCGAAAGCCTCGTCGAAGGGCGCGAGGTCGGTCAGCTGCGAGCCGATGTGCATGTCGACGCCGGCGATCTCAAGTCCCGGCAGCCGCGCCGCATGGGCGTAGACCTCGCGCGCGCGCGACAGCGGCACGCCGAACTTGTTCTCCGCCTTGCCGGTCGCGATCTTGACGTGGGTCTTCGCGTCCACGTCCGGATTGACCCGCAACGCCACCGGGGCCTTGTTCCCGCGCGCCGCGGCGATCGCCGAGATCGCCTCGAGCTCGGGCTCCGATTCGACGTTGAAGCAGAAAATTTCCGCATCGAGCGCAGCGTCGATCTCGGCCGCGGTCTTGCCGACGCCCGAGAAGGTGATCTTGCGCGGGGCTATCCCCGCCCGTAACGCGCGCGTGAGCTCGCCGCCCGAGACTACGTCGGCGCCCGCGCCGAGCGAAGCTAGAAGCTGCAGAATCGCCTGATTGGAATTGGCCTTCATCGCATAGCAGACGAGGGCGTCGAAATCGGCCAGCGCGTTGGAAAAGACCTCGTAATGGCGGCGGATCGTGGATTCGGAATAACAGTAGAACGGCGTGCCGACGCGCGCGGCGAGGTCCGGCAAAGGGACGTCCTCGGCGTGGAGAACGCCGTCGGCATAGGCGAAGTGATGCATGGCTTAGAGCAGCGGATCGAGGGGGAAGGGATAGAGCGCGGGCGGGCGGCGGCCGGGGTCGCCGAGCTGCGGCGGCGGCGGCTTGGCTGGCCCGCCTTCCTCGCTGAGCTTTTGCCCATTCTTGGGGGCATTGGCCTGCTCTGCCGCCTGGCGGGCGTTGCGCTCGGCCTGCACGTCGGCGGGAAGCTCGAGCGGGCCCTTGCGCCCGCAGCCGGCGAGGCCCAGCGCCGCGAAAGCGGCCAGAACGAAGGCGCGGCGGGAGGGCATCGGCGGTGGCTCCATGCGTCGGCGGTGGCGTGAACGCTTCTATAGCGTAAAGCGGGCGGGAGTTTCTACCGCCCGTCGTTCGCTTCATGAGCCGTCGCGCCGAAAATCTGCTCGAACCGCTCCCGCAGAACGAGGTCCACGGTCGCCATGTCGCTTTGCGCCCCCAAATCCTTAAGGCTCGTGACGCCGAGATGCGCCGCGCTTATCCCGCAGGGCGCGATGCCGGAAAAATGCGAAAGGTCGGGCGCGACATTGAGCGCGATCCCGTGAAAGCTCACCCAGCGGCGCAGGCGCAAGCCGAGCGCCGCGATCTTGTCTTCCGCCGGCTCGTCGCCGGGACTCGGCGGCTTCTGTGGCCGGGCGACCCAAACGCCGACGCGGCCCTCGCGGCGAAAACCCGTGACGCCGAGATCGGCGAGCGACGCGATGAGCCAATCCTCCAGCGCGCAGACGAAGGCGCGGGCGTCACGGCGGCGCCGCGAGAGGTCGAGCATGAGATAGACGACGCGCTGACCGGGGCCGTGATAAGTGTATCGCCCGCCGCGGCCGGCGCGAAAGACCGGGAAGCGCGCGTCGAGCAGGTCGGCGTCCTTGGCCGAGGTCCCCGCCGTGTAGATCGGCGGGTGCTCGAGCAGCCACGCCGCCTCCGGCCCGCCGGCGGCGATGGCCTCGACCCTTTCCTCCATGGCGGCGAGCGCATCCTCATAGGGCGTGAAGCCGTGAAGGACGCGCCACTCGACAGGAGGCGCGTCCTCTATCGATCTGAAAGGCGCGAGGACGCCGGACGGGCGAAGCTGCAAGGCGGCTTTCTAAGCCTTCGACGGCGCGACGCCGCCCGGGGTCGACTTGTCGACCGCAGTCGGCAGGTGATCGGCGAGATGCTTGGCCACCTCGTCGATCGGAAGGCCCGTCGAGGCGGCGATCTGCTTCAGCTTTTCGGAGCCCAGCACCTTCTTGATGTCCTCGGCGTTGATCGGCAGGTTGGCGCCGTCGCCGACCCAGGACTTCACTTGCTGGCCGTAGCCGCTGTTTTCGAATTCGGCGATGACGCCGTCGACGCCGCCATGGCTCTCGACATAATGATTGAGAACGGCGAAGGCGCCGGCGCCGATCGCGCCCCCGAGAACCCCATCCAACAGGCCCATGTGCTCTCTCCTTAGACAAAGCTTCCGCCATCGCCTGTCGCTTGTGGAGCGACTGACGCGCGGCCCCGTTATTATAGGCGCTCGGCCCCTTTCTGTTAAGGCGCGGACGGCGACGCCCGAGCGTCGAGACCCCGTAAGACCGCGGCGCTTCCGCCAGGGGTTCGCCGCCGCGAAGAGCTGAGCGCCGCGCGAGATTTCTTTATTTTGGCGGCAGGGCGCCGTATAGGACGCGCGGCGGCGACCGGCGCGACCGCTTTCGAAAAAATGGATCACAGGGCGGAGACGATGGCTGGACATAGTCAGTTCAAGAACATCATGCACAAGAAGGGCAAGCAGGATGCGATCCGCTCCAAGCTCTTCAGCAAGCTCGCCCGCGAGATCACCGTCGCCGCCAAGACGGGCCTGCCTGACCCCAACATGAACGCCCGCCTGCGCGCCGCGGTGCTCGCCGCCCGCGCCGAGAACATGCCGAAGGACAACATCGAGCGCGCGATCAAGAAGGCCTCGGGCGCGGACGCCGAGAGCTACGACGAGGTGCGCTACGAGGGCTATGCGCCGGGCGGCGTCGCGATCATCGTCGAGGCCTTGACCGACAACCGCAACCGCACGGCGGGCGAGGTGCGCTCCTATTTCACCAAGGCCGGCGGGGCCTTGGCCGAGACGGGCGCGGTGTCTTTCATGTTCGATCGCGTGGGGCTCATCGAGTTCGACCGCAAGGTCGCGAGCGAGGACGCCATGATGGAGGCCGCGCTCGACGCCGGCGCCGAGGACGTGACCTCGACCGAGGAGACGCACGAAGTCGTCACCTCGCTGGAGGACCTGCGCGAGGTGGCGAAGGTTTTGGAAGACAGATTCGGCGAGCCGAAGAAGGCGGCGCTGGTGTGGCGGCCGCAGAACTCGGTCGCGGTGGATGACGAAGCCGGCGAGAAGATCATCAAGCTGATCGGGGCGCTGGAGGACAACGACGACGTGCAGACGGTCTACGCCAACGCGGAGTTTTCGGACGCGCTGGTGACGAAGATGGCGGGATAGCGCCGGCCTTTCCTGTGAGGGCGGAACCCTCGCCCGACCTCCGCTTCGCAAAAGTCGGACGAGGCCCGTCCCGGAGCTTTCAGTCCCAGAAAGTTAAGTTCACCTGCTCGTCGCGCCCCGACGGGTCGTATTCGACCAGCGCCGACAATTGCGCCACGGCCTCCGACGCGGCCTGGAACTGCTGTCGGGCATGACGCGTCAGAACTTCGTCGAATTCCGACGCCGATTTCGCCGTCGAGAGTTTCCGGGCGCAGTCGAGAGCGATCCCAACGTCGGCGAAGGCGAACTCCACGAGCGCGGCGTTGCACTCCAGGATCGATGGCAGAAGCCGGCTCGCGCTCGCGAGCCGGCCGCTCGCTTCAGGGGTGATTGCAGTCATGGCTCAGACCTCTTTCGGGCGCCGAAGCTCGGTCGAGCGACGCTGCGAGGGAAACATGCGGCGCCCATTTCTGCGTCGCGACTTTTAATGCATGAAGCTTGCCGTCGCAACGCCGTTTCCACCAGAGCCGCCATTTGCAGGCGCGACGCGACGATCGGGGCGGCGCCGGACGGGAGCTTCAGCGATCGCAAACGTTCTTCGAGGGTTCGAAAGAGGCGCCCCCTGCTCATCCCGTCGACCCCGCGCCCAAAAGGCGAGCGCGCGCCCCACGCTTGCCCAAATCCCGGCGTTCCTGTAGCAGGCTGAAACGACGCAATCACCCGCAGATTCACCGAGTCCGCCATGGCGCAGCAAAAACGCATAAACTACCTCCACCTCTCGACGCTCGTCGCCGTCGCCATCCTCGTCGGCACCGAGCTCGTCGGCGCGTCCTGGGCGGCGGGATGGGCGCTCGGCGGCCTGTTTCAGCTCGATCCGCTGTTGAGCCACGCCTTCGAGGCGGGCTTCGCCCTCCTCGGCTTCGTCGGGCTTTACTTCTTCATGCGCACGGCGATCCGACACGAGCCCATACGCGGCTGACCTCTTGCCGCGCCCGCCCACCGCCTCGCCTCCGTCTCATTCGAGGACCGCCTCTCCATGACCGATTCTCCCGACCGCCGCGCTTTTCTCAAGGCCGCCGCCGCCACTGGCGCGCTCGGCGCGCTCGGCGCGCCGGCCTCAGCGCAAAGCGGCGACAACGGAATCAAGTACGGCCCCTCGCGCCCTTTCAGCTTCGAGGCTCTGAAAGAAGAAGCGCGGCGGCTCATCGCCGAGCCTTACCGCCCCCAATCAGTCCCAGATCCCGAGGTCACCGGCAAGATCGACTATGAGGCCTGGGGCAAGATCACCTACAACACCGATCACGCCCTCTACGCGACCAGCAAGGAGAAGTTTCCGATCGAATTCTTCCACCTCGGCAAGTTCTTCCCGAAGGCCGTGCGCGTGTACGCGGTCGAGGAGGCCTCGGCGCGCGAGGTCCTCTACGACACGAGCTACTTCAACATGCCGGCGGACAGCGTCGCGCAAAAGCTCTCGCATGGCGCGGGCTTCGCGGGCTTCCGCATCCAGGAGGCGAAGGGCGGCGCGCTCGATTGGAAGAAGAACGACTGGGTCGCCTTTCTCGGCGCCTCCTATTTCCGCGCCATCGGCGATCTGCATCAGTACGGCATGTCGGCGCGCGGCGTCGCTCTCGACACCTGGGTCGCCAACCGCTCTGAGGAGTTCCCCGGCTTCACCCATGTCTATGTCGGACCGGAGAGCGACGACGGCGTCGTGCTCCATGCGCTGCTCGAAGGCCCGTCGATCGTCGGCGCCTATCGCTTCGTGATGACGCGGGGCAAGGGCGTCCTCATGGACATCGACTGCAAGCTCTTCTTGCGCGGCGACTTCGTGCGCTTCGGCATAGCGCCATTGACCTCGATGTACTGGTTCTCCGAGACCGAGAAGCCGCGCGCCATCGACTGGCGCCCCGAGGTGCACGACTCGGACGGCCTCTCGATGTGGACCGGCTCGGGCGAGCGCATCTGGCGCCCGCTCAACAATCCGCCGCGGGTGATGGCTTCGGCCTTTGGCGACGACAATCCGAAAGGCTTCGGGCTCATCCAGCGCGACCGCAACTACGACCACTATCTCGACAACGTCTTCTATGACCGCCGTCCGAGCGTCTGGGTCGAGCCCAAGGGCGACTGGGGCAAAGGCGCGGTGCAGCTGATCGAGATTCCGACTGACGACGAGATCCACGACAACATCGTCGCCGTCTGGGTCCCTTCGACGCCCGCCGTCCCGGGCTCCGAGTTCGATTTTTCCTACCGCCTCTACTGGCAGGCCGACGAGCCGCATCCCACGAATCTCGCGCGCTGCGTGGCGACGAGGCTCGGCAACGGCGGCCAGCCCGGCAAGCCGCGCCCCAAGGGCGTGCGCAAGTTCATGGTTGAGTTCCTGGGCGGCCCACTCGAGAAGCTGCCCTTCGGCGTCAAGCCAGAGCCCGTGCTGTGGTCGTCGCGCGGCGAGTTCTCCTACATTTACACGGAGGCCGTGTTCGACAATGTGCCAGGCCATTGGCGCGCGCAGTTCGACCTGACCGTGACGGGCCAGGATCCGGTCGAGATGCGGCTGTTCTTGAAGAACGGCGACGAGGTGCTGACGGAGCAATGGTTGTATCAGTATCACCCTTTTGATTTGCACGCATGAGCTCGGAAGGCGGCATCACGCCGTAATTGCTCGCCTGCGATGGAGAAGCCCCCGTCATTGCATCGCTTCGCTCGCAATGACGTGACGCCTTTCACCTTTACGACCCAGCAACTTGCGTCGCCCAATTTGAGGGGCCGAAATGCGAGCCTGGAGGCTCGCTGCAAACCCGTCAATTTGTCCGACCTAGCCCACGAGTAAAACTGGCGGGGACGGCGTCGCGATTTGGCTCATCGTCGCCCGCGTCATCGGTCTCGGCTTTATGACAACAACGACTTAAACCTGTCATTGGAACGTAGGCTCCGCCCCCTAGGGAAGCAGCGTCGCAAACGCGGCTTGCGTAACGCTTGGGGGTAATCCGATGATGAAACGTTTGCTTGCTTCCGCGGCGATCGGCGCTCTGGCGCTCGCCGCATCCGCCGGCGCCGGTCGCGCCGATGACGATCACGCCATACGTCGCGTGCTGCTGATCAGCATCGACGGCATGCATTCGCTGGATTTCATCAACTGCGCGAGTGGCGTTGCAGGGGCAAATGGGGGCAATCCGTATTGCCCAAATCTCGCCGCGCTTAAGGCGACGGGCCTGGACTACCTCGACGCGTCGACGTCCAAGCCGTCCGACTCGTTTCCCGGACTCATGGCCATCGTGAGCGGCGGGTCGCCCCGCACCGTAGGCGCGTTCTATGACGTGGCCTACGATCGCTACCTCGCTCCGCCGAAGAACACGACGGGGAACGGCGTTGCGAGCGGCGCTTGCACACCGAACCAGCCGAACGGCACCACAACCGAATTTGACGAAGGCATCGACATCGATCAGACTCAGCTCAACGGCGGCGCTCCCTTGGGCCAAGATGGCGGCATCGCCTCGATCGACCCCACGAAGCTCGTGCGGGATCCAGCCCATAATTGCGCGCCGGTCTATCCCTGGAACTTCGTGCGGACCAATACGATCTTCGGCGTGATCCATGCGGCGGGCGGCTACACGGCGTGGTCCGACAAGCACCCTTCATACTCGTCCGTCTCGGGCCCGGGCAACGGCGGCAATCTCGACGACTATTACTCGCCGGAGATCAATTCGATTCCGGTCGCACTGAACGTCACGCTGCCGAACGGGACAAGCTGCTCCCCGCTGCCGGATCAGACCGCCGTTTCCCCGTCGAACGCCTATACCGACAGCTTCCAGAACATTCAGTGCTACGACACGCTGAAGGTCAACGCGATCCTCAATCAGATCCAGGGCAGGAAGCATGACGGGAAGACTCCGGCGCCTGTCCCGACCCTCTTCGGAATGAACTTCCAGGCGGTCAGCGTCGGCGAGAAGCTCATCGAGAAGTCGCTCAGCCCGAAAGTGTCGGGCGGCTACCTGGACAACGCAGGCACGCCTTCGCCCGCCCTGCTCAGCGAAATCCAGTTCGTGGACGCTTCGATCGGAGAAATGATCTCCACGCTGAAGAGCACGGGCCACTACAATTCGACTCTGATCGTCATCACCGCGAAGCACGGCCAGAGCCCGGTGGACTCCAGCCGTTACGCGGGCATCAGCGCTCCGACCGGCAGTCCGATTTCGACATCGCCGGCGACCATTCTCGCCAACAAGGGATGCCTGCCCCTGTCGGAGTCGCCCTTGAATCCAACCGGCATCGGGCCGACCGAGGATGACGTCTCGCTGCTCTGGCTCAACAGCAGCTGCACCACGACCCAGGCGGTTGGCTATCTCGAAACGACATCGCCCACCTCGAGCAATGTCGTCGGCGTCGGTCAGATATTCTCCGGGCCCGGGATCACGCAGCTCTTCAATGCGCCCGGCGTGCCGCCTCTCGATCCGCGCACGCCGGATATCGTCGTCACGCCCGATGTCGGCGTGACCTACTCGGGCAGCACGAAGAAGCAGGCCGAGCATGGCGGATTCTCGCATGACGACACGAACGTGGTGGTGCTGCTGTCGAATCCGAAGCTGCGCGCCGCGCTCGTAACCAGCCCGGTCCAAACCATGCAGGTCGCTCCGACCATCTTAAAGGCCTTGGGGCTTGATCCTTACGCCTTGGAGTCGGTGAGATTGGAAGGCGCCCAGGTGCTTCCCGGCGTCTTCTTCGAGTGATGCGCGATAGGTGACGGCCACCGTCACGAGGACAGCGATTCCAACATTGAGAGAGCGCGGCGGCGCCGCCGCGCCTCTTTGCGCGCCGGGGGGAGCCGCCGGATAGGGCCAAGCCGCCAAAGCTAGACGGCAAGCCAAGCTCCCCCCTTCTGTGTCAGGCAATTGCTGCATTTCGTGGTGCGGCCCTCGTCGGCGCGGGCTTAGATCCGACCAGCTCTGTCGTCGCCTTCTTCGCGCAATTGCGGTGGTTTTTAGCCACGAAGGCGCGACGCAAAACTTGCCAATTCGTCGGGGCCAGCTGGCGCGTCCCAGAGATCTTCTGTGCTGAAGCTTGATCGGTTCAGTTATTTCGCGACGCCGCCTTAGCCCTCGGCGCCCCTGGCGGCGCTCAAATGAACAATTGCCAATGGCAATCGCGCGGTTGCGCTTGGCCTGGGCCAGAACTCCACCGGCGCCGGCGCCGTGTCGATCGGCGCCGACAACGCCACATCCACCGGCGCGATCGGCAATGGCTCCGTGGCGATCGGCGACCCCAACACCGTCAACGGAACCGCCGGCGGCGCGTTGGCGGCGGGCGTTTTCGCAAGCGCTTCCAACAACGGAACCGCCGTCGGCGCGCAAGCTGCGGCCAGCGGCGCCTATAGCTCGGCTTACGGCTCCAGCGCGACGGCGAGCGCTCAGAACGCTTCGGCCTTCGGCACGCAGGCGAACGCCGGCTTCGCCAATTCTACGGCGATCGGCTTTGGCGCGACGACGACCGAAGCGAATCAGATCGCTCGGCACGGCGGCGAGCATTTACCGCGCGCCGGGCGTCAACACGTCCTCGACGGCGGCGCAGGTCAGGCCCACCAGCTTCCTCACCGCGGACGCCAACGGCACGCTCGGCCTCTCCACCATTACCCCCGCCAGCGCCGCCAGCGTCGCCGGCTTAAGCTCCCAGGTCGGCGCGCTCGCCGCCGCCGAGGTCGGGCTCCAGCAGCAGGTCTACGATCTGCAGAAGTCGGTGCGGCGCAGCTACGAGGGCACGGCCATCGCGCTTTCGACCTCGGGTCCCACCCTGCCGACGGACAAGAATTTCGCGGTTTCCGCGCACCGGGGCGAGTTCCGCGGCCAGAACGCCTTCGGCGGCGCGGCCCAGCTTCGCGTTTCTCAGGCGCTGGTTCTCGACGCGGGGCTCGGCGTCGGCTTGCAGAACTGCGGCGTCGGCGGGCGCGCGGGAGCGACCTTCGCATGGTGACGGCTGGGCCGGGTCAACCGATTTGGCGGGCGAGACGCCCGCCGGCCGTGGAGGGCGCGCGTCTCGCGCGCCAAAGCCTCTCATCAAATCCTCGCAACCGGCTCGTGCTGCTGATGCTCACGGCGCTCGCCGTCGCGAGCTTCCCCGCGCGCGCCGAGGCGCAGACCCCCGCAAAACCCGCGCCGCAACAGGCGCAGATCGACCGCAACGGCCTGCTGATCCTGATAAAATCGACTCTTCTCGCGCTCGACCAGGCCAACAAGACCGGCAATTACAGGGTGCTGCGCGATCTCGCCGCGCCCGGCTTCGCCGCGGCGAATAATCCGGCGCGGCTTTCGGAGATCTTCGCCAATCTGCGCCGCGACCGCGTCGATCTCTCGGGCGTGATCGTGCTCGATCCGCAGCTCACCGTCATGCCGGAGATCAACGCCGACGGTATGCTGCATTTTGCCGGCTTCTTTCCCTCGGCGCCGTCGCAGATCAATTTCGAGCTGCTGTTTGCGCCGGTCGACCGCCAATGGCGGCTTTTCGGGATTTCGACCACGCTCGGCTCGTCCGTCCCCGCGGCGCCGCCCCCGCCGGCGAGCGCGAAGCCGCCCACGCCAACGAAACCGCAGGATACGAAGACCGGCGGAAAGAAGCCCTGAAGGGCGAGCACAAAGGCAATGTCGCGAAATAAGTGAGTCGATCAAGCTTCGGCGCTCAACGAGCTTGGGACGCGCCGGCCAGCGCATGTGAAGCTGCTGTTCTTTGTGGCCCTTCGGGGCTTTGCGGTCAAACGCCGCCACAAAGGCGCGAAGAGCATGAAACAGGCGCTGAGAGAGTTCGTCGGATCGAAACCTGAGCCGCCGCGGGAAGCGGCGCAGTTTTTTTGCAGACCAGGCGAAACCGGGAGTTTCTCCTGTCACGAAGCGTTGACTTTCACGGTCTTGACATATGCTCTCAACGAGCATATGTCTTCCGGCGATCGTGCAGTAGGGGGTTAGCCTAAAGGTCTTATGCTCGATATGAGCATAAGCTTCCCCGAGAGGTTGGGAACGCGTCATGAGCTTATCGTCCGCCGTGGTGAGATCTCCCTCTCCCAGCGCGCCGCTCGGCGCCGCGTCTGCTCGCTTCCCAATCCTGCCGAAACCCGACCTCGCCTGGACGGCCGAGATCGAGCGCGCCACCGCGCCGCTCTACGCCAGGATCGCCAGGGTCATGCCGCCGGTCGAATGGCCGTTCCATGCGCCCTATGTGAAAGCGATCAACGAGCTCAAGCGCGAGCGCAACGCCGTCATCCTCGCGCACAACTACCAAACGCCGGAAATCTATCACTGCGTCGCCGATTATGTCGGCGACAGCCTGCAGCTGGCCAAGCTCGCCGCGGCCTCCGACGCCGAGGTGATCGTGCAGGCCGGCGTGCATTTCATGGCCGAGACCTCGAAGATCCTCAACCCCGAGAAGACGGTGCTGATCCCGGACGCGGAGGCCGGCTGCTCGCTGGCGGCGTCGATCACCGGGGCGGACGTGCGCGCGCTGCGGCAAAAATATCCCGACGTGCCGATCGTCGCCTATGTCAACACTTCGGCCGAGGTGAAGGCCGAGGTCGACATCTGCTGCACGTCATCCAACGCCAGGAAGATCGTCGAGAGCCTGGGCGCCCAGCGCGTCATCATGCTCCCCGACCGCTATCTCGCTCAGAATGTCGCGGCGCAGACCAAGGTCAAGATCATCGCCTGGCATGGCGCCTGCGAGGTGCATGAGCGCTTCACGGCGGCAGAGATCCAGAGCTATCGCGACGATAACCCCGGCGTGAAGATCTTCGCGCATCCCGAGTGTCCGCGCGAGGTCGTCGAGATTTCGGATTTTTCGGGCTCGACCGCGGCGATGATCGACTATGTGCGGCAGGAGAAGCCGGCGCGCGTGCTGCTCGTGACCGAATGCTCCATGGCCTCCAATGTCGCCGCCGAAACGACGGGAACGGAGTTCGTGCGCCCCTGCAACTTCTGCCCGCACATGCGGCGCATCACCCTGCCGAAGATCCTGGACAGCCTGCTCCATATGCGCGAGGAGGTGCTGATCGATCCTTCGCTCGCGGACCGCGCGCGCGTCAGCGTGCAGCGCATGATCGACGTGGGTTAGACTCCGGGCCTAGCCTTGGCGCCGCGCGTGCTTGGCCCATCAGCACAGCGCAATGGGGAGGTTTGCGATGGCCGCATCAGCGAAGCTCGACGCCGTCCTGGCTGCGATCGACGCGGCCAACGCCGACGATCCGCGCCGCGTCCCGGTGGAGGGCCGAGACTGCGCCTTCGAGCAGCTCTATGCCGAGCGTATGACCGCCCGCCTCGCCGCCGTCTATCCCGAAGCCTCCGAGCTTTTGCAAATCGCCGCCCGCGCCCAACATTTGCGTCGCTGGGAAGTCGCCCGCGAAAATTATCCCGAGGGTCGGCACGGCTACAACGACTGGCGCAAGACCTGCCGCGTCCATCACGCGACGCTCGCGCGGGAGATCATGCTGCGGCTCGGCTACACGGAGGCCGAGGCCACGCACGTCGGCGTGCTGCTGCGCAAGGAGCAGCTCAAGAAGGACAAGGAATCGCAGGCCCTGGAGAATGTCGCGGCGATCGTCTTCATCGAGCATTATTTCGACGAGTTCCTGGCGAAATACGCCGGCTACGACGACGGCAAGCTCATCGACATTCTCGGCAAGACGCTGTGCAAGATGTCGCCGCGCGGCCATGACGCCGCCCTCGGTTTGAGCCTCCCGCAGCGCAGCCTCGACCTCATCAAGCGCGCGATCGACAGGGAAGCCAAGGCGCTCGAGCGCCTGGCGCAGGTCGCCGTCGACTGAAGATGGCCTCGGACCCCCCTCGCATCGTCATCGTGGGCGGCGGGCTCGCCGGTCTCTTCTGCGGGCTGAAGCTCGCGCCGCAGCCCGTGCTCGTGCTCGCGCCCTGGGGCGTGGGGCCCGCGGCCTCGTCCTACTGGGCGCAGGGCGGACTCGCGGCGGCGGTGGAAGACGCCGACACGCCGGAAATCCATGCCGAAGACACAGTCCGCGCCGGCGCCGGTCTCGTCGACGCCGAGGTGGCGCTCGGCATGGCGCGAGAAGCGCACGCGCGCGTGCGAGACCTCCTTGGCTTCGGCGCCCCTTTCGACCGCACCGCCGAAGGATTGTTTCTGCCATCGCGAGAGGCGGCCCATACGCATCGGCGAATCGTCCGGGTGAAGGGCGACGCCGCGGGCCGCGCGATCATGGAGGCGCTAGCCGCCCGCGCGCTGGCGACCCCGTCGATTTCGATCCTCGAAGGACTCGTCGCCGAGCGCATTCTCACGCAAAGCGGGCGCGTCGTCGGCCTCCTGGCGATGAGCTTCGACGGCGAGGGGCGAACGATCCCTTGTTCGGCGCTCGTGCTCGCGACGGGCGGGATCGGTCATCTCTATCGCGTGACGACGAACCCGGCGCAGGCCTGCGGCGAGGGCGTGGCTATGGCGGCGCAAGCGGGCGCAGTCATCGCCGACGCTGAATTCGTGCAGTTTCATCCGACCGCGATCGACATCGGCGCCGACCCGGCCCCGCTCGCCACCGAGTCGCTGCGCGGCGAGGGCGCGAAAATCGTCGACCGTCGCGGCCGGCGTTTTCTGCTCGACGCCGATCCCGCCGCGGAGCTCGCGCCGCGCGACGTCGTCGCCCGCGCGGTCTTCGCTTCGATCGCCCGCGGAGACGGTGCGTTTCTGGATTGCCGTGAAGCCGTCGGCGCGTCGTTTCCGTCGCGCTTCCCCACCGTTTACGCCTCTTGCGCGGCGGCGGGGATAGACCCCGCGACGGCCCTGATACCCATCGCGCCGGCGGCGCATTACCATATGGGCGGAGTCCTCACGGACGCGCGCGGGCGCTCGACCGTTCCAGGTCTTTGGGCGGCGGGCGAGGTCGCCTCGACCGGCGTGCACGGGGCCAATCGGCTGGCCTCGAACTCGCTGCTGGAAGCCGTCGTCTTCGGTGCGCGCATCGCCGAGGACCTCGCTGGAGAAGATATCGGTCAGACGACTGCCTTCTCGCCGGCGACGGCCCATCCGGAGGCTCCCGCGAGAGACGAAAGCGCGCTGATCGAGCGGCTGCGCGCCTCGATGAGCGCCGACGTCGGAGTCATTCGGGACGAGTCGACGTTGCGGCGGGCGCTCGAGACCATCCGCGATCTGCGGCCCGAGGCGAAAACGGCGAGCACGGAGAATATGTTGACGACCGCCCAGCTGATCGTGAGCGCTGCTTACGCCAGACGCGAAAGTCGCGGCGCGCATTTTCGTTCGGATTATCCCCTGTCGAATCCGACATTGGCGAAGCGGTCACGTCTGACGCTCGCGCAAGCGGAGAAAATCGCGGAAGAGGCCCTTCGATGACCGCATTCGCTTTGCCCCCGCTTCTCGTCACCGAGGCGGTTCGCGCCGCGCTGTTGGAGGATTTGGGCCGCGCGGGCGACATCACCACGCTCGCGACCATTTCGGAAAGCGCTCGGGCGCGGGCGGTCCTCGCCGCGCGCGAGGCAGGAACGATCGCGGGGCTCGAGCTGGCGCGCGAAGCCTTTCGGCAAATGGACCCGCGCATCTCTTTTGTCTCCGCCGCCGGGGACGGCGTCAAGGTCGAAAGCGGCGCCGCGGTCGCGACGATCGAAGGTCCGGCGCGCGCCGTGCTTTCCGCCGAGCGCGTGGCGCTCAATTTTCTGGGCCGGCTCTCCGGCGTCGCTTCGCTGACCGCGCGTTACGTCGACGAGATCGTCCACACCAGGGCCAAGGTCTGCGACACGCGCAAGACCACGCCGCTCCTGCGCACGTTCGAGAAGCATGCGGTGCGCTGCGGCGGCGGCGCGAATCATCGCTTCGGACTCGATGACGCGATTCTGATCAAGGACAATCACATCGCCGTCGCCGGCGGCGTGCGGCAGGCGCTTCAGGCGGCGAAGCGCTTCGCGGGACATCTCGTCAAGATCGAGATCGAGGTCGACACGCTCGATCAGCTGCGGGAAGTCCTCGCCGAGGGGGGGGAGATCGTCTTGCTGGACAACATGTCCCTGGCCGAGCTGCGCGAAGCGGTCCGCATCGGCGGCGGTCGTGCGATTTTGGAGGCCTCGGGCGGGGTGACTCTGGACACAATCGCAGCGATTGCGGAGACCGGGGTCGATTTGATTTCGGTGGGGGCGCTGACGCATTCGGCGCGCGCCATGGATTTGGGACTAGATATCGAAATCGCGAAATGAGGGAGAGTCCGTCGTGAGAGGCAACATTGTCCATAGCGGGCCTGGCGGCGACCTACTCTCCCAAGTCTTGAGACTTAGTACCATTGGCGCTGGCGCGTTTGACGGCCGAGTTCGGGATGGGATCGGGTCTGATCGCGTCGCCGAGGGCCACCAGGCC
>DASPSI010000069.1:0-16961 GCA_035624015.1 Methylocystis sp.
TTAGAGGAGCGCGGTTGCCTGCGTCGTCTCAATGCGCTGTTCAGTGGCAAAGGACGGCGTCGGGGCGCGAGCCCCGATAAGGGCTTGCGTGATTGCAACGTAAAAGGGCGCGAGCAGTCTCCGAACGAAGGGCTCGTCGAATTTTGCGACGAGGGTCGCGGAAAATATGACAAGGACGACGGCGATAAGTATTGCGGACAGAGCGACAGAGCCGCCACTTGTCACATATAAGTATTGTGCGATTGCGGCTACAGAGTCCTCGTGACTGAGATAGAGAGGGTAGCTGATATAGCCAAGATAACGCAGTGAAGGGGATGCAAATATCGGCCGGAGGCGAGGAAGCACAATTGGTGCCAGAAAAAGCATTATATTGCAGATATACGCAACGATCGCATGAAATGGCGGCGACGAAATCACGTTGTCGAGATGAGAGAAGTTATATATAGTTGCCATGGAAGTGACCAGCACCATAAGAAGCGCCCTGAGTGTTGGGTTTGCCGCGTAAATATATGCCGATATCCAACCGCAAACCACGATAAGTACAACGATTTTGCAATCGTTAACGCGTACCATACGTGGGATGACCAGACTATACCAAACATATAATATAGCATTTTGATGAGAGCTAACAGCGTCGTGTAAATGACAATTGTCGGATACGAATATGTAGGTCCTGCGATAAAAAATAGTAGCCAGAAAATGACATAGAATCGTATTTCGATATAAAGTGTCCACATAACATTGGCGAGAGGGTCTACCTTGGTATGCACGTCGAGAATTGCCGCATTCGTAGAAGGGTCGAAAATGGTGAGCGCGAGGATGCTTTTCACGACAGTTGGAGATTCGAGCGGAAGATATATTCTGAACCATGGCAACACATGCACCATCACCATAAGAATTAGCGATGTGATTACAATCGCAGGTTGCAGTCGAAGGTATCGCTTAATAATGAACTCGCAGAGACTATCGCTAGTCAGAATAGTTCTGTAGATCACGAATCCGCTGATTGTAAAGAATAGATAGACGCCAGACCATCCGAGACGAAGCAGATGAAAATCAGCCATGTCCGCGAGTGGCGGCAGTGGTGCAAGGCGAGTGCATGATAAAATAGAATGGCGAGGACTGCGACGCCATGCAGTCCGTCGATGTATGCGAGTCTGGGTGACGTGGCCATGGCGTGCTCGTTTTAAGCGGAGTGGCGGGCGAGGGCGTTTTAAGGAGTAGAAGGCCAAGCGTGCGAAAAAGACAACTTTAGGAAATGGCTTTCCACTTCTGATTGCGGCTTTCGAGGCCCGGACGGGACGATTTCGAGGATTTCAGCGGTTTGCGCGCAATGAGAGTGAGTACGTCCAACTTCATAGTCGCGGTAATCCGCGCTCTAACGACGGGACAGCATTTCCCTGCAATACGGTATCGCGGCTTTTCGCACGAATGGGCCTCCTTCGCCTATAAGCTGCGGCCATGGCCTTCACGATCGACTACCCCTCGGCCCGTTCCCTCCCCTCGCCCGATCCCCTGGCGAGAGATTGCGCACAATCTCCCCCTGTTTCTGCACCACGCCGGCGTGTCGACGTTCCAGGCAGCGCCCCGACGGCCTGCGCGCGACGTTGGAGCTGAGGACGGACATCGTGAGCTTCGTCGCGCCGCGGCGGTAGAAAGCGACAAAACCCTGAAGCCGGCAAGGCGTCCTGGCTTTCGTCGCCGCTCACCTGACATTGACGGTGATCTCCACGTGTCGAGCGCCGCCGTTCGGGAAGAAGAGGTCGTAGGCCACATGGTCGACACCGACGAAACCTGGCTTCGCCTTGAGCTCGATGAGGACGCCGGGGACGCGGATCTTATTGCAGGCCGAGCGCGGGTTGCTTGGCGCCCAATAGCCGAAGTCCTCGGTCTGCTTAATGATCAGCTCGCCATTCTCGGGCGCGGCGGCTTCGCGCACCCCGACGTAGCCGAAGTTGGAGCAATCGGGGTTGACGAAGCTCCAGAACGCGAGCCGGGTCTTGCCGCCGCTCGCCATCGTCACCGAGCGCGTCAGCCATTGCTGGCTTCCGCCCGCGGTGAGAGCGCCCTGAGGGAGGGGCTGGCCGTCGCTCGTGTCGACCACAACGCGAGGACGATTAGCCTGGCAAGCAGCAAGAAAAACGACCACGAGGGTAAGGAGCACGAAGCTGAAGCGCATGCGAATCTCCCAAGCCGCGAATTCAATTCTTGCGTGTGCATGGAACGTAAGCTGCGCGTTGTCAACCGGCTTAAAAGAGGCAGCTTGCCGCGGGCCCTTGGCCGAAAGCCCCGGTCGCACGCCGAGTCCCCCGTGCATCCGCGTCGCCCGCGTTCTCGATCCCGCCCCTCATCGGCGCTCTTTTTTGCGCCACGGAGACTTCGCCGCGGGCGGGATTTGCGGGTATATGCGGCGGACATGATCTTCACGCCCGACTACCCGCAAGCTCGCCCGCTGCCCTCGCCCAATCATGGCGAGAGATTACGCACAATCTCCACGCTCATTCTGCACTACACCGGCGTGCCGACGCTCCAGGATGCGCTCGATCTGCTGCTCAGTCCGCGAGCCCAAGTCTCCGCACATTACCTCGTCGCCGAAGACGGAAGCGTGCTGCAGCTCGTGCCCGAAACCCGTCGCGCCTGGCACGCGGGCAAGGGCTACTGGGCAGGCGAGACCGATCTGAACTCGACCTCGATCGGCGTCGAGATCCAGCATCCCGGCCACGCCGATCCGAGGCCCTATCCGCAGGCCCAGATTCGCTCCGTCGTCGCGCTCGCGCGCAACGTTTGCGCCCGCAACGGCATCGCGAAACGGCAAGTGCTGGCGCATTCTGACATCGCCATCGCGCGAAAGGTTGATCCCGGCGAGTTCTTTCCCTGGGATGCGTTGGCCGAAGCCGGCGTCGGCCTCTTCGTTCCGCCGGCGCCGATCGATGGCGACTGGGCGCTGTCGCTCGGGGCGACTGGGGCGGCGGTCGCGAGCTTGCGCGAAAGGCTCGCAGCGTTTGGCTATGACGTCGAGGCGAAGGGCGCCTATGACGAGCGGCTCGCCACAGCCGTTTCGGCCTTCCAGCGTCACTTTCGCCCCGCGCTCGTCGACGGCCGGGCCGACGCCTCGACGCTCGCGACGCTGACCCTTTTGCTCCGCGCCACAGGCGGTTCGGCATGAACGAGATCACCAAACGCTGCGTCGTCGTCACCGGCGCCTCGAGTGGCATCGGCTTCGCCTGTGTCGAGGCGTTGATCCGCGCGGGCTTCTTCGTCTTTGGGTCGGTGCGCCGGCAGAAAGACGCCAATCGCCTGCAACAAAAGTTCGGCGCGGCTTTCGCACCGCTCATCTTCGACGTGACGAAGCCGGACGAGATCGCCGCCGCCGCCGAAGCTCTCGACGCGCGGCTCGGCGGAGCAACGCTTGCAGGACTCGTGAATAACGCCGGCGTCGCCTTGCCGGGGCCGCTGCTGCATCAGCCGCTCGACGAGTTCAGACGCCAGTTCGAGATCAATCTCTTCGGTCAGCTCCAGGTTATTCAGAGCTTCGCGGCTTTCCTCGGCGCCGACCGAAACCGGCGCGGCGCGCCCGGTCGCATCGTCAATATGAGCTCGGTCGCTGGCAAATCGGCGATGCCCTACCTCGGGGCTTACGCCGCCTCCAAGCATGCGCTCGAAGGTTTCTCCGACGCGCTGCGACGCGAGCTCATGCTCTATGGAATCGATGTAATCGTCATCGAGCCGGGCGTGATTGCGACGCCGATCTGGGATAAAGCGGAACACGCTTCTCTCGACCGCTATTATGCGACGCCCTACGGCGAAGGCGCCCGGCGCGTGCAGAAATATGCGCTGGAGCGCGGCCGGAAAGGCGCGCCGCCCGAGCTGGTCGCCCGAGCCGTGCTGCGCGCTTTGACTGATCGACGCCCGCCCACGCGCATGGTGGTGGTCGCCCGGCCCATGCTCGACTGGCGCCTGCCGCGACTGCTGCCGGAGCGCCTAGTCGACCGGCTGATCGCGAAACGCCTCGGATTTCTGTCCTTTAAAAAACAGTCCTAAATAAATAAGCCCCTCTTTCCGGTCTCCCGAAAAGAGGGGCTTTAGAGCATCCTGGCTTATTCCATCACTCCGCCCGAGTTCCCCCAGACATAGATGCAAGAGAACAGGAACAGCCACACCACGTCGACGAAGTGCCAATACCAAGCGGCGAATTCGAAGCCGAGATGCTGGTCCGGCGTGAAGGCGCCCTTCGACGCGCGGATGAGGCACACGATCAGGAACAGCGAGCCGACGATGACGTGGAAGCCATGGAAGCCTGTCGCCATGAAGAAGGTCGAGCCGTAGTTGGTTCCCGAAGGATGCGCCGGATTGAACGCGAAGGCGAAAGGCGCATGGGCATACTCCCATGCCTGCAGGGAGGTGAACAGCAAGCCGAGCGCGATCGTCGCGACCAGGCCTTTGATGAGCTGGCCGCGCTCGTTGTGCAGCAGGCCGTGATGCGCCCAGGTCAGGGTGCCTCCCGAGCTCAGCAGGATGATGGTGTTGAGCAGCGGGATCTTCCACGGGCTCAGCACCTGCGTGTCCACGGGCGGCCACGTTCCGCCGAAGATTTCCGTGCGCACATATTGGACGGCGTCGGCCGGAAAGATGCTCGAGTTGAAGAAGGCCCAGAACCAGGCGACGAAGAACATGACCTCCGAGAAAATAAAGAGGATCATGCCGTAGCGGTGGCTCAAACGGACGACCGGCGTGTGATGTCCTTCGCTCGTCGCCTCGCGGATCACGTCGCGCCACCAGACGTACATGATCGCAAGCACGCCCGCGAAGCCCGCGAAGAAGACGCTGCCGCCGAATTTGATGCCGAGGATCGGCGCCCCCTTGTGCTCGGCGAGCCAGAGCACGGCGCCCGTCGCCATGATTAGCGCGGTCAGCGCGCCCAGGATCGGCCACGGGCTCGGGTCGACCAGGTGATAGTCATGTTCCGGTTTCGCATGTGCGTCTGCCATGGTCTGCCTGTCCCTAAAGTTCGCCGGTCGCGCCGGCTTGTTGATCTCGTCCTTTAGCCTCTCGCCACAAGCGGCTTAAGTCTTGGGTTCGCCGTTCGGCGCTTCCGTTGGTTTCTCCGTCCCGCCCTTCGCGGGGAAGAAGGAGTAAGAAAGCGTGATCTCCTCGACCTTGTTCATATTCTCCTCGTTCTCCAGCGCGGGATCGAGATAGAAAACCACCGGCCATTCTGCGCTTTCGCGCGCCTTGAGATGCTGTTCGGAAAAGCAGAAGCAGGCGAGCTTGTCGAACCACAGCCCCGCCTGGTCGGGCGAGACATTGTAGGCCGCAAGCCCCGCCGTCTCGCGGTCGGAGAGGTTCGTTGCTCTGTAGTAGACCGTCGTCGTCTCTCCGGTGCGTAGCGTGATCTTCGAAACCTCGGGCTCGAACCGCCATGGCAGGTCGTGTGACACATTGGCGTCGAACCGCACGGTGAGCACGCGCTGTCCCGCCTGCTTCGGTCCCTTTTTCGCGACCTGCGTCGCGCCGCCGAAGCCGGTCGCCGAGCAGAACGCGCGATAGAGTGGAACAGAGGCGAAAGACAGCCCCAGCATGACCAGCGAGCCGCCCACCACCGCCGCGGCGATGAGCCGCGGTCGGCGCTGGTTTCGAGAGTCGGGCGTCTGCTGCATGTCTTTAGCTCATGAGGGCGGATGGCTTGCGCCGCCGCCTAGTCTGATGATAGTCACGGCGTAGATGAGCGCCATGAACAGTACGACCGCCAAGCCGATGGCGTAGTTGCGCAGCCGTCTCCTCTTCAGCTGCTCCTCGCTCAGCACTACCCCTTTCGCTTCGCCGGAATCCCGGCCCTCTCGCTTCGTCTCCATCACCTTGTCGTCCTTCGCGCGTCAGGCGGCGAGTTGCGCCGCCCGCTCGATAACAAGGATCAGGAACAGCAGGAAGAGGTACAAGATCGAGAAGCCGAACAGCCGCCACGCCGCCGCGGTCGCAACGGCGCCGTCCCGGCGGCGATAAACCTCGAAAGCGAGCCAGCCGAAAGCCAGCCCGCTCAACGCCGCCGCTGCGCCATAGACGTCGGAGGCGAAGCCCAGGAGATAGGGCAGCGCGCCGATGGGCGCGAGCAGCAGCGAGTAAATGAGAATCTCGAGCCGCGTGCGGTCGCAGCCGGCGACATTGGGAAGCATCGGCACGCCGGCCCGAGCGTAATCGTCGCTCTTGACGAGCGCGAGCGCCCAAAAATGCGGCGGCGTCCAGATGAAGATGATGGCGAACAGCACGAGGCTCGGCAGCGTGACCTCGCCGGTCGCGGCGGCGAAGCCGACGACGGGCGGCAGCGCGCCGGCGGCGCCGCCGATCACGATGTTCATCGGCGTCGAGCGCTTCAGCCACATCGTGTAAATGATCACATAGAAGAAGATGGTGAAGGCGAGCAGCGCTGCCGCCAGCCAATTGGCGACGAGACCGAGCGTCGCGACCGAGAGCGTCGCCAGGATCAGCCCGAAGGCGAGCGCCTCGTCGCGCTCCAGCCGGCCCGCCGGGATGGGACGGCGCTTGGTGCGCGTCATCTTCGCGTCGATGTCGGACTCAAACCACATGTTGAGCGCGCCCGACGCGCCGGCGCCGACGGCGATCGCTAGCAGCGAGGCAAAACACAGGAAGGGATGCGGCGGTTCGGGAGCGAGCAGGAGTCCGGCGAGCGCCGTGAAGATCACGAGCGACATCACGCGCGGCTTCAGCAGAGCGAAGTAGTCGCGGGGCGACGCCAGAAGCTCGCCGCATTGCGTTTCGACCGTGAAGCTCACATCGCTCATCGCATTATGTCCGAAGCGCCGCTCTGAAGGGTCAAAGGATCGCGCCGGACGCAAGCTGCGCCCGGCGCGTCAAGCTTAGTGTTCCGAGCCGGCGATGCGCGGCAGTACGTTGAACTGGTGGAACGGTGGCGGCGAGCTCAGCGTCCACTCGAGCGTCGTCGCGCCGGCGCCCCACGGATTCTCTCCAGCAACGCGCTTGGCGACGAAGGCCTCGACGATCACGTAGAGCCAGAGCAGCACTGCGATCGTCACCGGGATCATGCCGATCGACGAGACGAGGTTCCACAGCGCATAGGCGTCCGGATAGTCGATGTAGCGGCGCGGCTGTCCCGCAAGACCGAGGAAGTGCTGCGGGAAGAATACGATGTTGACGCCAAAGAACAGCAGCCAGAAGTTCCACTTGCCGAGCGTCTCGTTCGGCATGTAGCCGGTCATCTTGGGGAACCAGTAATAGAAGCCCGCAAAGATGGCGAACACGGCGCCGAGCGACAGCGTATAGTGGAAGTGGGCGACGACGTAGTAGCCCTCGTGGAACGAGCGGTCCGCGGCGGCGTTGGCGAGCACGACGCCGGTCGTGCCGCCGACCGTGAACACGAAAATGAAACCGATCGCCCAGACCATCGGCACGCGGAAGGTGATCGAGCCGCCCCACATCGTCGCGATCCAGGAGAAGATCTTGATGCCGGTGGGCACCGCGATCACCATCGTCGCGAACACGAAGTAGCGCTGCGCGTTCAGGGACAGCCCGACCGTGTACATGTGGTGGGCCCACACGACCGAGCCGACGATGCCGATCGCGCACATCGCGTAGACCATGCCGAGATAGCCGAACACGGGCTTCCTCGAGAAGGTCGAGACGATCTGGCTGATGACGCCGAAGGCGGGGAGGATGATGATGTAGACCTCGGGGTGGCCGAAGAACCACAGGAGGTGTTGGAACAGCAGCGGATCGCCGCCGCCCGCCGGATCATAGAAGGCAGTGCCGAAGTTGCGGTCGGTCAGCAGCATCGTCACGCAGCCCGCGAGCACCGGCAGAACGAGGATCAGCAGGAACGCCGTGACCAAGATCGACCACACGAACAACGGCATGCGGTGCAGGGTCATGCCCGGCGCGCGCATGTTGAAGATCGTCGTGATGAAGTTGATCGCGCCGAGGATCGACGAGGCGCCGGCGAGATGCAGCGCCAGAATCACGAAATCCATGGCGGGACCGGGCGTGCCCGTGTTGCCCGAGAGCGGCGGATAGAAGGTCCAGCCGCCGGCGAAGCCCCTCATGCCCGGCGCGCCTTCGACGAACATCGAGAACACGGCGAGGACGAGCGAGGCGACAAGCAGCCAGAACGAAATATTGTTCAAACGCGGGAAGGCCATGTCCGGAGCGCCGATCATGATCGGCACGAACCAGTTCCCGAAGCCGCCGATGAGAATCGGCATCGCCATGAAGAAGATCATCAGCACGCCGTGGACGGTGATGAACATGTTGTAGAGGTTCTTTCCCGCGTCCAGGGCCATTGCAGGATCGGCGCCATGCAGATATTGGGCGAGAACCGGAAACACCTGCACGCCGGGCTGCGCCAGCTCGGCGCGAATTACCGCCGACATGACAAATGCGATGATGCCGCCGATCGCGCCCACCGTGATGTAGAGCGTGCCGATGTCCTTGGCGTTGGTCGAGAACAGGAAGCGCGTCAAGGCTCCCGGCACGTGATGGGCGTCAGCCGTTGTTGAGCTTGCCATTTGTAAGGTCCCTTAAGGAGTTCCGTGCATTTTTGGATTTTTAGCGCTGCGCGTCGCTGGCGGCGATGCGAAGCTTGGCGTCCCCGTCGTTGGCGGCGAACTTCTTCTTCGCCTCTTGCAGCCAGGCCTCGTACGCGGGGCGGCTCACCGCGCGGATCACGAGCGGCATGTAAGCGTGATCCTTGCCACAAATGAAGTAGCACTGACCGTAGTAGACGCCCTCCTTCTCGATCTTGAACCAAGTCTCATTCAGGCGGCCGGGAATCGCGTCCTGACGCACGCCGAAAGAGGGAACGCCGAAGGCGTGGATCACGTCGTTCGAGGTCAGCTGGACTTTGATGACCTCGTTGACCGGAACCACGGCCTCGTTGTCCACCGCGAGGAGGCGCAGATCGCCGGGAGCGAGTTCCGCCTCCGGCTTCATCATCTGGTCGAACGCGAAACCGCCGCCCTGCTCCTCGGGATATTTCCAGTTCCAATACCACTGGTTGCCAGTAACCTTCAGCGTCACGTCCGCCGGCGGCACCTCGACCTGATGGGTCAGCAGACGGAAGGAGGGGATCGCGATGACCACTAGGATCAGCACCGGGATCAGCGTCCATACGATCTCGAGCGCGGTGTTATGCGTCACCTTGGACGGCACCGGATTGGCGTTCTCGTTGAAGCGCCACATCACGTAGATCAGCAAGAACAGCACGAACAGCGCGATCACCGTGATGATCGGCAGCAGCACCAGATTGTAAAAGGCCTGGGCCTCGTGGCCAACAGGCGTGACCATGGCTGGCAGGCCGAGGCCGCCCGGCGCGGGCTGGCCCTCGACCTGAGCGGCGGCCATGCCCGCAAATAGAAGCGCCGGAAGGAACGCCGCGGCGGCGAGCGCGCAGCGGCGGAAATTGGGTGATATGCCGGTCAGCATGAAGGTCGCCTTTCACACCTTATTGTCGGTGGTGTATTTTTTTGCAGCCGTCGCTTGCGCTACGCTGAACGTCGCTTATGCAAGGATCAGACCCGCGGCGAGAAACGTCGCGCAGAACGGCGGAGCGTCGATTCCGCTTCAATCACAATCCGGCGTCTCACGCAATTGCTGCGACGCGACAATGGCGCAGGCAAATCGCCGCACCCTTAGAACATCTTTTAGTTTCAAACGAATATAACTTTCAGCTTGACAGAGCGTGACGATTTGTCGCCCAATTTGCGCGGCGACGGTCCCGCCGTCGCGGCAAATGCTCTCCCCTGCGAAACTTCGGCGAGGGCGAACTCGGAGACATCCGGCATTGACGCGATCTTTCAGAAGCGATCCCGGCGTCGGCGCGCGGCGCCCCGCGTCGTGCAGCGCAAAACCTTGGCCGCGGACGCGCGCGCTCGCCGTTCTTGCCGCGGCGCTCGCGATGGCGCCGCCAGCGGCGCTCGCCGCCGTCAAAGGCAAATTCGGCGACTGGGAGATTCGCTGCGAGACGCCGGCGGGCGCGAGCGCCGAGCAATGCGCGCTAATCCAGAGCGTCGCCGCGGAGGACAAGGCGGACGTCAGCCTCGTCGTCATCGTGCTTAAGACCAGCGACGGCAAGAGCCGGATGCTGCGCGTCATCGCCCCGCTCGGCGTGCTTCTGCCTATGGGACTGGGGCTCCACATCGACCAAAACAACGTCGGAAACGCGGGCTTCGTGAAATGCCTGCCCACCGGCTGTGTCGCCGAGGTCATGATGGACGAGAAGCTCATCGAGCAACTCAAGAGCGGCAAAACCGCCACATTCGTGATTCACCAGACGCCCGATGAGGGAATCGGCCTGCCGCTGAACCTCGACGGCTTCAAGGAAGGCTTCGCCAAGCTGCCATGATTGATCTTGACGCACGCGCCCGGCGCGCAAGACTGGGAGCGTTGCTCGCGACGCTCGGCTTCCTGGGCGGCGGCGGACCGTCGTTCGCGGAAGAGCCGCAGGACATGCAGAGCCGGGTGCTCCAAATGTTCGGCTTGGGCGGCAAGAAGAGCGACGATCCGGCGCCGGCAGCCTCGCCGCCCCCAGCCGCTCCCGCCTCCGCCGCGCCGCCCGCCGCCGATACGCCGCCGAGCGCTGAGGAGCAGCCTAACGCCCTGGGGCTCTTGCTGGAGAAGGCGCTCTCGAAAAGACGCGGCGGCGGCGCCGACCCTAAGGCGAAAGGCCTCACGGATTGCCCTGACATCCTGGTCGACGGAGGACGCGCGGAGCTGCGCGTCCCACCCGACGCCGACAGCGCCAATGTCCGCTACCAACTGTCAATCGCCCGAATGGCGCGCGAATGCGCGCTGAACGGCGACAACATCACTGTTCGGGTCGGCCTGCAGGGCGCGGCGGTGCTGGGTCCCGCGGGGCAGAGCGGCGCCTATTCCGGCAGTCTGCGCATCGCTTTGCGCCGCAAGAGCGACGACAAGGTCTTCGACGAGAAGACCCACCGCGTCGGCGCGACGATTCCGGCGGGCGCGTCGCGGGGGGAGTTCACGCTGCTGGTCGAGGATCTTTCCGCGCCCTTCGTGAGCGCCAAGGCTGGCGACGATTACGAGGTCATCGTCGGCTTCGTCGGCGACGCGGGCCCGCCGGCGGCGCGTCCCGCAAAGCGTCGGCGGGGCGGATAGGCCTGCGCCTCCTTCGCCTTCGGCCCGAGCGCCCGCGCGTCATATGCGCGTTTCCCTTGCAGCCGATCGAGAACCGCCCTGTCGTCACTTCTTCGTGATCGCGCTCGGCAGATTGGCGAGCGCCGCGGCGCGCATCTTGTCCAATTCGGCTTGCGCCTTCGCCGCCTCGGCGCGCGCGACGCGCGCGGCGCGGCGCACCCCGGCGTGGCTGAGCCAGCTCGCAGCGCCCCCCGCCAGCACGCCGATCGCCATCGCAGCCATCACCACAAGGAACAACGGCGCCTGGAAAGTATAGTCCGCGAGATCGCCGGTCTGGAGCGCGTCGAGCGAAATCGGCACCGATCCGCGGTTTGCCAAAGCGAACCACAGGATCGCGAGAGCAAGCGGAAGATAAATGGTCCAGCGCAGCAGCGATCTCATCCGCACTCCACCTGCTTGGGAGACTAAAAGCTTCAGGCCTTGTCGTAGCCGTCGTTGAGGCGCTCGCGCATCTCTTTGCCCGATTTGAAGAAAGGCACGTTCTTGCCTTGGACGGAGACCTGCTCGCCGGTGCGCGGATTGCGACCCGTGCGCGCCTCCCGCTTCTTCACGGAAAAGGCGCCGAAGCCGCGCAGCTCGACCCGATCGCCGCGCGCCAGAGCCGAGGTGATCTCGTCAAGAATCGTGCTGACGATGGTTTCCACGTCACGCTGATAAAGATGTTCATTGCGGCTGGCGATGCGCTGAATGAGCTCCGATTTGATCATAACGGCCCCGTGCCTTGCTAAAGCCGCCGGTCTCTCATTGCGTGCGCTCCGGCGACAAAAGTCATTGACCTTATTGCGGTCACGCCCTCAGTTCCCAGCGGGAGCTTGCCAAATCGCCATGAGTCCGTCAAGGCCCGCGCCGCTCCGCTGCGCTACGACGTCGATCAGCCTCGCGGCCTCGTCAAATCCAAAGAGACGCGCGCCAAAGGACGCCATGCCGAAGAGCCCTGCGCGCTCCAGCGCCGGCTTCTTCTTCCAGTCCCGCACCGGCAGCTTCTTGGCGACGTTCTTGCTCGTCTCCAGCCATTCTATGGCCTCCTTTTCGCCGCCGATAAGATCGACGAGCTTCAGCGGCAGGCCCTGGCGCCCGGTGAAGACGCGCCCGTCCGCTACCCTGGCGAGCTCGGCGTCGTCCAGACGCCGGCGCTCCCTCACGAGCCCCTTGAACCAGTCGAAGCTGTCCACGACGAGCGCATTGATCGCCGCCCTCGCCGCCTCGCTCGTCGGCTCCAGACCGTTGGGAGAGGCCTTCAGCGGCGAGGACTTGATCTCCTCGACCTTCACGCCGATCGAGTCGAGCGCCTTGTAAACATTTGGATACTGGAACAGAACGCCGATCGAGCCCACGAGGGAATTGCCGCGCACGACGATCTCGTCGGCGCCGAGCGCCGCGATATAGGCCCCCGACGCCGCCATGTTGCTGACGACCGCGACCGTCGGCTTCTTCTCTGCGAGCTTGCGCAGCTCGAGGAAGAGCGCTTCTGCGCCCGCGGTCGTGCCGCCGGGGCTGTCGACCGCGAGAATCACCGCGCTCGCTTTGGAGTCGGCGATCTCCTTGATAAGTTCGATTGTCTCCTTGTCGCCAGTGATGAGGCCTTCGATCGACAGCCGCGCGATGTGCGGCGTCGACTTCTCAATCGTGTCGAGACCGGAAAATTTGACGGTGAGCGCCAGCGCCGCGACGAGGGCGGCGCCGATGGCTGCGAGACGCCAGATCCCGAGCTTGCGCCGCAGCCTTCTGCGGTCGATCATGTAATCGGCGGGCGGGGACACGCGGGGCCTCCTTCACAAGGCTTGAGAGGACGGAAGCCGGGGGCTCGCCGCTGCCGCCTTCCGTCCTCTGTCCTCCGTAATCGGCATTCCGTCAAGCGTTCAAGCGACCGCGCTTTGCAGCTCCGCGTCGGCGTCCTGCTTCGGCCGGACGTCGATGCTCACCACGTCGCCGTCGAGCGCGAGCGAAACTTCGAGTCCGCAGGATCTCGCGACGAGGCCGGCGTAGTAGGCCTGGATCGAGCGGGCGTCGAGCGCCTGCTCCTCGGGCTCGCCATTAAGCAGCGCGGCGAGACCAGGGGCGACGCGGGCGTTCACGCCCCTGGCCTTGATATGGAAGGCCGCGTCGTCGCCGTCGCCGGTGGCGGTCACGCTGATGACGCCGCCGCGCGGGATCGCGGCGTCCGCGATAATGCAAAGGTTCAACAGCAGCTTGACCCTGTTCTTGGGCATCAGCGCGCGCGGCGCGCTCCATTCCAGCGAAGTGCGCTCGTCGGCCAGGAACTGGCGGGTGACGTGCTCCGCATCGCCGGTGTCGATCGAGGCGCCCTTGGAGCCTGCGGCGCCGAAGGCCAGGCGGCAAAACTGCAGCCGCGCAGAGGCCTCGGCGGCGCTCGACTTGATAAGCGCCAGCGCATGGCGGCGCATTTCCTCGTCCTTTTCCTCCTCGAGAACTTCGAGACCGTTGACGATCGCGCCGACGGGCGAGATGACGTCGTGACACACTCTCGAGGAGAGCAGCGCGGCGAGGTCGAGGGGATCGAGCGCGAATTTGGTCATGGAGTTGTCCCGGCTTTGGCTTCGTCGGCGCGGCCGAAGGCCGCGCGCGTGTGAATGGAAGCTAAACTAGCTAAGCGAATCACCCTTATGAACCCGTTAAAGATTACGAGAGAAGCCGCGCGTTGCATAGGTCGAATGAGGCGCGCAGGGCGCTTTCTTCTCGCGCCGGGCGCGCGGAAAACGCGGTTGACGGAAGAGGCGCCGATCGTGTTCGGTTCGCCCGCTGCGCGCCAAAGCCGCGGAGCCGATCATGACGGCGGAGCGCCAGGCGCAACGCCGCTCGCACGAACATGAGGCCTGCGCCGTGACGAATATCAAAACCGGGCCTAAGGATTGGGCGTTCTTGGTGCTTCTCTGCGGGTTCGCTGCGCTCGCGCCCGCTTCGGCGGCGGACGACCCCAACCTGCTGCCCCTCGCCGCGCGATATGCGCGCAACCCCGGCTGCGCCCCGGTCACGCTGCCTCTGCCGCAAGGCGCCCATATGCCGCTCGATGGCGACGACATCTCCCCGCGGCCCTCGCTCACGCCGCTCTCCCAAGGCGACAGCGCGATCTGCTTCGCCTACGCCACCGCTGACATGATCTCGCAGCGCGTGGGGCGGGAGATATCGCCGCTCGACGTCGCGACCAAATATTATTTCGCCGATCCCTCGCGCCTGGGGCAGATCGGCGACGCCGCCCTGCGTGAGCAGCTGCGACGCATGGGCGACTGGCGAGCGGCCATCGCCGCGAGCCGCGCCACCATGGAAATCTCGCGCGACGCCAACTTCAATGGCATGCCCTACGCCGACAAGCTCGAGGGCGGCGAGGAGGACATCGCCGCGCTTCTCTACAACATCGACGGCCTTTGCTTGGAGAAGGACCTGCCCGCTTACGACGGCTACATGCACTTCCAAGGCTATCTCGATCTTTTGCGCGTGCGCATGCGGCTCAATCCGCAGGCCGACTATTGCCGCGTCCGCCTCGCCGGGGCCGGCGAAGCGCTGCAAAATCCGGCGACGGACGCCTTCAACGCCCTCTGGCTCGATCGAGTCGCGCGTCAATGCCGGCGTCTGCCGCTGCCCGCGCCTCTCCTGCCAGTGAGCTTCCGCGTGGCGAAGAACGAGGCCGCCTTCCTTCAAATGCTCGACGAGAACCGCGCACCGAGCCGGGCGGACGTTTCGCGCATGTTCGCGATGATAGATTACGCGCTCGATCACGGCCGCGCCCCTGCGGTCGGCTATAGCTGGTTCGTGCTGGAAGATGCGAAGCCTGACGATTTCGATCCTGTGGCCGACCACTCGAGCATCGTCATTGGAAGGCGCAAGCGTGGCGGCGTCTGCCACTACCGCGTCCAGGACAACACCGGCGAATATTGCGCGCATATGCGCCCGGGCATTCGTGAGCGCTGCGAGCTCGGCAGAATCTGGCTGACCGAGCAGGAGCTCGAACGCACGCTTTATAGCGTGACATATCTACGCTGAGCGCCGAGTCCCGGGGACGGGTGCTAAAAAGGCGCCCGGTGGCGTTGCTGCAAGGAACAAAACGAGGGGAGCTTCTCGGAGCCGGCCTTGGTTTCGAGCCAGCTCGAGTAAGTCGCTGGGCCGGATGCATCTCCAGCAGCGTCGAGGTCTGTCGCATCCGCTACGACGAAACCTACACGGTCCTGCCCATCGCTGGAGAAGAAAATGTACGTCAGAGAATTGAATATCTTTCCACCTCCTTCTTGCGGCTCCGAGAGACTCGCCTCGAACCACGGCGCAGGGTCTCTTACCTCAATCGTTCGCTTCGATTTTGGGGAGTAGAGAAGAAGCGAAGCGACGGCGTGCTCTCTCGGCACGAAGCTCACGAGCAGCCAGCTCTCTGGGGAAAGAGCGTTCTTTGCTTCGATGGCCGCGCGCGGCAGCCGAAATAGGCTGGCGCCGCCGTCGACTCCACGCTGCTTGGCGGCGTTTTGCGCCTCGGCCGCAAGCCTTCGAGCGTCGGTCCGAATACTTTCGGGCAGCGATTCAATCGTCGCGAGAGGTTGCTTGTCGTAACGCTCACACCACGAAGGCGCGTCAGCGCGGGCATCAATGGATGCCAGCAAATCGAAACAAAGACAAAAGAAGAGCATTACACCCGGAATGCGCCGGACAAGCGCGTTTTCCGACGAGCCCAATAAACTCTCCTGTATCAAGGCGTACCCTCTCTTCGAAAAGGAGACTCACAGTTAATTCAGATGGCCCCAAGCCCCTTAAAGCCGCTGTCGCCGGACTCAGCTTTGCCCTTGATGGGGTCAACGCGCCATGCCCGCCGATTTGGGGAGCGGGAAGTGAGAGAGCGTAACCGTCCCGCCATCTCTTTGCTCCGATCTGTAAAGGAAAAGTGACGCTCAATTTTAGTGCCCCTCGTTAGATTCGCCTAGGCCGGCAACATGAAGCCGCGCCCGCCTGTGGCGATGCGCCCCAGGCGGCCCAGTTCCGGGGCGAAACGCGCTTCTCGAGCCCTAGCGTCGCCGCCCGATTTCTAAGCCTTCGCAAAAGTTGCCCTTACGCCCCGCCGAAGGCTAAAACCCGCCCATGCCGTCGACCGCTCACCCCGCCCTCAAAGTCCAGGGCCTCGCTAAATCCTATGACGGGAGGCGCGTCGTCGGGCCGCTCGATTTCGCGTTGGAGAGGGGCGCCGTCACCGCGCTGCTCGGCGGCAACGGCGCCGGCAAGACCACGACCATCGGCATGATCATGGGCCTCATCGAGCCTTCCGAAGGCGCGATCGAGGCGCTCGGCTGCGACATGAGCGTCGAGCGCGCAAAAGTGCTCGGGCGCATGAACTTCGAGAGCCCCTACGTCGATCTGCCGCACCGCCTGACCGTGCGCGAGAATCTGCGCGTCTTCGCCATGCTCTACGGCGTCCCCCGCCGCGAGGAGAAGATCGCGCGCCTCGCCAAGGATTTCGCGCTCGAAGACTTCCTCGACCGTCCTGCCGGCCGTCTCTCCGCCGGGCAGAAGACCCGCGTCGCGCTGGCCAAGGCCCTCGTCAACGACCCTGAGCTTCTCCTGCTCGATGAACCCACCGCCTCGCTCGATCCCGACACCGCCGACTGGGTCCGTTCGCGGCTCGAAGAACGGCGCAAGACGCATAACTGCACGATCCTCATGGCCTCGCACAACATGAGCGAGGTCGAGCGCCTGTGCGACCGCGTGCTGATGCTGCGCGAAGGGACGCTCGTCGACGACGGCGCGCCGGCGGAGCTCCTCGCCCGCTACGGCCGCGACAATCTCGA
>DASPSI010000073.1:0-39506 GCA_035624015.1 Methylocystis sp.
CTCTACGGCGCGCCGCACCAGCCGATCTGCATCGGCAAGAAGGACGAGAGCGGAAACTGGCTGTTCCCGGTCAAGGGCGCGCTCGACGCCAAGGACATCGCGATCGCGATTGGCCGAAGACTGCTGAAATATCGTCATAGCGACGACATCGAGGCGCGCGTCGTGCGGCTGGAGGCTTTGCAGAAGAAGCGGGCGGGCCTGACCGAGGTGACGGTTCGCGTGCCGCATTTCTGCGCTGGCTGTCCGCACAGCACCTCCACTCACGTGCCGCAGGGCGCGCGCGCCTACACCGGCATCGGCTGCCACTACATGGCGCAATGGATGGGCCGCTCGACCGAGGGCTACACCCACATGGGCGGCGAGGGCGCCAACTGGATCGGCGAAGCGCCCTTCTCGACGCGCAAGCATGTGTTCCAGAATCTCGGCGACGGCACCTACAACCATTCGGGCTCGCTCGCCATCCGCTTCGCGGTCGCGGCCAAGACCAACATCACCTTCAAGATCCTGTTCAACGGCGTCGTCGCCATGACCGGCGGCCAGGCGCATGAGGGCGAGCTCACCGTCGAGAAGATCGCGCACCAGGTCGCGGCGGAAGGCGTCAGGAAGATCGCCCTCGTCTCCGACGAGCCGCAAAAATACCCGCCGGGCTATCCCTGGCCGCCGGGCCTGGAGATCCATAACCGCAACGTCCTGAACGAGGTGCAGCGCGAGCTCGCCGAGACCGAAGGGGTCACGGTGCTGATCTACGATCAAACCTGCGCCACGGAGAAGCGCCGGTTGAGGAAGCGCGGGAAGATGCCCGATCCGGATGCGCGCATCTTCATCAACGAACTCGTCTGCGAAGGTTGCGGCGACTGCGGCGTGGCCTCGAACTGCGTGGCCGTGCAGCCGGTCGAGACCGAATTCGGCCGCAAGCGCCGCATCGACCAGTCGGTCTGCAACAAGGATTTCTCCTGCCTCGAGGGCTTTTGCCCGAGCTTCGTCACCGTGCATGGCGCGACGATGCGCAAGCTCAAGACCGCGGAAGCCGTCGCCGCCGAGCCCGAGCCGCCGCGCCCTCGGCTTGCGGAAATCGGCGCGACGCCCTATGGCGTGCTGATCGCAGGTCTTGGCGGCACGGGTGTCGTGACGATCTCGGCGCTGCTCGGGCAGGCCGCGCATCTTGAGGGCAAGGGCGTCGGCGTCATCGACATGGCCGGCCTCGCGCAAAAGGGCGGGGCGGTCTATTGCCACGTCAAGATCGGCCGCACGCCCGCCGACGTCCACGCGATCCGGATCGCTGCCGGAGAAGCCGATCTGGTGCTCGGTTGCGATCTCGTCGTCTCGGGCGCGAAGCTCGTGCTCTCCGCGATCGATCGGCAGCGCACCGCCGTCGTCGTCAACAGCGCCGAGGTTTTTCCGGGCGACATCGAGCGCAATCCGGACTTTCAGCTGCCATCGGACGCGATAGAGCAGTCGATCCGCGATGTTTCCGGCGCACGCGTCGATTTCCTCGACGTGACGGCGCTCGCGCTGGCGCTGCTCGGCGATTCGATCGCCGCGAATATTTTCATGCTCGGCTACGCCTGGCAAAAAGGCTATCTGCCGCTATCGGACGGCTCGATCCTGCGCGCGATCGAGCTCAACGGCGAAGCGGTCGCCATGAACCGCCAAGCGTTCCTCTGGGGACGCCGCGCGGCGCACGACGGCGCGAGCGTCCGCGCCACGGCCCGGGCGCTCCATCCGGACGGCGACGCGCGCAAGTTCTCGCAGAGCCTGGACCAGATCGTCGAGCGGCGCGCCGCCTTCCTCGTCGACTATCAGAACGGGGCCTATTCGGATCGCTACCGCGCACGCGTCGAAAAAGCGCGGCTGGTCGAGGCGGCGGTCGTCGGCGAGCGCTCCGAGCTTGCCGAAGCGGTCGCTCGCTATCTCTTCAAGCTCATGGCGGCAAAGGATTTCTACGAGGTGGCCCGTCTTTATGCGAACGGCGTCTTCGAACGACAGCTGCGCGAGACTTTCGAAGGCGATCTGAAGCTGGAGTTCCACGTCGCGCCGCCGCTGCCGAGCCTGCAGCCGAAGACGGACTTCGGCGGCTCGCGCAAGATGACCTTCGGCCCTTGGGCGTTCAAGGTCCTGCGGCTGCTCGCCAAGATGCGGAGCCTGCGGGGGACTTGGCTCGATCTGTTGCGAAACGACCACGATCGCATCGTGGAGCGGCGGCTTCTCGCCCGCTACGAGGCGCTGCTCGACGAGATTCTCGCGGGGCTGACGCCGGAAAACCACCAGGCCGCCGTGGCGCTGGCGCGGCTCCCCGAGAAGATTCGCGGTTTCGGCCACATCAAGGGCTGGCATATCGCGCAGGCGCAAATTGAGGAGGAGCGGCTGCTGCGAGACTTTCGCGGCGACGGCGCCGCCGAAGCGGCGCGGCGCGTCGCGGAAGTCGCCGAACCGGCGCGTCTAGGCTGAGGCGCCCGCTTTGCGGCCCGAGCCGGCATAGCCGCCGCGGCCTGGGACGAGGTCCCAGCGCGTCCCGAACAGCGTGTCGCAAATGTTGGGCGAGCCGAAGCCGTCGGAAAAGCTGACGTTCCCGCGCACATGATGCGCGGCGTGCGCCTCGCTCGAGACAATCTTGGCGAGCGCCGCCCGCAGCCGGCCGCCGCCCTCGCGCAGGCGGAGGCTGAAGTCGTAGCCCGAATGCTCATAGAGCCCGCCGAAGACGCCCGAGACGACCACAGCCGAGTGAAACACAATGTCGGCGCCGCCGCCCACGAGCGCGAGCGGCAGGAGATACGGGCAGACGATCTCGAAGAAGAAATCCGCGGCGCTCATGTAGCAGGCGCTGATCCCGCGGCTCCCCGTCGTCGAATGGTGCAGGGCGTGGCCGAGGCGGCGCATCATGTCGGGGCGGTGCAGGATGAGCCGATGCGCGACATATTGGACCACATCGTGCCCGAGCATCAGGCCGACGAAGCTGACTGGCCAGTCGAGCAACGACAGATGCGCGCGGCCGACAAAGGCCAGTCCGGCCCATTGCATGAGCAGCATGGCCGGCAGCAGGATGAAGACCTGATTGGCCAGCACGCGCGGCAGCATCTCGCGGTAGCTCATGCGCTCCAGCGGCCGCGTCTTGAAACTTGAGAGCGCTCCCGTTCTGTCCAGCCACTCGAACCACAGGCCCAAGCCGTGGTAGGCCAGCATTTGCACCAACCAGACCTGCGCCGCGAAAGGCAGCGCAAAAACGAGCATGGTTGTCGCCATGTTCAAATGCCCCTGTCCGCCGAATCGTTCGTCTCTATCCCGCCGCTAACCCAAGATGCGCGCAAATTGCAACGGAACGCCGTCGCGGCGCAAGCCCTCGCCCCGGTTTGGTCTGTTTGGAAAATCTCATCCCCGGACCCTGTTCGAACAGGCGGGCGATCCGCCACCCGGGAGGCTGGGGCGCGGGCGAGGATTCTCTTCAAGGCCGGGGCCGCGACAAGACGCCGCGGGCGGCAGTCAGGACGCCTCGGTCCCGGCAGGGCCGTAAATGGCCGAGAGCTCGAGCCGGAGACCCGGCGGGTCGAGCGCTACGGCGCCAGTGGAGAAAATGCGGGTCAAAATCGCGTCTCCGTCCCCGCGCGCGTGATGGATCACGAGCGGCTTGTTGGGATCGACGATCAGATAATACCGTATGCTGGGCAGCCTGAAATAGCCCTCGAGCTTGCCGAGCGCGTCATTGCGTCCGGTCGAAGGAGAAATGACCTCGACCACGATGGTCGGCTCGACGAGCAGGGCGTCGGGCGGCAGCTCGGGGCCACAGTAGACCTGGGCATCCGGCTCGTAGACGGTGGCGCGATCGACGCGCACGGCCATGCCATCGGGCACAGCGTGGCATGGCAAGCCCGTTTTGCGAATCGCTTCGGTAAAGGCCAGGAAAACGGCGCCCTTCATTTTGGCGTGCGCCGCCCGCTTCGCCGCTTGCGCGAAGACTTCTCCGGCGACGAGCTCATAGCGCCCCGGGGCGTTCTCGGCCCAAGCCAGAAACTCTTCGGCGCTCATGCGCTGTTGCGGGATTTCGCCCATGGCTTCATGATACACGAAAGCGAAGCGCCGCGGGAGGCCGGCCCAATGCCCAAACGCCTGTTCGAAGTCTATCTGTTGGCCTCGCGCTGGCTGCTGGCGCCGTTTCTCGTCATGATGACCGCGGGCCTCGTCGCGCTCCTGATCAAGGCGGGGAAGAAGACCTACGGCCTCGTCGCCTTGCTGCTCAGCAACGACTACGACCACATCACGCTGCAGGTCCTCACTCTCATCGACACGATGCTGATCGGCGCGCTCGTCATGATCGTGACCGTCTCCGTTTACGAAAACTTCATCTCGCGCATCTCAAGCGAGCACCACGGAGAGTGGCCGAGCTGGATGGGGGCGATCGACTTTTCTCAATTGAAGCTCAAGCTCATGTCGACGCTGGTGGCGATCTCGGCGATCAAGCTGCTCGAGGCGCTGATCGACGCGTCGGAGATCAGCGACCGCGACATGAATTATTTCATCGGCGTGCATGTCACCTTCGTGGCGTCGACCCTCGTCTTGGCCCTGTCGGAGAAGCTCTCGGCGCATGCGTCTGGCGCGGATGCGCGGAGAGAGGCAGGCCACTAGCGCAGCGGCCAGGGGCTCGCCTCGATCTCATAGACCTCCACGCGGCGGTTCTGCTCATAGTCCGCGCCGGCGTTGTCGCGCACCGGCAGCTCCGGGCAGAAGCCGCGCGCCTCGACGTTGGCGAGGCCTCGCGCCACGAGAGCCTCCTTGACCGTTTCGGCCCGCTTCAGGGCGAGCTTGCAATTGGCGCCATAGTCGCCGCGCCCGTCGGCGAAGCCCGCGAGCACGATGCGCGCCTCCGGCTCCTGCTTCAGGGTTTTGGCCACGCGATCAATGTTCTTCGCCGCGAGCGCGTCGAGATCGAAAGACCCGTTCTTGAAACGAAAGCTTGAGTCGATCACGAAGGCGCGCGCGCGCAGCTCGCAGAATTCCTGCTTGTTTCCCGGAAATTTCTTGGAGAGCTCGCAGGGGCGCGCATCGGCGTCGCGCGCGGCCTGCCGGGAGGGCAGCAATCCGACGAGCGACCTTTCGACGATCGCCTGGCCTGCTTCGCCGAGCGCGAAGTCGATGAAGGCGCTCGCGTCCTCCGACGGCTGCGCCGCGGCGTAAAGATAGAGCCGGCGCGACAGCGGATAGCTCTCCGTGCGCACGGCGAAGACGGTAGGGGCGAGGGCCGCTCCGGAACCGTCCTTGATCTCCAGCGCCTTGGCCGGCCCGACCTGGTCCATGCTGACGAAGCCGACGCCGCGGGGATCGTGCGCCACGTCATGCGCGAGCTCTTCGTTGTCGGCGTACCCTTCGGGCTTCGCGGCGGCGAGCGGCGCCATCTTGCTCTCCGGGCCCAAGACCATGGCCTCGAAGCTTGCTCTCGTTCCAGAGCCCTCGCTGCGCCCGTAAAGGTTTATGGGCCCAGGCGGGAGCTTCAGCTCCTTCCAATCCTTGATCGCGCCCGAAAAAACGCCCTTGAGCTGCGCTCTGGTGAGGCTTCTCAGCGGGTTGGAAGGGCTCACGACGACCGCCAGGCCATCGAGTCCGATCACTTGCTCCGAGAGGCCGCCCGAATCCTCAAGCGCGTGCGCCTGCTCGGCGGTGGGGGGCGCCGAAGCGATCCAGATATCGGCGTCGCCGGCGCGCAGCGCCTCGAAACCGGTCGCCGTGCCATAGCCCTTGATCTCGAGACCGACAAGCTTGCCGTCGATCTCGCCGCTGACCACCTTTTCCGGGAGGCTCGCGCCAGAATCGTCCCGGCGCTCGACCGCCTCGATCCGGGTCGCGCCCTTTGAAGCGAGCCAAGCCGCGGCGAGATCAGGCGCAACCTTCTGAGCAAGCGTGCTGGAGCCGGAAAGTCGCAGGAGATACTGGTCGAGCGCGTCACGCCTGGCCTCTTGCGCCGGCGCCTCTTGTTCCGCCGTCGCGGGGGCTGGGGGGGGAGGGGGGCGCTTCAGCAGCTTGAAGCCGCCAAAGATCGCGGCGAGCAGCACGAGGACGACAGCCGACCTTCGCGCCAGCATCATCCCGACCGCGGCGTTTTGTTCTCCCTGCCCTCGCGAGAGCGGCATCAGCGCCATGCCGCAATTCCTGCAGCCGGCGCCGGGCTTCGACATGTCCTGCGGCGTCCGCTCCCGCGCCAGCTCGCAATGTTGCGGCAAGTTCGAGCAGCGGCCCTGCGGCGCGTCGGCGTTCATCTGGCGTCCTCTCGGCGAAGCATGCGATGGGCATGGGGGGGAGATGTTGCGGTTTTGTGACGGCGGCGGCGGCGGCGGCGCCCTCGCTTCCTGAGCCTCAGCGGCGGAGCGTTTGCGCACAGGACGAGGGCGGCGTAACAGGGGCGGCGCGGCCTGTCGCCGCAGAGGAACGAGGCGCGCCGCATGAGCCTATCCCTTAACGCAAAGGCCTCTCTCGCGCCCTTCTCGGCCGGGCGATACGCCGTTTGCCTCGGGGGCGTCGTTTGGCGCGAGGCGCTGCGCTTTTTGCACCAGCGCGAGCGCTTCGTGTCGGCGCTGGTGCGTCCGCTCGTGTGGCTGTTCATCTTCGCGGCGGGGTTCCGCTCGGTGCTCGGCGTCTCGATCATTCCGCCCTACGAGACCTATGTTCTCTATGAGGTCTACATCACGCCCGGCCTCATGGCGATGATCCAGCTCTTCAACGGCATGCAGTCGTCGCTCTCCATGGTCTACGACCGCGAGATGGGCAACATGCGCACGCTGCTCATCTCGCCATTCCCGCGCTGGTTCTTGCTGTCGGCGAAGCTTCTGGCGGGCGTCGCCGTGTCCATCCTGCAGGTCTACGCCTATCTCGTGATCGCTTACTTTTGGGAGATCGAGCCGCCGACGAAATGGGGCTATCTGACCGTGCTGCCCGCTTTGGCGCTTTCGGGCCTCATGCTCGGCGCGCTCGGCATGCTGCTCTCCTCAGTCATCAAGCAGCTAGAGAATTTCGCCGGGGTCATGAATTTCGTGATCTTTCCGATGTTCTTCGCCTCCTCCGCGCTTTATCCGCTGTGGCGGGTCAAAGAGTCGGGGCCGTGGCTCTTCTGGGTCTGCGAGGTCAATCCCTTCACCCATGCCGTGGAGCTCATCCGCTTCGCGTTTTACCAGCAGATCGCCTGGGATTCGCTCGGGACGGTGCTCGCCTATACGACCCTGTTCCTGGTCGCGGCGATCCGCGCCTATGATCCGGCGAAGGGGCTGCTGACGCGAAAGGGCGGGTGAGCATGGAGGCGCAGCGCTGTATCGACCTCAACGCCGATCTCGGCGAGGGCTTCGGCGTCTGGCGCCTGACTGACGACGACGCCATGCTGAAGATCGTGACGAGCGCCAGCATCGCCTGCGGCTTTCACGCCGGGGATCCAGAGACCATGGCGCGCTGCTTCGCTGCGGCCAAGGCGAATGGCGTCACGGTCGGGGCGCATGTCGCCTTTCCCGACCTTCCGGGCTTCGGCCGCCGCGCGCTGCCGATGACCCCGCCCGAGATCGAGCGCACGGTGGCCTATCAGCTCGGCGCGGCGCAGGCGCTCGCGCGCTACGCCGACTACCGGATCAGCTTCGTGAAGGCGCATGGCGCGCTCGCCAATCTCGCCGAGAGCGACGCGAAGATCGCCGACGCCATCGCCGGGGCGGTCGCCAGGGTCGACCCCGCGCTGACGCTGCTCGCCATCGCCCGCAGCGAGCAGGTTTCGGCCGGCGCGCGCGCCGGATTGCGGGTCGTCGAGGAGGCTTTCGCCGACCGCGCCTATACCGAAGAGGGGAGACTCGCGCCGCGCAGGGATGCCGGCGCGGTGATCGAGGACATTGCCGCGGTCGTCTCCCGCGTGAAGCGGATGCTCGAAGCGGGCGCGCTGCTGACGCAGGGCGGCGCGCTGCTGCCGACGCCGATCCGCTCGGTGTGCGTGCACGGCGACACCTTGCAGGCCGTGGCGATGGCGCGCGCGCTGCGCGCGGCGCTGGAGGCTGAGGGCTACAGCCTCGCGCCCTTCGCGCCGGCGTGCTGAGATGCTCTACGCCAAGCCGCGCTATCTGGACGCGGGCGAGGCGGCGCTCTCGGTCGAGTTCGGCGACAGCGTCGACCCCGCGATCAACGCCCGCGTGCTGGCGCTCGACGCCGCGCTGCGCGCCGCGGCCTTGGCTGGCGTCGAGGAGACGGTCCCGAGCTATCGCGCGCTTTTGGTCCTTTACGAGCCGCTGACGCTTTCGCGCGAAACCCTCGTCTCGACGATCGAAGCGCTCGTCGCGATGAGCGCCGCGGCGCTGGCGCCCAAGGCGCGCTGGCGCATTCCGTGCTGCTACGAGCCCCCGCTCGCCGAGGACATTGGCGAAGCGGCGGCGGCGCTGGGGCTTTCTCCGCAGCGTCTGGCGGATGTGCACGCGAGGGGCGACTACCGCGCCTATATGTATGGCTTCGCGCCCGGCTGGTGCTACCTCGGCGGCCTCGCCGAAGCGCTGAACATCCCGCGCCGCGCGACGCCGCGCGGGCCGACGCCGCCGGGCGCGGTGCTGATCGGCGGCGGGCTCACCTTGATTGCAGCGGGTTCGATGCCGACCGGGTGGCGCGTCATTGGACGCACGCCGGAGCGGCTGTTCGCGCTCGATCGCGAGCCCCCGCTCTTGATCGAGCCGGGCGACGCCATCCGCTTCGAGCCCATAGACCCGGCGGGCTTTGCGGCGCTCGAGGCGCGCGCCGCTCGCGGCGAGGTTGTGGCGCGGCGCGAGGCGCTTTCATGAGCGCGGCGTTGCGCGTCCTGAGCGCCGGCCCCGGCGTCACGGTGCAGGACGCCGGGCGGCAAAGTTACATGCGCTTCGGCGTGACGCCGGCGGGACCGATGGATTTCGGGGCCTTCGCCGCGGCGCTGCAAGCCGCGGGGGAGCCGCAGGGGGCGGCGGTCGAGGTCTCCCTCGGCGGGCTGGAGCTCGCAGCGGAGCACGGCGAGATCGGGATTGCCGTCGCCGGCGGCGCCTTCGACGTGCGGCTCGACGGAAGCCTTCTCCCGCCCTCCTGCGCGCTGACGCTCGCGCCCGGCGCACGCCTTTCGCTGCGCGCCGGGCCTTCGGGCGCCTGGGCCTATGTCGCGCCTTGCGGACGCTTCGATCTGCCGCTCGTGCTCGGCTCGCTCGCGACTCACACGCGGGCGCGGCTCGGCGGATTTTTCGGGCGCGGTCTTGAAGCCGGCGACCGGCTCGCCCTGCTCGGCGCCAGGGCGGGGCCGTCCGCGCCGATGGCGATCGACGCGCCCTGGCTCGCGCCGCCGCCCGGAAAAATTCGTGTGCTGCTTGGGCCGCAGGCCGATTTCTTCGCGCCCGAGACCATCGCCGCGTTTCTCGCGGCGCCGTGGCGGCTCTCGCCGCGCAGCGACCGCATGGCCTATCGGCTTGAAGGGCCGCCGCTCGCCCACCTTTCCGGCCACGACATCGTCTCCGACGGTCTAACCTTCGGGGCGATACAAGTTCCCGGCGACGGCGCGCCGCTCGTGCTGATGGCCGACCGCCAGCCGACGGGCGGCTATCCCAAGATCGCGCATGTCATCGGCGCCGATCTGGGCGCGCTGGCGCAGAAGCGGGCAGGGGAGGTCGTGCGGTTTGCGGAGGCGAGCTGGGAGGAGGCCGTAACGGCGCGGCGGTGGCGGGCCGAGCTTATCGGCAGAGGCGCGAGTCTGACGCCTCTGTCGCGTCGGGAATTTTCGAGCGAATTCTTGCTGAGCCAGAATTTGATCAGCGGCGCGGTCAGCGCGCAGGCCCCGGCGCAAGCCGCTGGACAAAACGATTGCGATTAGCTAAATATCTTAGCTAGGAACCGCTCATGGAAACCGTCACCATTCACGTCGCCAAAACCACGCTCTCCCAGCTTCTCGCTCGCGTCGAAGCCGGAGAAGAGATCGTGCTTGCCCGCGGTAAGGAGCCCGTCGCCAAGCTCGTGCCCTATCGTCCCGGCAAGAAGGGCCGGATTTTCGGCGCCTATAAGGGCGTCGTCGGCGTGGGGCCGGAATTTTTCGAGCCGCTTCCGGAAGATGAGCTTGCCGCCTGGGAGTGAGCGCGCATGCGCCTGCTGCTCGACACGCACGCATTTCTGTGGTGGCTCGCAGGCGACGAGGCGCTTTCCCCAATCGCCCGCGCAGCGATCGCCGACGAGAGCAATGACGTCTTCGTCAGCGCCGCCTCGGCTTGGGAGATCGCCACCAAGCACAGGATCGGCAAGCTGCCGGCAGTCGCCGCCATCGTTGCGGACATCGACGCCGTGCTGAGAGATCAAAGCTTCGTCGGGTTGCCGATCGGCGTTCGTCACGGACAAGCGGGCGGCGCCCTTCCCGGACCTCACCGGGACCCGTTCGACCGCATGCTGATTGCACAAGCCCTTGCGGAAGACCTCACGCTCGTTTCCAATGAGGCGATTTTCGATGTCTACGGTGTGCGGCGCCTGTGGTGAGGCGAGATAGGCCGCACGTCGTCCGAGCGGAATTTTGTCAGCGGCGCGGTCGGCGGGGCGGAAAAGAAAGCGTAAGGTTTCCTGGGGCGCCGTGCTATATTGCCGATGGCGGGGAAGGGACACCTTGGACTTAAAGCCATGACCGACAATGTGACGAACCAACTGTTGCTCGAGACGTTAAAGGCGATCCAAGCGAAGCTGTCTGATATGAATAGTGAAATCCTCGACCTGAAGGCCGACGTGCGCGGCATGAAGGGCCACATGGCCGCCTTCCTGCAAAGCGAAGTTGCACGCGACGGCTCGATTGCGTCGATCCAGTTGAAGATCGAGCGCATTGAAAATCGCCTCAACCTCACGGACAGCTGATTTCTAGGTAGAGAATATGTTTGATTGGACAGATTTACGTCTGTTTTTTGTGCCGGGAGTGCTGATAGCTGGCGCGTCCGCGCTCAATCTGAGGCGTTATCGCAAATGGCGTCTTACACATGGCGTTTTAATTGAGAGAGAAGCCCTCCCTGCTGAAGATATGCCAGATCGGATAAGAGTTGCATATTCCATTGACGGCCTATCGTATATGTCCAGTCCCACGGTAATGTTCGGGAGATTCGGCTACATAAACACAAGAGTGAGCGCTGGGGATTCGATCACCATTTTGTATGACCCGGAAAATCCAGGTCGATATATAATATCTACTCCCATAAAGCCTGAAATCGTCATGCTTCTGATTGGACTTGCAATGATTTTGGTGTCGCAAGTCAATTTTCGATTCTGGTCATGAAAACAGTCCGATGCCTCCGACGATGACGCGCGCCGTCATTGACTGGAACGAAGGCAGCGGGTCGACGCGGCCCCCCAGCTCTCACTCCGGCAGCACCCCGATCCGCTGCAAGAACCAATAAGCCCCCGCCAGCGCGATCAGCGCCGACAGCACATAGACCAGCTTGTCGTGGCGCTTCGAGCCCGTATGGCGGTCGATGAACAGCAGGATCGGCAGCACCAGCAGCACGATGGCGATCTGGCCGAGCTCGACGCCGATGTTGAAGGAGGCCAGCGCCGGCACGATCGTCTCGCGCTGGACGTTGAGCTCCTTCAGGCCGCTCGCGAAGCCGAAGCCGTGGATGAAGCCGAAGATGAAGGTGACGATCCACCGCCTGTCGATGTTGTGGGACCAGAAATTCTCGAGCGCGACGAAGACGATCGAGGCCGCAATGGCCGACTCGGTCAGCGTCGTCGGCAGCGAGACGACGTCGAGTGCGGCGAGCGACAGCGTGATCGAATGCGAGATCGTGAACGCCGTCACCACCTTGACCACCGGCCAAGGGCGGTGCGCCCACAGGATCAGCGCGAACAGGAAGCACAGGTGGTCGTAGCCGGTCAGAATATGCTCGATTCCGGCCGCGCCGAACTTCAGCATGAGCTGCCAGGTCGTCTGGAACGGCTTCGTCAGATCGAGCGGCGGGCTCTTGCCGTCGAGCACGATCTCGCCGGAATTGGCCTCGCTCTTCACGGTCACGAGCTGCTTGCCGCGCGGGCCTTGCGCCTTGAGCAGCTTGGTCGGATCCCAGACCGTGAGCGGGCCGGGGCAGGAAAAGCGCAGCACGATGAGGGCGCTGTCCTGATTGGTCGGGTCTTCGCCGGCCTTCTCGACCTCGCCCTGGCAGGCGTGGCCGCCGGCGTCGCGCATCGCCACGCGGCGCTGAACGAACTTGCCGATCTCCTCCTCCAGCGCGCCCGGCGGCGAGAGGTCGACGTCGGCGCGCTCGGACATGGTCTCCTGGAACATGCGCTCGAGGTCGGTCGCGAGAAAGCCCACGTCGACGGTCCAGGTCTTGCCGCTCTGCACGAGCTTCGCGGTCGAGATGTCGGGCGTGTGCGCGCTGGCGGGCAGGGCGAAGCACAGGGCCGCCAGGAAAAGGACGGCCAGTTTCGACGTCGGCAGCTTCATGCGGCGTTTTCCGGTGCGTTCTTGGTTTTGGCGTGTTGCGGCGTTTGGGCGCAGGCTTGGCCGGCACAATGCCCGAAGCCGCAGCGGCGGGCAAGCTCGCCAGGACCCGCCGGTTACGCTATGACGACGAAATATTTACAGGGTGGGCGGAGGCGATCCCATGCAGCGCGTGACCATGACCATCGACGACGAGCTCATGGAGAGCCTCGATCGCTATATGGCCGCCTCCGGCCACCAAAACCGTTCGGAGGCCGTGCGCGATCTCGTGCGGGCGGGGCTGCTGGCGGCGCCGCGCGTCGACGACCGCGCCCGCCGCTGCATGGCGGCGCTCGTTTACGTCTACGATCACGAGACGCGCCAGCTCTCGAGGAAGCTGCTTTCCGACCACCACAGCCACGCCGATCTCTCGATCGCGACCCTGCATGTGCACATCGACGAGGCGACCTGCCTTGAGGTCTCGCTGCTGCGCGGGCAGAAGGCGGAGGTCGAGCATTTCGCGAGCCACGTGATCGGCGAGCGGGGGGTGCGGTACGGGCAGTTGGTCGTGGTGCCGGCGAGCGCGGAGGGGCCGGGGGAGGGGCGTGGGCATTCGCACGAGCACGAGCACTGACGCTCGCAGGGCTCCGAATTTGCGGTGAAGAATGCCTCCCTCTTTTTGAGGCGCTGGAGGGAAGCGTGAGGCGGCGCCAGACGCTCCACGGCGCACAAGTATCCACACGTCCACAAGCTGCTGACAGCTGACAGTGAACCGATTGCCTGATAGATGCGCCATGGTAAACTCTAATCAAATTCCCCAAATCTGCTGCATAACGGACGGGAGACAAAGCATGAACGCCGTCGATCATATGAAAGTTTATGAAGAAAAGATCAACCTTCGCCGGTTCGATGAGGTCGAACCGCTCATATCTCCGCAAGCCGTCTTTTGGTTTACTGACGGCACGCATCGCGGGATCGCCGAAATAAGAGCTGCGTTCGAGCGGACATGGACAACTCTTCAAAATGAGATTTATTGGCTGGAAGATGTCGAATGGATCGGATTGAGTGACGCTGTGGCAAGCTGCACATATCGCTTCTGCTGGAAAGCCGAGATAAGCGGCGACACATTCGAAGGGAGAGGCCGCGGCACGACGGTTCTTAGAACCGAAAGCGGCCAATGGAAAATCGTCCACGAGCACCTCAGCCGTTTCCCAGATTGACCGATGAAGAGATGGGCGTGCGGCTTTGCTTTTTAGGTTGTTGATCTTTTAGCCGAAACGGCGCCGGAATTGTCAAACTGTGGGGGTTCCCCGGCAGAGCCGAGGGATTACCCATTTTATTCAGGGGATACATGACGCGCCTCGGCTCGCGCTCATCGGAGAGCTTGGAAAAATGTTCCAACAGCAGGGCGACGCGCGCCCGCGGCAGCTCTTCGTCTTCGAACTTGAGAACCAGATCGTCCATGGCGGCGCTCCTGAAAGCGAATCAGTGCGCCCACAGAATTACGCCGCGCCGTCAATGCGAAATCCCCTCAAAATCGCTTTAACCCGACTTCCGGGCCGTGCAAAAACTCGCGCTCGAGCTTGACTCCCAACCCAGAAGGTGCAATAGTTGCACTACATCAACCGGTGAATTTGCATGCCCGTTTTGCAACGCTTCGGCTCCGTCAGCCTTCGCATGTATGCGGACGATCACCGCCCGCCGCACTTCCACATCGTCGCGTCGGGTTTTCAGGTGCTCGTGCGGATTTCGGATTTCGCGATAATTGCTGGGGAGGCTCGCGCGAGCGACATTGCCGAGGCGATGGCCTGGGCGCGGGAGCATCGGGACATGCTCGCCCTGAAATGGGCGGAGCTCAACGAACGGGGTTGACCATGCCCAAGAAGACCTTGCCGCGCGTCGCAGCTGTATCGGCCGGCGACAAGCCCATGACTTTGCGCGTCCGCTGGGAGAGAGGCGATGAAAACATCGTGGACCTGTCCGGCGTGATCGGGACTTTCCGCGTCTATGAGCCGTTGCGCCAGTCGCCGCAACTGTTTCGGCAAGCGCGCGTCGGCGAGCACGGAACCGATATCGTTTGGACGGGCGAAATCGACATGGCCGCCGATACCCTCTGGCGGCTCGCGCAGGAGCAGGCGGGCGCCACATTGTCGGCGGGAGCCTTCAAGCATTGGCGCGAGCGTCAGGCCTACACACTCGACAATGCGGCAGCGGCCCTCGGCATAAGCCGCCGCATGGTCGCCTATTACGAACAGGGCAAGAAGCCGATCCCGCGCGTCGTCGCCCTCGCGACCCGCGCGCTCGAGATGGGGTGACGCGCCTCGTCACCCCTCCTCCATCGCCTCCAGCTCCGCGATCAGCCCCTCGATCATCTCCAGCCCGATGTTCCAGAACGCCGGGTCGCGCGCGTCGAGGCCGAAGGGCGCCAACAGCTCGTCATAGGGCTTCGAGCCGCCAGCCTCGAGCAGCGCGAAATAGCGTTCCGCGAAGCCCTCATGCGCTTGTCTGTAGACGCCGTAGAGCGAGTTTACGAGGCAGTCGCCGAAGGCGTAGGCGTAGACGTAGAACGGCGAATGGATGAAATGCGGGATGTAGGCCCAGAACGTCTCGTAGCCGGGGCCTAAGCGAATCGACGGCCCCAGGCTCGACGACTGCACGCTCATCCACACGTCGCAAATGCGGTCGGCGGTTAGCTCGCCCTCGCGGCGCTCGGTGTGGATCTTGCGCTCGAAGGAGTAGAACGCGATCTGCCGCACCACGGTGTTGAGCATGTCCTCGACCTTGGCGGCGAGCATCGCCCGGCGCTCGTTCTTGTCCGTCGCGCCCTGCAAGAGCTTTCTGAAGGTCAGCATCTCGCCGAAGACCGAGGCCGTTTCAGCGAGCGTCAGCGGCGTCGGCGCCATGAGCGCGCCCTGGCGCGCCGCCAGCACCTGATGCACGCCGTGGCCGAGCTCATGCGCAAGCGTCATCACGTCGCGCGGCTTGCCGAGGAAGTTCAAAAGCACATACGGATGCGCTGAGGGCACGGTCGGGTGCGAGAAGGCGCCCGGCGCCTTGCCCGGGCGCACCGGCGCGTCGATCCAGCGCTTGTCGAAGAACTCGCCGGCGATCTCGGCCATGCGCGGCGCGAAGCCTTGGTACGCGTCGAGCACGACGCGGCGCGCCTCCTGCCAATTGTAAGTGCGGGCAGGGGCCATCGGCAGCGGCGCGTTGCGGTCCCAATAATCGAGCGCGTCGACCCCGAACCATTTGGCTTTGAGCTTGTAATAGCGATGCGAGAGCCGCGGATGCGCGGCCTCGACCGCCGACATGAGCGCGCCGACGACCTCGCCCTCGACGCGATTGGCGAGATGGCGCGAGTCCGCCACGTCCTTGAAGCCGCGCCAGCGGTCGGAAATCTCCTTGTCCTTGGCGAGCGTGTTGGTGACGAGCGCAAAGAGGCGGAGATTCTCCTTGAGCGTCTTGCCGATCGCGAGCGCCGCGTCGCGACGAACCTCGCGCCGCGTGTCCTGCATCAGGTTCAGCGTCTGCTCGATCGAAAGCTCCTTGTCGCCGACCGAAAAGCGCAGGCTTGCGATCGTCTCGTCGAACAGTCGGTTCCAGCTGGAGGAGCCGGTCGTCGACTTCTCGTGGAACAGCTCCTCGAGCTGCTCCTCGAGCTCATAGGGCTTGTCCTTGCGGATGTCCTTAAGCCACGGGCGATAGCGCGAAAGCGGCGGCGCCTCGGCGAGCCGTTCGACGAGGACGTCGTCGAGCCGATTGAGCTCCAACTGGAAGAACAGAAGCTGCGTCGACGCGGCGACGATCTTGTCGCGCGAGTCGGCGTAGAATTTTCCGCGTGCGGGATCGGTCACGTCGCCGGCATGCAGCAGCGAGGCGAAGGCCATGATGCGTCCGAGCAGGTCTTCGAGCGCCTCATAACGGCGCACTGCTTCGCAAAGCTTTCCGGCGGCGTCGGCGCCTGCCGCGATGTCGGCGAGCTTGCCGCGATAATCGGCGCTAAAGGCTTGGCAATCGCGCGCGGCGCGCTCGAAATCCTCGGCCAGAGCCGGCGCGTCGGGCGCTGAGTAGAGATCGCTCAGGTTCCATTCGGGCAGATCGCCGAGCGCTTTTTCATTCGGTTGCGCGGATTGCATCTATGCGAAGCCTTGAAGAAGGGGAGGGCGGGCCGTTTCAAGCGCCTTAATATGGGCAAAGCGCGCTGGCGATCAAGGCGATGGACGGGGGCCGCGCAGGCGGCGCATGGCGTCGTTCGACATGACAGCTTGGGCTGCGGAGTCAGCCGCCCCCACATGATTAGAGATACGAGAAACGGCAGCGCCGCGGCCGGGAATTGGGGGGTAGAGCCACGGCGCTGCCGCCGCCCCTGTGCGGGGAAGCAAGGAGCGGAGCGGCCTGGCGCCGCTCGCGGCCACGATCGCACATTTCAGCTTGAACGTCACTATGCCGGAGCCGGCAGTTCAGCCGATCAGCGCCGCCGCGTTCCCCTTGTGAAGCAAAGAGCTTCCGCCGGCGACAGCGCGCCATTTCCGGGAAGCCCTGAATGCAACCTTAATCTAGGCCTTTAAATTAACGTCGATTTTACCCTGTTCCCCGAGGATACGCGTCGCATTGCCTTAGGGTGGTGCTTCAAAAAGACGCGGCGCAGAGGCGCCGCCGCGAAGGGCGCCGATGAATTCGACCATCCTCATTGCCGACGACGATCCAGTGCAACGCCGCCTTTTGGAGGCTCTGACGCGGCGCTTCGGCTATGAGGCCGAGACCGCGGAGGGCGGCGAGCAGGCGCTCGCACGCATGAAGGAGCCCAACGCGCCGCCGATCGCGCTGCTCATTCTCGATCTCGTCATGCCCGATCTCGACGGCATGGGCGTGCTCTCGCGCATGCGCGAGCAGAAAATCTCGACGCCGGTCATCGTGCAGACGGCGCATGGCTCGATCGAGACGGTGATTTCCGCCATGCGCGCCGGCGCGCAGGATTTCGTCGTCAAGCCCGTCGGCGCCGAGCGCCTGCAGATATCGATCAAGAATGCGCTCTCGACCGAAGCGCTTGCCGGCGAGGTGCGCAAGATCAGCCGCCGCGCCCAGGGCGTCCTGACCTTCAAGGACATCGTCTCGCGCAGCGCCGAGATGACGCGCGTGATCCGTCTGGGCGAACGCTCGGCGCATTCCTCGATTCCCGTGCTGATCGAAGGCGAATCGGGCGTCGGCAAGGAGATCGTCGCGCGCGCGATCCAGGGCGCGTCCGACAGGCGCGGCAAGCCCTTCATCACAGTGAACTGCGGCGCGCTGCCGGCCAATCTCGTCGAGTCGATCCTGTTCGGCCACGAGAAGGGCGCCTTCACCGGCGCGACCGAGAAGCATGTCGGCAAGTTCGTCGAGGCCAACGGCGGCACGCTGTTTCTCGACGAGATTGGCGAATTGCCGCTCGATTTGCAGGTGAAGCTCCTGCGCGCGCTGCAGGAGGGGGAGATCGACCCGATCGGCGCCAAGCGCCCGACGCGCGTCGACTTCCGCCTGATCTCGGCGACGAACCAGAACCTCATCGAACTCGTCAAGCGCGCCAAGTTCCGCGAGGATCTGTTCTATCGCCTGAACGTGTTTCCGATAAGCATCCCGTCGCTGCGCGCGCGCCGCGAGGACATTCCCGATCTTGCCCGCAGATTCTGCGCGCGCTTCGCCGCCGAAGAGGGGCGCAACATTCGCGGCCTGACGGCCGAGGCGATGGCGCTGCTTTCCGCCTATGATTGGCCAGGCAACGTGCGCCAGCTCGAGAACGCCGTGTTTCGCGCCGTTGTTCTCGCCGAGGGCGACGAGCTCACCGTCGCCGAGTTTCCGCAGATTGCGACGCATGTGGCCGGATTCGACGTTCGGCTGCCGCCGCTGCCGGCGCCGGTCGCCGTCTCCGCGCCGCGCGAGCGCGAGATCGTACGCGTCGAGGTGCGCGACCCCAACGCGCTGTCGCTCCTGGGGCCGAACGGCGAGATGCGCCGCATCGAAGATATCGAGGCGGAGACGATCCGCTTCGCGCTCGCGCATTATCGCGGTCAGATCTCGCAGATCGCCCGCAGGCTCGGCATCGGCCGCTCCACGCTCTATCGCAAGATGAAGGAATATGGCCTCGGCGACGGCGCCGAGGGCCTGGAGGGCGAAGAGACGAGCCTCGTGGCTTGAGCGCCCCGCTTGTGGCAGTCTGCCGCGGAAGGGAGGCTCGCCATGACCGCTCTCTATGATTTCGACGCCAGGACCATCGACGGCAGGACGCAAAGCCTGAAGGACTATGCCGGCAAGGCGCTGCTCGTGGTCAATGTCGCGAGCAAATGCGGCTTCACTCCGCAATACGAGGGCCTCGAGGCGCTCCATCGCAACTATGCGCCGCAGGGCTTCGCCGTGCTCGGCTTTCCCTGCAATCAGTTCGGCCATCAGGAGCCGGCAAGCGAGGCGGAGATCGCCTGTTTTTGTCAGGCGAGCTACGACGTGACCTTCCCTATGTTTTCGAAAATCGAGGTCAACGGCCCCAACGCGCACCCGCTTTACAAATTTCTGAAGCAGCAGGCCCCGGGCCTCCTTGGAACGGAGGCGATCAAATGGAATTTTACGAAGTTCCTGATCGACAAGGAGGGCAGGGTGGTCAAGCGCTTCGCGCCGAACGACGCCCCGGAGTCGATCGCAATGGACATCGAGGCGCTGCTGTCGGCCTAAAAGGCGAAACGTCGAAGGTAAGGCGACGTCGCGAAACAACTCAGCCGATCAGAGTTATGCGCGAAAGAGGCTTGGGGCGCGCCGACAGGCGCCTGTGAAGCGGAAATACTTCGTGTCCTACGTGTCTTTGTGGTAAAACGTCACCACAAAGACACAAAGGACACGAGGAGGGCGCCCGTAGAACTCGTCCTATCGAAACCTGGGGCCACCGCAGGAAATGTAGCCATCGTTTCCGAACAGGGCCCAAGCCTCAGCTTTTGCCGTCATTCATGAGGGACGACGACATAGGTCGTCGCATAGGGCTCCACCCGCAGCGACGAATTGGCGAGAATGCCGACCTTCGCCGTCGGAGACAAAAGCAGCTCGCCATTGGCGCCCCGACGGACATTGTATTGCCATGCTGCGATGTCGCCCTTTTGCGATATCGCGTGGGCGACCGCTCCGGCGTCCAGGCCGCCGAGCGCCTTCAGCTCCGCGTCGGAAAGACCGATGACGATCTCGTCCTTCGCCGTTATCACCTTGAAGAGCTTCATCTTGTTTTCCTCCGCCCAGGCGCCTTGCGCCAAGGCCATCGCCAAGCCCGCAAAGGCCGCGCGCAACACGGCTCCGCTTCGAAAAATCATGTGCTTTTCTCCTTGCTCACGCGCGAGCTTGCGAATGCGCTCCCGCAACTCTCTTGAAGACTTGAGCGACCCGCCATGGGCTGAGCGCGGCCAAGCTCGCGTCGTATTGAGATAGTACCGGCGAATCTCCGCGCGACTGTGCTCCAGCGCACGCTCCGAGCGTATTTTTCTCTCTGCCGAGCCGCCGGTCGCCTCACGATGGGTTCCCTGTCGCCGGCGCTGGATCATCGCTGCGTTTGGCCTCGGCGAGCTAGAAATCGATACGCAACACAGTGGGCGCCTCCATATGGCGCTTCTCGATTCCCGACATAGTTGTTCCTCCGCACGGCGCGCGTCACGGCCGGCGCAGGGCCTGGGCCTGGGTGGTCTTCTCGCGCAGAAGCGCAGTCTCCAGCCCGGCGCTTCGTCCTGAAGGAAAGCATGAAGGAGGGATGAAATGAAGAATCCAGCAACGATGATTCGCTTCGCCGCAATATGTCTATGCGCCTTCTCATTCTCGGCGCTCGCCGGGCGCGCGGCCGGCTTCCCGCTGGATTCGCTCCAACTTGCGCCGGGCTACACGCTGGCCAAAGCAAGCGCGTCTTCCGATCTGCGCGCTTGCAAGGCGCGTTGCCGGAAAGACTATCGGCGCTGCTACAGCGAGGGAAACCAAGTCGGGAAGCCTTATGAAACCGGCGGACAGCCTTGCAGCGAGCAAAAGGTCGAATGCATGCGCGCCTGTCAGCAACAGCAGCAATGAGCGGATCTGGCCTGGAGGCCGACGCTCATCTGACCGATCTCCTGCCAAGTTTGGGCGCCGAGGGGGCGCGAGCGCGCGCACGCCGCCCTCGCGGACGCCTCAGCTTGATCGAAGTCTCGCTCGCTTCGGACTTGGCCGACGTCTCATATTATTATCGAGGTCGACCCGGCGCTGAAATCGCGTTGCTCGAAAGAGAGATGACGCACAATTTTCCTTTTGCGTCGAAAATAGTCGCAACTTCAAAGGCTTCGGAAAAACTGTTGCACTAAAGCAACACCTGTCAAAAAACAAACGCCGACCATCGTCAGTTCCGCGGAGTCCACGACTTCCGCGCGCCGCTGTGTCTATCTTTTCACAAAGCGCCTGCGAGGGAGGCGTTTCTAAAAGGAGGGGTTCATGAACGAATTTGCAGCGCGCGGAGAGAGCGCCGACGCCGCAGCGGCGGCTTTCTCTCTTCCGGCGCGGAAGCGCAGCGTCTTGCGCCGGGGGTTGCTCGCCGCCGCGATTGCCGCCGGCTTGGCGGCGGCTCTAGCCTCCGCGCCCGCGCACGCGATGATTTGCGATGCGGCGCCAGGCGGCACTCCCGCCGGGCCGAGCAACGGCGACGGCGCGAGCGACGGACCAGCTAGTACTTTCAACAGTAATCTTGCTTGCGGCTTGAACGCGAGCGCGCCCAACGTAACAGGGGGCGGCACAGCGCTAGGCGCCAACGCCGTGGCGGACTTCAACGGCACCGCGGTCGGCGTCGCCAGCAGCGCGACCAACACACAGTCCACCGCGATCGGCGCCTTCAGCAGCGCGACGAACATCGACTCCATCGCCGTGGGCTACCACAGCAATGCGTCGGGCGGCTCTTCCTTTGCGGCGGGAGCCAGCAGCTCCGCCGCCGGGAATTTCGGCGTCGCGATCGGCTTCCAGGCGAGCGCCGCCCAGGGCTACGACGTGGCGCTCGGCCCGAACGCGACCGCGAGCGGCGGCCAATCGACAGCGCTCGGCTATGGCGCCACGGCGACCTTCGTCAACTCCACCGCGATCGGCACTGGAGCCACGACGACCATGGCGAACCAGATCGCGCTCGGCACGGCGACGAGCATCTACCAGGCGCCCGGCCTCGCCAATTCGACCAAGTCGCAGGTGGGGGCGGTCAGCTACGTCACCGCGGACGCCAACGGCACGCTCGGCCTCTCGTCCGTCGCGCCGGGCGGCAACGCCGCCTTGAGCTCCGCGATCGGGGCGCTCGGCGCCGCCGAGATGGGACTGCAGCAGCAGGTCTATGATCTGCAGAAGTCGGTCCGGCGCAGCTATGAGGGGTCGGCGATCGCGCTCTCGGCCTCGGGGCCCACTCTGGCGGCGGACAAGAACTTCGCGGTCTCCGCGCATTGGGGCGAGTTCCGCGGCCAGAACGCCTTCGGCGGCGCAGCGCAGCTCCGCGTCTCCAACGCCGTTGTTCTCGACGCCGGGCTCGGCGTCGGCTTGCAGAACGGCGGCGTCGGCGGGCGCGCGGGAGCGACCTTCGCATGGTGAGCGCGCCGCTGCGCAACGGACTCGCAGGCTTCCTGCTCGCGGCGCTCGCCGTCGCGAGCCTTCCCGTGCGCGCCGAGGCGCAGCCTGCTGGTAAGCCCGCGCCGCAACAGGCGCAGATCGACCGCAACGGTCTGCTGATCCTGACAAAATCGACGCTCCTCGCGCTCGACCAGGCCAACAAGACCGGCAATTACACGGTGCTGCGCGATCTCGCCGCGCCTTCCTTCGCCGCGGCGAACAATCCGGCGCGGCTTGCGGAAATCTTCGCCAATCTGCGCCGCGACCGCGTCGACCTCTCCGGCGTGATCGTGCTCGATCCGCAGCTCACGGTCATGCCGGAGATCAACGCCGACGGCATGCTGCATTTTGCTGGCTTCTTTCCGTCGGCGCCGTCGCAGATCAATTTCGAGCTCCTCTTCGCGCCCGTCGACCGCCAGTGGCGCCTTTTCGGCATTTCGACCACGCTCGGCTCGTCCGTCCCGGCGGCGCCGCCCGCGCCGACAAGCGCAAAACCGCCCGCGCCGACGAAAGCGCCGGACCAGAAGACCACCGGCAAGAAGCCCTGAATCGGCAGTCGGCAATGGGCAGTCGGCAATCGGGGCGCGACTGCCGACAAGATTTCTCTCCTCGCTCCGCTTTCGGAATCGGACTATCCTGTCTGGCCGCGCCCACGCACTTGCGCGGCGCGGGGAGGTTCCCATTTTACTATTCGTCCACGACCCGCTGCGCGACGAACCGCCGTGACCGACCGACATGAGCTCTCATTCGGCAAAAGCGCCGAGGTCGACGCCTTTCTGAAGGAAGTGCGCGGCCTCGCCCCGGTCGGCGAGGGACGCGGCCGGTTGATCTTCGCGCTCGACGCCACGATGAGCCGGCAGCCGACGTGGGATCTGGCGCAGTCGATCCAGGGGCAAATGTTCGCCGCGACCCGCGCCCAGGGCGGGCTCGAGGTCCAGCTCGTTTATTTCCGCGGCGCCGGCGAGTGCCGGGCCTCGCGATTCATGTCGGGCGGAGCCGGGCTGCAATCGGCGATGGCTGCGATCGACTGCCGCGAAGGGCGCACGCAGATCGCCAAGGTCTTGCGCCACGCCCGCACGGAGTCTGCCGCCCAGCGCGTGGCCGCGCTGGTGTTCATCGGCGACGCCTGCGAAGAATCTCCCATCGAGCTCTCGCGCCTTGCCGGCGAGCTTGGACTTCTGGGCGTGAAGGCGTTTATGTTTCAGGAAGGGTTCGACCTCGTGGCGCGCCTCGCCTTCCGCGAGATCGCGCGCGTGACGGGCGGGGCCTACGCCACGTTCGACAGAAGCGCGCCGCAAAAGCTCGCAGAGCTCCTCGCCGCCGTCGCGGCCTACGCCGTCGGCGGAGTGAGGGAGCTGGAGCGGCGCGCGCGAGAGGGCGAGGCCGCGGCGCAACTGCTGCTGTCGCAGCTCTAAAACGCCGGCTCAAAGGCCGGGACGGGAAGCAGGACGAATGCCGATACTGGCCGGGATAGCGACGCTCGTTCTCACCTACCTCGTGCTGAAGGGGTTCGTTTCCGCGCCGCCGACGCTGCTTGCGAAAATAATCCGCAAGAGCGGGGCCTTCGTGCTGCTGGCGCTCGCTGCGCTTTTGCTGCTGCGAGGGCTCGTCGTGCCGGCGGCGATGATGGGCGGCCTCGCGCTTTGGCTGCTCGGCGTCAAGGTCGGCCCCTTGGCGCGCTCTGGCCGCGGCGCGGTCTCCCGCGTGCGTTCGGCCATGATCGAGATGGAGCTCGACCGCGCCTCGGGCGCCATTCGCGGCGTGGTGCTCGCCGGACCCGAGGAGGGCAAGACGCTCGATCAATTGTCCCGCGAGCAGCTGCTGAAGCTCTATCGCCGTTGCGTCACGAACGATCCCGAGGGCGCGCGCCTGCTAGAGGCATATTTCGACCGCCGGTTTGCCGGATGGCGTGGTGCAGCTCAGGGCCAGAACGACGCGCGGCGGGGCGGCGCCGGGAGCGCTTCGGCGCGCCGCCGCCCGGCGTCGATCTCCGAGGATGAGGCTTATGAGATATTGGGGCTCAAGAAGGGCGCGGGAGCCGGAGAAATCGCGCGGGCCCATCGCGAGCTTATGAAGAAGCTGCATCCAGACCATGGCGGGACGACGGACCTCGCCGCCCGCGTCAATGAGGCCAAGGACGTGCTTATGCGGCGCCATCACGGCTAGCCGCCCGTAATGGGAGGGCAGGGCGCTCTTGGCGCGGAAACGCGCGCGCGACCGGGCGGGGCCGAAGCGGTCGGAGGCCAAGGACATGACGCCACTCCTTACTTTTTTACGGCTGAGCTCTTCAGTGCTCGAGTTCTTCAGTTCTTCGTCGCGAAGCAGGAAAATCCGGACCTTTTGAGCGACCGGCAGGCGGCGGCGGCCGAGTCCTCTTCGAGCCCGGCGAAACGCGCGCGATAGAGCGTCTCGTGACCTTTCTGAACCTTTTCCGTGTAGGGCTTCGCCGAGGCCGGCAGCTGGCGGTCCTGGCTGCGGGCGCGGGCGAGCAGCGCGTTGGCCTTATCCACGTCGTCGACGGCGCCGAGCTGGATCGCCCAGGAGGCTTTCGCGCCGCGCGCAGCCTCGATCTTGATGACCTGCGTCTTCTCTTCGGCCTCGGCGCGCTTGAGCGCGGACGGGGTCGTCGCGGCCAAATCCCGGCGTCCGCTTTTGGCGGCGGCGCGCGAGGTCGAGCCGTCGTCCGCGGCGCGCTCCGCGGCCGCGGCTTTCACATTGCGCTGCGCGCTTTCCGCTTCGGCGCGGGATTTGATCCCGGAGACGAAGGCCGGGCGCGCCTTGGCTTCCGCCGGCGAAGGCTCCGCGCGCGGCGCAGGGGCGCGATCGTAGGCGAGGGGCTTCTCCTGCACGGCGGCGTCCTCAGCCTCGCGCGCGTCGACTGCCGCCTTGCTCTCCCTCGCCTCGCCGCGCTCGGCGGCGGGCTCGTCCTCCTCGGCGCGCGCGATATGAGCTTCGCCGGCGCTCGCGATGTGGCGCTCGATGAGGGACTCCATGTATCGGTCGCGCGCGCCCGCGGTTCGTCCGCCCAACACGACCGCGACGATGTGCCTGCGGCCGCGGCGCACGGAGGTGAGCAGGTTGTACCCCGAGGCGCGGGTGTAGCCTGTCTTGATGCCGTCCATGCCTTCGACCCGGCCGAGCAGATGATTGTGGTTGCGCATGACCTCGCCGCGATAGGCGAAGGAGTGGGTCGAGAAGTACCGATAGTAGCGGGGAAAGCGCTCCTGGATGGCGCGGCCGAGCACGGCGAGGTCATGGGCCGTGGTGATCTGCTCGCTGTTCGGCAGCCCTGAGGCGTTGGCGAAATGACTGTCGTTCATGCCGAGCGCGTGCGCCTTCGCCGTCATCATGCGGGCGAAGCTTTCCTCGTCGCCGCCGATGTTCTCGGCGATGGCGACGGCGATGTCGTTCGCCGACTTGGTCACGACAGCCTTGATTGCGTCCTCGACCGCGATCGAGGAGCCAGGGCGCAAGCCGAGCTTGGTCGGCGCCTGAGAGGCGGCCCATTCCGAGATCATGAGCGGCGAGTCGAGCCGCAGGGCTCCCTTCTCCAGCTGCTCGAACAGCAGATAAAGCGTCATGACCTTGGTCACGGAGGCCGGATGCCGGCGCTCGTGCTCGTTTTGGCCAAAGATGATGCGCCCGCTGCGGCCATCGACGACGATGGCGGCGAGCCCGCGCGGCGACAGCATCTCGCCGCCGGTTTCATCGGCGGCGTCCTGATGACGCCTGCCGTGATGGCCCCGTCGCAGATAAGCGTGCGATCCGTGGTGGTGGCGGTGGCCCCAAAATGCGTGGTGGCCGTAGCTATGGCGGCGGACGCGCGCCTCGGCGGTCTGCGCCACGGCCAGCACGGCTAAAACGGCGGCAAGCAAAGCGCAAATGAGGGATCGCCAACGCCCGACGCGCACGCACAACTCGAGATTCGCCATCTCACTCGCCCAATTGAACCAGCCGCCGGCGGGCGCGCGAGACAAAAGCCCAGCGGCCGCCAGAATTTTTCGAATATCGAAGTTAAAGGAACTCGGTTACGCGGGGGTTAAGCCCTCGGATCGAACACTCTGCGCATTTTGCGACGCAACATTTTGGGTTGACAAATTTTGTGCATTGCATATAAACAGGGGGTCAACAACGGCGAGTCGTTCATTCCGCCACGGGGCGGAGTGAAGCGCGCCAATTCAAGGGCATCCCCATGGTTGCGACTTTCGAAAGCGTGCAGCAGTACGGCAAGGACCAGTTCGAAGCCGTCTCCGCCGCCGCCGCCGCCTTCACCAAGGGCTGGCAGGGCATAGCCACCGAGGCGACCGACTACTCGAAGAAGTCGTTCGAGAAAACCCGCCTGCTCGCCGAGAAGCTCGCCGGAGTTACGAAGCTCGACGAGGCGATCGCGCTGCAGACGGAATACGCCAAGTCCTCCTACGAGGATTTCGTGGCGGAAACCACGAAGTTCGGCGAGCTCTACACGGCCCTCGCCAAGGATGTGTTCAAGCCGGTCGAGACGGCGCTGAAGGCCGCTAGCCCAGCCGAATAAGACGGTTTGCTCGCGCCGCGCGCGTTGTGGACGAAAAGCGAGTTTCGAGCCCGGCCCGAAAACCACGGCGCCGGGCTTTTGCTTGTCGCGGATGCCGGCCGACTTCAGGCGCGACAAGAGAAGATGCGTCAAGTGTAAGCGCCGGCGCTGCGGCGGCGAAAATGGCGCCGCAAAAACCCCGCTCGCCACTTTAATAGCGCCATATAACTATTTGAAATATTTGATGTTTATTGTTGAGGTGAGCTTGGATCCGCCGGAATGCTCGTCGAGGCTCGCCGCGACAGGCCCCGCTTGGGCAAGAGCTTGAACATATTCTCGCATCACATTGATCATAATGAAGGTATAACATTAAGTGCGTTAACAAGGCGCGTTCGTGCGGACACACGTTGAGCGGCCTTGTGGCGACTTTTTACCATAAAGGCGCTCGGGACGCGAAGAATGAACGCTTCATATGCGCCAGCTGGCGCACCCAAGCCTCTTCAGCGCCGAAGCTTGATCGGCTCGGTTATTTCGCGACGCCGCCTGAGGGGCTAAAAGACCGGAACCGTCGCGCCATAAACCACCCCGCTTCGAGGCGCGCAAGGAGACTGCCCTTGTCAGATGAGGCTTCAGATTCGCGAGGCGCGGCCTTGGCCGAACCCGCGCTCGCCCGCCAATACTTTTATGACGACGGCGGCGGCGCCATTGGTCCGGTGCTCGGCGGCAAGCTCGTCGAGCTCATCGAGAATGGCGTCGTCGCGCGGCACGCCAGGCTCAATCTCGTCGGCGCGCCGGGCTGGGTTTCCATCCTTGCGGTGGAACCATTCGCGAGCCGGTTTCCCGCGGCGCCGGCGGAGCCGCCCACGGCACCGCGCTACGCTTTCGCGAGCTTTTGGATCAGGCTCGGCGCCTACGCGATCGACCAGGGTTTTTGCCTCGTCGCCACTTTCGTCGTGGCCAATCTGCTGCTGACGATCGCCGCCGCAATCTGGGGCTTCGAAGCGAGCCGGGATTATGTGCTGGACCATAGCTCTGTCGCGAACGCCGTGGGATTGCTCACGGTTCTGCTGTATCAGGGCTACTTTCTCGCGGGCCCTTGGCAGGCGACCCCCGGAAAGCGGATATTGGGCGTTTACGTGATCCGCGCTGACGGCGCGCGGGTCGACGCCGCCATCGCCGTGCTGCGCTATCTTTGCTTCATGATCCTGGCGCCGGTCGGCTTCCTCACGATCTTCTGGAGCAAGGAGCGCAAGGCTCTGCATGACATGGTCTGCGGCACTCGCGTCGTCTACGGGCGGCGAGAGCGGCGCCGTGACGAAAATCTGTGAATTGACGCTCGCCCCGACGCGCGCCTATGTCATAATGCATTGAATTTGTAAGATTTGGCGCGGCCTCGCGGACGCGGGCGCATTGGCGCCATCGGCGCTTATGGGCTAGAAGCTTAAGACATGACCGCCGATCCGGGCTTTGTGCACCTGCACGTTCATACCGCCTTCTCGCTGCGCGAAGGCGCGCTGACGTTGAAGAAGCTCCTGCACCTCGCCGGCACCGACGGCCAGCCGGCCTTCGCCGTCGCCGACAGCAACAACCTTTTCGGCGCGCTGGAAATCGCCGAAAAGGCCGCGGAGGCGGGTCTTCAGGCCATACCCGGCGCGCAGCTCTCGATCGACTTCGGCGGAAGCGATGTCGGCGATAAGAGAAAATCCTCGCGCGGCGCCGTCGTGCTGCTCGCGAAAAGCGAAGCCGGCTATCGCAATCTCATGCGCGTCGCCTCGAGCGCCTATCTCGGCGCCGCCGGCGAAGAGCCCAGCGTAACGATCGATGAGCTCACCAGCAACAGCGCCGACCTCATCGCGCTGACCGGCGGCCCTGAGGGCGCGATCGATCCGTTGATCCTCAAGGGCGAGCCGGAGGCGGCGCGCGCGCGGCTCGAGCTTCTCGCGCGCGCTTTCGGCGACCGCCTCTATGTCGAGCTCCAGCGCCACGGCCTGCCGCACGAGCCGCAAATCGAGCGCCGCCTTCTCGACTTCGCCTATGGCATGGGCCTGCCGATCGTCGCCACGAACGAGCCGTTCTTTCCGAGCGCGGCCGACTTCGAGGCGCATGACGCGCTGCTCTGCATCGCCGAAGGCACGGTGACGAGCGCGCCGCAGCGGCGCCGTCTCACGCCCACTCATTATTTCAGGACGCGGGCCGAGATGCAGGCGCTGTTCGCCGACCTGCCCGAAGCCTTGGCGGCAACCGTCGAGATCGCGCGCCGGTGCGCCTATCGTCCGAGGACGCGCAAGCCGATCATGCCGCGCTTCGTGCGCGCGGAGTCCGGCGAAACCGCGGAGGAACTCGACGCGATCGAAGCCAAGGAGCTGCGCCGGCAGGCCGAGGAAGGGTTGAAAGCCCGGCTTGCCGCGACCGGCCCGGCGCCGGGCCTCGCCGAAGAGGACTACGCCGCGCGTCTCGACTTCGAGCTCTCGGTGATCGAGAAGATGCGGTTTCCCGGCTACTTCCTCATCGTCTCGGACTTCATCAAATACGCCAAGGCTCAGGGGATACCCGTGGGCCCCGGCCGCGGCTCGGGAGCGGGCTCGCTCGTCGCCTATGCGCTGACGATCACGGACCTCGACCCGCTGCGCTTCGGGCTGTTCTTCGAACGCTTCCTCAATCCCGAGCGCGTCTCGATGCCGGATTTCGACATCGACTTTTGCCAGAGCCGGCGCTCCGAGGTCATCGACTATGTCCGCCGCAGGTACGGCGAGGATCGCGTCGCCCAGATCATCACCTTCGGCTCGTTTCTGGCGCGCGGCGTGCTGCGCGGCGTCGGCCGCGTGCTGGAGATGCCGCTCGGCCATGTCGACAGGCTCGCCAAGCTCGTGCCGCAGAACCCGGCGAAGCCCATCACGCTCAAGGAGGCGGTGGCCAGCGAGCAGAAGCTGCGCGACGCGATCGCCGAGGACACGCGCGTCGCGCGCCTCTTCGAGATCGCCGGAACGCTCGAGGGACTCTACTCCAACGCCTCGACTCACGCCGCTGGCATCGTCATCGCGCCGCAGCCGCTCGACGAGGTGACGCCGCTCTATCTCGACCCCAAGTCGGACATGCCCGTCACCCAGTTCAACATGAAGTGGGTTGAGCCGGCGGGGCTTGTGAAATTCGATTTTCTCGGCCTCAAGACGCTGACGGTCATCGCGGCTTGCGTCGCCCTGTTGGAAAAGCGCGGAATTAAGATCGATCCTGGCCGGATTCCGTTCGACGACGAGGCGACCTTCGCGCTGCTGCGCCGTGGCGACACGGTGGGCCTGTTCCAGGTGGAAAGCGCGGGCATGAAGAAAGCGCTCGTGGACATGTGCCCAGACCGCTTCGAGGATCTGATCGCGCTCGTCGCGCTGTATCGGCCCGGCCCCATGGCCAACATCCCGACCTATTGCGCGCGCAAGCTCGGCGACGAGCCGATCGAATACGATCATCCCAAGCTCGAGCCGATCCTGAAGGAAACCTTCGGGGTCATCACCTATCAGGAGCAGGTGCAGCAGATCGCGCGCGACCTCGCCGGCTACAGTCTCGGCCAAGCCGACCTGCTTCGGCGCGCCATGGGCAAGAAGATCAAGTCCGAAATGGACGCGCAGCGCGAGCGCTTCGTCTCTGGCGCGACCGAGCGCGGCGTCGCCAAGGAGACAGCGGACTCCATTTTCGACGCCTGCGCCAAATTTGCCGAATATGGCTTCAACAAGTCGCATTCGGCGCCCTACGCCTTCATCACCTACCAGACCGCTTATCTGAAGGCGCACTGGCCGGCGGAATTCCTCGCCGCCACCATGACCTTCGACAAGAGCGCCACCGACAAGCTCGCCGAGTTCCGCCAGGAAGCGCAGCGCCTCAGGATTGCGGTCGAGCCGCCTTCGGTCCAGCGTTCGGGGGTCGATTTCGACGTGGCGCCGGGGGAGGGGGCTAAGCTTGCGATCCGCTATGCGCTTTCCGCGATCAAGGGCGTGGGCGAAGGGCAGGCGGCCTCGATCGTCGCCGCCCGGAGCGGGGCGCCGTTCAAGAGTCTAGGCGACTTCGCCCGCAGACTCAATCCGCGCGAGGTCAACAAGAAGGTGCTGGAGACGCTCGCCTGCTGCGGCGCCTTCGACGAGCTCGAGCCCGACCGCGCCAAGGTCTTTTGCGGCGTCGAGACGATCCTCGCCTGCGCCAATCGCCGCGCCGAGGAGCGCGCCTTGGGCCAGAACGCGCTCTTTGGCGAGGCGGAGGAGGACGACCTCGCGCTGCCGAAGGCCCCGCCCTGGACCAGCGCCGAGCGGCTGCAGCGCGAGCTCGACGCGGCGGGCTTCTTCCTCTCCGGCCATCCGCTCGACGCCTTTCGCGCGGTGTCGAAGCGGCTGCGGCTGCAGCGCTTCGCAGAGTTTTCCGCCGCGGTGAAGCGCGGAGCGAGCGCGGGCCGCGTCGCGGCGATCGTGCTCGACCGTTACGAACGGCGCACCAAGTCCGGCTCGAAGATGGGGATTTTCCAGCTCTCCGACGACAGCGGGCAATATGAGGCGATCGTTTTCCAGGAGGGGCTGACGCAATATCGCGATCTCCTGGAAAAGGGCGCGGCAGTGTTATTAACGCTTTCCGGCGCTCTGGAGGGCGAGGACGTGCGGGCCCGCATCGTCGCCGCCGAGCCGCTGGCCGTGGTTGCGGCCAAGAATCTGAAGGGGCTGAGGGTGCTGGTGCGCGACGCCGCGCCCGTGCCGCGCCTGCGCGAGGGGCTTTCCGCGCGGGGAGAAGGGGAGGTGGCGATCGTGGTCGCCCGCGACGCGGCGCAGGACGAGATCGAGATCAAGCTGCCGGGCGGCTACCTCGTGTCCGCGGAGGTCGCCGGGAGGCTGGGGGCGATCCCGGGCGTCATCTCCGTGGAGCATATCTGATCCTTTGCGGGGAGGTTCTTCCATGCTCGAGATCCTGACGGAAATCGAGATCGACGCTCCGCCATCATGGGTTTGGGGCATACTGACCGATTTCGCGGCCTTTCCGCTGTGGAACCCGTTCATCGTGTCGATTGCGGGGAGGCTCGTCGAAGGCGAGCGGATCGCCGCGCAGATCGGCCCGCCGGGGCGCTGGAAAGTGACTTTCAAACCCGTTCTGCTGGCCGTGCAGCCCGAGCGCGAGCTGCGGTGGCGCGGCGCGCTCGGGGCGGCGTTTTTGTTTTCGGGCGAGCATGCCTTCGCGCTCGAAGACGCGCCGGGAGGCCGGACCAAATTCAAACAGTCCGAAAAATTTACCGGCCTCCTCGCCCCACTGCTCATGGGCGGGGCGGGGCTGCGAGCGACCAAGGGCGGTTTTGAAGCGATGAACGAGGCGCTGAAGCGCCGCGCCGAAGCGAAATAGCGTTGCAGAAAGCTTTCGTTGACGCCGTTGCTTAACCCATTGAAAAGAATGATTTATAAGAAATTCTTATAATGCTCGGGGCGAAATGGACGCCTGAAATTCACGCTGATGTTTTCGCACATCGCGACCCCGCGCGACTCTCGGTCGGTCCGCTTTCGCGGTGTTTTTAAATTTTCGTTGGTGAGGTTTATTAACCATGCTGCGGTTTATTAACCATAATTCTGCTGCTGCTTTTGAAAACGTCATATTTTCAACGGCTTGTAATGGACGGTCCTTGGCTTATGTTTGGTGAGTTGATTCCCCAAAAGGCGCCGCCCATGCCGCTGACGCTGGACCTGCTGAAAGAGCGCGCCGAGCGCCACCCCGAGAAGGCGCATCGGCCGGACCAACCCGTCGCCCGCAAGCCGCCGTGGATCCGCGTCAAGGCGCCAGGCTCGGCGCCCTGGCGCGAGACCGACGCGCTGCTCGCCGAACGGCGGCTCACCACCGTTTGCCGCGAGGCCGCCTGCCCGAACATCGGCGAGTGCTGGGAGGTCAAGCACGCGACCTTCATGATCATGGGCGAGGTCTGCACCCGCGCCTGCGCCTTCTGCAACGTCACGACAGGCCTGCCAGGGCCGCTCGATCCGACCGAGCCAGAGCGCGTGGCGCTGGCGACGCGCGACCTTGGGCTCTCCCATGTGGTCGTGACCTCGGTCGACCGCGACGATCTCGCGGACGGCGGGGCGGACCACTTCGCGAAAACCGTCGCGGCGATCCGCGCCGCGGCGCCTATGACGACGATCGAGATCCTGACCCCGGACTTCCTGCGCAAGCCGGGGGCGCTGGAAACCGTCGTCGCGGCCAAGCCCGACGTGTTCAACCATAATCTGGAGACCGTCCCGGGGCTTTACCCCAGCGTCCGCCCCGGCGCGCGCTACTTCCACTCGCTGCGGCTTTTGCAGCGGGTGAAGGAGCTCGATCCTTCCATCTTCACCAAGTCCGGCCTCATGGTCGGCTTGGGCGAGAAGCGCCAGGAGATCGTGCAAGTAATGGACGACCTGCGGACTGCGGATGTCGATTTCATCACGCTGGGCCAATATCTTCAGCCAACCCGCAAGCACCATGCGGTGATGGAGTTCGTGACGCCCGAGGCCTTCAAAGCCTATGAGACGGTCGCCTACGCCAAGGGGTTCTCCATGGTCGCCGCCTCGCCGCTGACCCGTTCGTCGCATCATGCGGGGGAGGCGTTCGCGCGGCTGAAGGCGAAGCGGGCGGCTTGCCGCTGAGGCGTCGGTTCCAATAGCTGAGCTGGAATTTCGGCTCAAGAGTTTCGCCTGGGCGTCGAGCGCCCTTCGCCGGGTGGGTCGGGATGCTAGGATGACGCGAGTCAACTTATCGCTTGCGCTTCGGGCGCGCCCCGTGACCACTTGCGACAGCGCCGCAACCGCCGCCGTTTGGACCTTTCCCACTCATGGGGTATGTTTGGCAATGTAAGAGGCGCGGAGCGTCGTGAAATGGGCAAAAATACGGGCCACTCCAGCAGAACAGGTGCGGTGAGGGAGCGGGCGCAAGTTAGGAACCCCGTCACGGATCGCTATGTTAAAATTGACACCACCACGGGACGGATCATAGATCAAAAAAAGACCCCGGGTCCTTACAGAGGCATCACCGACATCACGAAGAAAAAATAGTGCCGCTCGTTTTCTCGCCGATAACTGAAGCTGTCCTTGAATCGGCACCCAAGCGCCTGCTTCCAAGACAGGCGTTTCTGATGCGTCAGCTGGGACGCCCTCCAGAAATTGATGCGCGGATGTATCGCCTCGTAACCCAGGTGTTAAAGAGTCGGGGGTTTGCAAGCGTTGATGCTGGTGGTTCAACCGGCGGCAAGGATTTTCTTGAACGAATCGTCGGTCTTATCCGCGCGACAGGATATGTCGTGGCAATTTTTTCCCACGAAACTCGCCCGACCGCGATCGCCAACATCATGTTGGAAGTAGGATTCGCATTGATGTGCGGGAAGCCGCTGATTATCGTCAAGTCAGAGCAGGCCGAAGCGCCATCCGACATTACGCGCACCGACTGGATTGTGTATAATCCTCAAAGAGAAGAAGAGTTTAAGAAGAAGGTCGGACAGGCAATTGATGATATCGAAAGCCTCGCGGAATACGAAGCCACGCTATTAAGTGTCGCGTTGCATGCACGATCAATGGACTGCGCGATTGCTTTTGAACGAGTGAATAAATCGTTTTTACTTTCCGGCGAGTCCCGGTTCATCGAAGCAGCGAAAACGATTCTTGAACGGCTGAACAAAATTTCAGCCGATAGCGAAATCAGTGATATTGAGAGATTACGCTCCGAAGTCGAGGCATTTATCCTGCAAGCCCAGCGCGCGTCGCTTGGCAAAGCAACGCTTTAGAGTTTCATCGCGCGGCTGGCGCGATGCGCAACGGGATCCAACCATTCCGCTTACGCTTGCCCAAAATTTGCTCTAAGACTAGGTCCCATGACAAGCTTCCGCAATCGCCGCGAGGTCGGCCACAGCGCCGCCGAAATGTTCGCCCTGGTCTGCGACGTCGAGGCCTATCCCCAATTCGTGCCCCTCTGCGACGGCATGCGCGTGCGCCGGCGCAACACGATCGCTGAGGGAGTCGAGGTCATCGTCGCCGAGATGCGCGTGGGGTTCAAGGCGATCTGCGAGCGCTACACGAGCCGCGTCACCTGCAACCGTCAAAAGCTCGAGATCCTTGTCGAATATATCGACGGGCCCTTCACGAAGCTCGACAACCGCTGGAGCTTCCGCGACGGCCTCCCGGGGGCCGAGGGCGAAGCGCGCTCGATCGTCGACTTCTTCATCGCTTATGAGTTCAAGAGCCGCGCGCTCGGGCTCGTCATGGGAGCGATGTTCGATGCAGCCTTCCACAAATACGCCGACGCCTTCGTCAAGCGCGCGGAGGAGGTCTATGGCCCGAGCCGCGCGGCCTCGAGCAGCATCTTTAACGCCTGAGCCACGGATTTCGCGCGGATTTCGTCGCGCGACAGCGCGCCGAAGCGCCGTTCGACATGCTTGACGGCGCCGCTCCTGCCCGCGACGGCGAAATGCACGAGACCCACGGGCTTTTCCGGCGTGCCGCCGTCGGGGCCGGCGACGCCCGTCACGGCGACAGCGACATCCGCCTTCGAGCGCGCGAGCGCGCCGGCCGCCATCTCCAGCGCGGTTTCGCGGCTGACGGCCCCGTGGGCCTGCAAGGTCGCTTCCGTCACGCCCAGCATGTCGCGCTTCGCCGCATTGGAATAGGTCACGAAGCCGCGGTCGAAAATCTGCGACGAGCCGGGAATGTCGGTGATGGCGCCCGCGACGAGGCCGCCCGTGCAAGACTCGGCCGTCGTCACGGCAAGCCCGTTAGTAACGCAAGTCGTTAGTAACGAAACGGCGAGCGTGCGGTTCTGAGATTCGATCATGCTGGTCTGCCGCGGTTAATCGATGGGTCGACCGTGCGAGCCCGGAGGCTCGCATCGTTTTACCCCGGCAGGCGCACGGTGGCGACCGCCTGTGCGGCTATGCCTTCCTTGCGACCCGTAAAGCCCAGGCGCTCGGTCGTCGTGGCCTTGACGGCGACGCGCCCGACGTCGACGCCAAGGATCGCCGCGAGGCGCTCGCGGATGGCCTCGCGGTGCGGCCCGACCTTAGGCGCCTCGCAAATGACGGTCGCGTCGACATGGGCGATGAAGCCGCCCCGCTCGCGCACGAGCCTCGCCGCATCGCTCAGGAAAACTTCCGACGCCGCGCCCTTCCATTGCGGATCGCTCGGTGGGAAATGCGCCCCAATGTCGCCCTCGCCAATCGCGCCGAGGATCGCGTCGGTGACGGCGTGCATGAGCACGTCGGCGTCAGAGTGGCCGGCGAGGCTTCTCTCGTGAGGAATTTTGACCCCGCCGAGCCAGAGATGATCGCCTTCCGCGAAGGCGTGAACGTCGAAGCCCATGCCGGTGCGCACGTCTGGCAGGTCGCCGAGCAGAAGCGAGGTCGCGCGCAAGAAGTCCTCCGCGGTCGTGAGCTTGAAGTTGCCGGCTTCGCCGTCGAAGATATGGACGCGCGCGCCGGCGCGCTCGGCGATCATGGCGTCGTCGGTGAATTCCCTGGCCTCGTCCGCCGCCGCGCGATGCGCCTCCAGAATGAGCCTGAAGTCGAAAGCCTGCGGCGTTTGCATGGCGCGCAGCTTCGCGCGCTCGGGCGTCGCCGTGACCTTGCCCTCGGCGTCGATTTCTTTGATGGTGTCGGCGAGCGGCAGACCCGGCGCCGCTGCGCCGTATTCTTGCGCGGCTTCGATCGCGCGCGCGATGAGGGCAGGGGACGCGAAGGGGCGGGCGGCGTCGTGGATGAGCACGATCTTAGGCTCCGAGCCCGTCGCGGCTAACGCTTCGAGCCCGTTACGAACGCTCTCCTGGCGCGAGGCCCCGCCGGTCGCCGGCGGCAGCAATCGCGCCCTCGCAGCCTCGGCGAGCTCGCCTGCGCAGCGCCGGTAGAGCGCGTGGTCGTCGCCGTGAATAACGACGAGCTGCGCGGCTTTGGGAGCCGCGTTATGTAACGCCTTGAGCGTATGGGCGAGCAGGCTTTTGCCGAGCAGCGGCCGGTATTGCTTGGGCAGGCCCTCGCCGGCGCGCGAGCCGCGCCCGCCCGCGACGACGAGGATGGCGATTTCTTCTTGTTCCGGCATGCCTTCAGTTTTTAGCCGTCTCGCAAAGCTTTGACAATCGGCGGCGGGGCGGCGGAGGGGAGCGTTAGCCGCTACGCGCTCGCTGCAAACGGCGGGGACGTTGTAGTTGGCTGGTTTGGCCGTGTGGCGCCGCGCGGCGCTGAAATCCCGAGCCATGGCAGCAGGCCCAGCCGCTTCATGACCACATGAGCGAGCATCGGAAGGATTAGGCCGACAAGGGTCGCGCCGAGGACGAAGAGAGCCGGGTCGATCGGAGCCCCGAGCTTCAGCAGCGCGATTCTCGCGCCCGCCGCCGCGAGGATGTGCAGCAGGAAGATCGTCATCGACATATTGCCAATGATCTCGAGCATCCGCCCTGGCGCGCCGCAGAGCAGCTTTGCGACGACGATCGTCATTCCGACGCCAAGGAGCGCAGCCGGCACGGCAAGCGGCGTATTTTGCCGAAGCTCGGCGAAGTAGCCGATCGAGGCGGCGATCAAGAAGCAGAGCGTCGCGAGAAGCAGCGCGCGCGGTCCGCCGCTTCGTGTCGGCGTCCAGGCCGCGAGCTGAGCGCTGGCGCCTATCCCGATCACAAAGAACGGGAAGTTGAAAAAGAATTTCCCGTAGAAATAGGAAGAGCTGGCGCTCAACGCGCAAGCGGCGATGGCGAGGGCGCCGAGCAGAACCTTCGATCCGCGACTCGCGAGCAGAATGAGATGGCAGCCGAAGAGATCGTAAAGAAACCAGAATTGACCGATGGGGCGCCAAACGACGCCCAAAAGCTCGTTGTAGGTTAACGGCGCGTTGACGTCGCCGGCGAAGCGGATCTGAATCGCGCCCTGGATGAATGACCAGAGAAAGTAGGGCCAGACCAGATAGTGCAGCTTGTCCGCAAGGAATAGGCGCGGCCCCTTGGCGAGGCTCCTTTCCGCGTTCAGACCCGAAAGCAGAAAAAACAGCGGCATATGGAAGCTGTACAATGTGTAGTCGAGCATTTTGACAGGGGTCTCCTCGGCGACGATCCCTGACGCGGTCATGCCCCGCATGACATGGCCGAACACAACGAGGCAGATGCCGACGCCTTTGGCGCGATCGATCCAGATTTGCCGAGTCATCTCCACCTCGCGGGCTTCGCTCGATCCTTACCTGATGAAGTCATAAGGATGCCTTGCCGCCTGCAGCCGCCTTGATGCTTCCTTAACCAAGAAACCTTAAGCCTGCGGAACGCAGCGAGGGCCGCCGCGCAAACGGCGCAGCACATGACCATCCAGCAAACGCAGGCCGATCCGCGGGCTCTGATCCTTCGCTACCGGACGTTCCTCAACGGCCTGATCTGGCTGACGGTCGCGGTCAGCTCGCTGACCTTCTTAGAGCCTTCGCCTTACGATTTCCTGCTGCTGCTGCTGTGCGCGACCTGGTTCTTCAGCGGCTTTCGCGTCCATCGCGCCATCGTTCCGGCGGCGCTTTTCTATTTCCTGCATATTCTGGCGGGGTATTTTGCGCTCGTTCCCTATTTTTCCGACGTCGATTCCGCCACCTATTACTATTACTCGATCTACATGCTGATCGCCCTGATCGTCTTCTCGATCCTGTTCTCGGAGGATACCGATCGCCGCACCGACATGCTGCTGCAAGGCTATGTGATGGCGGCCTTCGCCGCTTCGATTTTCGCGATCATCGGCTATTTCGATATTTGGGGCACGGCCGAGAAGTTCGCGCCCGCCGGGCGCGCCATGGGGCCGTTCAAGGACCCGAACGTCTATGGCTCCTTCATCATCCCGGCGCATCTGTATCTCTTGCGCCGTCTGCTCGCGGGCGCGAGCAAGTCGTTTGGCGGCGCGCTGCTCGCGGTCGCGCAATTGCTGACGATCCTGCTCGGGCTGCTCCTGACCTTCTCGCGCGGCTCCTGGGCGGCGACGATCTTCGCGACGGTCATGATGGTGGCGATGATGTTCGCCACGACGCGAAGCGGCGGCGAGCGGCGGCGCATCCTTCTCGTGTTCTGGATCATGGTCGGCCTCGCGGGCGCGGGCCTCGCCGTCGCGCTGTCGAGCGAGCAGATATCCGACATGTTCACGAAGCGCTCGACGGTCGCGCAGGATTACGATTCGGGCGAGACGGGACGCTTCGGCAATCAGAGGCGCTCGATCCCGATGCTGGTCGATCTGCCGAACGGCATGGGGCCGCTCGTCTTCCGCAAATATTTCGGCATCGAGCCGCACAACTCCTACGTCAGCGCCTTCGCCAATTTCGGCTGGCTCGGCGGCTTCGCCTTCATCCTTTGGGTCGGCTCGAGCTGCTTTGTCGGCTTTAGGCTATGTGCGACGGACTCGCCCTATCAAGGCAAGGCGCAAGTCCTCTTCCCGCCGGTATTCGTTTACTTTTTGCAGGCGCTTCAGATCGACATCGACCATTGGCGCTTTGTCTATCTAGTGCTTGGCGCGCTCTGGGGGCTCGAGGCGGCGCGGCAGAAATGGGCCGCGCGCGAAGCTCAGGCGCGCCCCCTCGCCGTGATCGCCTCGCGATAGCCCGAGACGACAGCGTCGACCATTTTCTCGAGCGAGAAGTTCTCGGCGACATATTTCGCGAGCTCGTCGGCCTTCTGCGCAGCGCGTTCCCGAGTTTCGTCTAGCGCCGCGGCGATGGCGCCGGCGAGGATTTGAGGATCGTCGCAGGGGATGAGGCGGTCGGCGAAGGGGCCGAAGATTTCCGGCACGCCGCCGACGTTGGTGGCGACCATCGGCATATGCGCGGCCGCGGCCTCAAGGATGACATAGGGCAGGGACTCGAGGCGGCTCGGCGCGACGAGAATCCGCCCCTGCGCGTAGGCGTCGCGCGCGGCCATCGGCGCTTTAACGACGAGCTGCTCGATGACGTCAAGCCGCATGGCGCGCTCGAGCAGAAACGCCTTGTCGGGGCCGTCGCCGATGAGGGCGAGCTTCGGGCGCCGGCTCGCTCG
>DASPSI010000121.1:0-32432 GCA_035624015.1 Methylocystis sp.
GATATCGGCGAGCGAGCCAGGAAGCTGCGCCAGGTCACGCATCGCGCGATCGCCGCGGTGACCGAAAATATCGAGGGTCTGCGCTTCAACAGCGCCATCGCCCGCATCCGCGAATTCGCCAACGAGCTCTCGGCGGCGGTGGACGAGGTTACGGAAGCCGGCGTAGCAGAAGGCGGCGTGGTGGAAGACTTGGCTTTCGCTTTCCGGGAGGCGGTGGAGACCCTGGTCCTGCTCGTCGCGCCGATGACGCCCCATGTGGCCGAGGAATGCTGGGCGGACTTGGGCGGCGCCGGTCTCGTCGCGCGCGCGCCTTGGCCCGTCGCTGATCCTACCCTCGTCGTTCAAGATTTGATAAGCTTGCCGGTGCAGGTCAATGGCAAGAAGCGCGGCGAAATCTTCGTCGCGCCCGAGGCCGACGAGGCGACCGTGCGGGAGCTGGCGCTCGCCGACGAGGGCGTGCGGCGGGCGCTCGAGGGCCGTCCGGTGAAGAAGTTCATTCTCGTGCCGAAGAGGATCGTCAATGTCGTGGTTTGATCGGCCGTTTCGGCTCCTGCCTTTGGCGCTTGGCGTCGCGCTGCTGTCCGGCTGCAACGTCGGGCCGATGTATGGCCCGCTCGCCGTCAATCCGGGCCTCGTCGGCGACCTTCAGGCGATCGACGTGGCGCCGATCCCCGAGCGGCTCGGCCATTATGTGCGCAACGAGCTGATCTTCGACCTCAACGGCACAGGAGCGACCGTCGCGCCGCGCTATCGCCTGTTCGTGACGCTGAGGGAGCAGGTGCGCACGCCGATCATCGACACCGTCACGCAGCGCGCGACCTCGGCGACCGCCGTCGTGGATGCGACCTATCGGCTCGTCAGCCTTCCGGACGAGAAGGAGATCGTGAAGGGCGTCGCCGAAAACATCGCGAGCTACGACCGCTTCAGCAACCGCCTCAGCAATGTGCGCGCCGCGCGCGACGCCGAGATTCGCGACGCCAAGACCATAGCCGACGAAATCCGCACCCGGATATCGATAGCGCTCGCGGCGCGCGGCTAACTTCTCCTAGTGAGCCGCTCGTGTTCCTCGTTTCTTAGTGGTAAATTTTCTTCACCACAAAGACGCGAAGAACACGAAGACGCTCGCAACGATGATGCGTGGTCGAAATCGGCGCGCGTCGAAACTCCCGGCAGGCCCCAATGGTTGACTGGTCCCACTTCCCCACCAAGACCGCCGGCGTCGAGCCCTGGGCGACGCCGGCCAACGCGATCGGCCTGCGCAATCTGCTCTATATCGTCGCGGCGCTGGTCTTCGCCATGGTGCTTGTCGGCGGCGCGACGCGCCTTACCGAGTCCGGGCTCTCGATCACGCAATGGAAGCCGATCGAAGGCGTCATCCCGCCGCTCAGCGAGCAGGACTGGAACGCCGAATTCGAGCAATACAAGCAAATTCCGCAGTTTCAGCAGCTCTTTCCGACGATGGATCTCGATCGTTTCAAGGTGATTTTCGCCTGGGAATGGGCGCATCGCCTGCTCGGGCGGCTCGTCGGTCTCGTCTTCGTCGCGGGGCTGGCCTGGCACTGGGTCAGAGGCCGTATTCCCCAAGGATACAAGCCCAAGCTCCTCGGCATATTGGCGCTCGGCGCGCTGCAGGGCGCCGTCGGCTGGTGGATGGTCGCCTCCGGCCTTGTCAGCCGCGTCGAGGTCGCGCAGGAGCGGCTCGCCATCCATCTTCTGCTTGCGGCCTTCATCATGTCCGCCTGCATCTGGGTAGGCTCGAGTCTCGGGCCGCAAAGCCCGACCTCGATTTTGCATGGGGCGCGCGGCCGCCTGCGTTTCGAATCCCTGTTGTTGCTCGCGCTCGTCTTCATGCAGATCGGATTGGGCGCGCTCGTCGCCGGATTGCGCGCCGGGCTCGTCGACAACACTTGGCCGCTCATGGAGGGTGGGCTCGTTCCGCCACCGGACTCGCTCTGGCCGCTTTCGCCCTGGTGGGACAATATTTTCGAAAATCCCGTCACCGCGCAGTTCTTCCACCGCATGACCGCGTATGTCGTGCTCGCGCTGGCGCTCGCGCACATGTTCGACGCGGCTCTCAACGCCACTGGCCGAGCGGCGAGAGGCGGCTTCATCGTGTTCGGCCATGTCCTCATGCAGGTCGCGCTTGGGATTGCGACGCTGCTCTTCGTCGCCGACTGGTGGAGCGGCGCGCCACACATTCTGCTGGCGCTGGCGCATCAGGCCGTCGGCGTCGCGGTCCTTGCGGTCGCGACCTTGCAGGCCCGGCGCCTGATCGCCGCGTGAGAGCGGTCAGTCGGACGCTGAGAAGCTCAGGCCCGCCGAGAACTGCGCGAGGCGGTCCTTGAACAGGGAGCGCACACGGCCTGCCGTCACGGGATGTGCTTCGAGCGTCTCGCAGAACAGCGCGCGCGAGATCGCAAGCACCGTCGAAGGCTCGCGCGCGATCGCCGTCACGGGGCGCGTCGTCGGCGCGATCATCGCGACCTCGCCGAGGAGCGCCAAAGGTCGCAAAAGCTTCTCATGCTTGCCGCCAGCGTCCTGCGTTAGGAGCAGGATCGCGCCTTTGGTGAGCAGAAAGCCGCCCTCGGCTTCCTCGCCCCGGCGGAAGAGCGTCTCCCCCGCGCGCAGCGCACGCGGAACGGCGCCCACCACGAGCTCTTGCAGCGCCGCCGGCTCGAAGGCCGCGAACACCGCGATACGCCACAAGTCCGCGTCGACCGCCATGATCTAGTTCTGCGCCGACTGCGGGGAAGGGGCCGCGGTCTCGGCGAGCCGATAGCCGCCGGGCGCGGTCTGCAAAATGCGCGCGGCGCGCGGCACGCGCTCCAGCTTGCGGCGCAGGCGGTGAATATGCGTTTCCAGCGTGTGCGTGGCGACGCCGGGATTATAGCCGAAGACGTCGCGCAGCAGCGCCTCGCGCGCCACGACCTCGCCGCCCGCGCGCGCGAGCCGCGCGAGAAGAGCGGATTCTTTTTCGGTGAGCGGCGACGATTCCTGAGGCGCGGCGGAGGACGCGCACAGTCTCCTCATCACCGCGAGAAGCTGCGCGAAGCGCAACGGCAGCGCCAGAACGGCGTCGAAGCCCGTAGCCTGGCTTTCGCCGCGCGAGAGCAGGATCGCCGGCGCGCGGCGTCCGGCGGCGCGAATTTGGCGCAGCAGCTCGGGCGCGTTTGGCTCGCTCAGATCGCTGCACATCAGCAGCAGGTCGGGCGCTGTGGACTCGACCATCTGCAAGGCGGCGCGCGAGCCTTCGGCCTGCATCGCGACAAGGCCGGGCGTGACGCAGAACTGCTCCGTCAGCGCGCGGCGGAGGCTGCTCTCCCCGACGACCAGCAGTTTTCGTGTCGGCGTCGTCTCCAACTCGCTTGCCCCCTGATGCTTGATTTGTCAGAACATTGCGCAAAAGCGCGCGGATTGCAAAGGAGAAAGCGATGCGGCTGCCGCCAGAGCGCAAAAAGCTTACGCGGCTTCTCGTCGCCCGCGTCGTCGGCGGCGCGCCGCACGAGGGGCGGCTCATGGCTGGCACGCTGACGCTGCGCTGCGCCTTGGGGCGCGCCGGGCTGACGCAGCACAAGCGCGAGGGCGACGGCGCGACGCCGACGGGCCGCATGGAGCTGCTCTATGCCTATGTGCGCCCGGGGCGCTTCTCGCGCGCGCAAGTCGCGGCGAGGCTTTTCACGCTGCGCGAGGGACTCGTCTGGTGCGACGATCCCGAAAGCTTCTTCTACAACCGATTTGCGGCGCGGCGCGGCGTCTGGCGTTGCGAGGAGCTATATCGAGCCGACCGGCTTTATGATTTCGTCGGCGTGCTCGGCTACAACGTCGCGCCGCGCGTCAGGGGCCGCGGCAGCGCCATATTTCTCCATGTCGCGACGGACGATCTCGCGCCGACGGCGGGTTGCGTCGCCTTGCGGGCGCGCGACCTCGCGCGTCTCGCCCCGCGTCTCGCCAGGGGCGTCGTTCTCCTTTTGCGTTAGCGCCGCCAACAGCAAAAGCGACGACTGCGCAAACGCGGAGCGCGCGAGCAATTCCTTAAATGTCTGAAGCTAGCGTGAGGACGGCGTTTACGCCGATCATTCTCGCAGCGGGCCTTCGCGCGCCATGTCCACCGTCAACGATGCTTGCCTTGCGCCCGCGCGGAGCGCGGAGACGCCGGCATGGCCGCGCCGCCGCGCGCTGACGCCTTATGGCGCAACGCTGTTCATTTTCGCCGCGGCCGTCGCGCTGCGCATCGCGGGGGCGAGCGGCGACTTGTGGCTCGATGAAGCCTCGACGCTGCGGCTCGTCGATCGCATCTCGTCGCTCCCCGACGTGTTGTTCAAGATCCACAGCGACAACAACCATTTCCTGACTTCGGCCTACATCTTCCTCGTCGGCGCCGGCGCTCCGACGATCGCGCTGCGTTTTTCTTCGATCCTGTTCGGCGCGATGAGCGTGCTCGCGGCGAGGACGGCTGCGGGGCGGTATGGCCCCTCGGCCGGCGTCATCGCGGCGTTGGTCACGGCCTTCGGCTATTTCTTCGTCCATTACGGCTCGGAGGCGCGCGGCTATGCCGGGATGATCCTCGCGGTCCTCCTCGCCTATGACGCGCTGCAAAGCTGGTTGGAGCGCAACGATCGGCGCTCCTTGCTCCTCTTCTCGGCGACGGTTTGCTTTGGAACCTTCGCCCATCTGACCATGGTCGAGCCCGCCGCCGTTCTGTGGCTGTCGGGGGTGGCGCGGCTTTTCGCGGAAGGCGCCCACACGCGCGGGCAATTGCGCCGCGCGGCTCTGCTCGCCGGCGCCGCGGCCTTGGGGGCTGCGCCGGCGATGGCCTGCGCCATCTATGATTTTCATGCGCCCGACTTCCACATGGGCTGGGTCGAGCCGTTCTCCTTCGGGAGGCTCTGCCAGGGGCTCGCCGGCGTCGACCGCACGACGCTCGGCCTTCCGGAATTCTTGGCCGACGGACCTACGGTCGCGCTCACGGCGGTCTTCGGGCTGATCATGCTGGTGCTTGCGCCGGCGCCTGCGCGCTGGTTTCCCGGGCTGACGCTCTTCGGCCTGCCCCCGCTGCATGCCGCGGTGGGCTTCGTGTCCCAGCAATATCCGCGTTTTCATCTCGTCCAGGCCGTGGCGCTGGTCCTCATCGCCGGCGCGGGCCTTGGTGCGCTCTGGGAGCGCAAGGGCGCGGCGCGCGCCGCCGCAGTCGCCGCGCTGGCGCTGTTTGGCCTCGGACAGGCATGGAATTTAACGGAGTTTTTTCGCTTCGGCCGCGGCGCCTACACGGCGGCGCTAACGCGCATGACGGAGCAAGGGCCCGCGGGCTATGCGATCGACGCCGATTCTGCGCCCTTCGAAATCCCGAGGACCGCAGATCTCGCCGCTCGCCGTGCGGCTGTAAGCGTCGAATTCGTCCCCGAGAAGGATTTTTGCGCAAGGCGGCCGCAATGGCTGCTGCTTGCGACCTACGTCTCCGTCCCGAGAATCTTCCCGGAGCAGACGAGCGCCGGCCCCGCGGAATGCGCCGCGACGTTTCAACGCGACAGCGACTATCTGGCCTGGGGCCTCTCGGGAACTCGCTGGACGCTCTATCGCCGCGCGCCATAACGCCTGACGCGGTCCGCCGCATCCTCTCCTGTCGGGAACGATATTGAGGGCTGCTGGCTCCAACTGCCGAAGTCCCAGCAACGGGCCTTCGTGAAGCCGCGTTCTGCCTCTCTCGGGAGTTGCCCGATATTAGGGGCTCAAGGCGCATGAGCGCAGCAAGCCATGGGGAGCGCGAGCCGGCAGGCTAATTGGGAGAGCGTGTACGCGGCCAAGGGCGAAGCCGAGGTAAGCTGGCTTCAGGAAACTTCCGTCCTCCCCTCGCTGGAGCTGGTTCGGCTCCCGGGCGGGGCATGATCTTCCGCTATCATCGACGCCGGCGGCGGTGAGATGCGCCTTGTTGATTGCCTTCTGACATTAGGATTTGAGAACGTCACGATTCTCGACATGTCGGCGAAAGCGCTCGCGGCGGCGCGCGCGCCTCGGCGACAAGGGGAACAAGGCCTAATGGATCGTCGCCGATGTGATCCAGTGGCGGCCGCCGGAAGCTTACGACGTGTGGCGCAACCGCGCCGCCTTTCACTTTCTCAGCCAGCAAAGTCAGCGGGACGCCTACATCTGGCGGCTCAAGGCCGCCCTGCGACGCGGCGGGCGCGTCAATATCGGCACGTTCGCCCTCGACGCCCCGGAGAAATGCAGCGGCTCCCCGTTACGCGCTACAGCGCTGAGAGCCTTAGCGCGATTTGGGTTCCGACTTCGAGCTGATCGATAGCCGCCGTCACGAGCACTTAACGCTGTGGCGAAGCGTTCAGCCGTTCCAGTTCGCCGCATTCCGTCTTTGTGCCAAGCTCAACGCTTTAGTCACAAAGCCAACGGGCCCGAATGCAAGGCGAATATTGTTACGAATCCCTGGCGAGAAAGTCGCCCACGGCCATGATCGCCCGGGCGCTGCTTTTCAACCGCACATCGCCATGCGCGTCCGGGCGAGCGTCGCGCGGAGGGCGCAGCTTCGCCATGAACTGGCGATGGTCGGCGAAACTCGTCTGCGCCAGCGTATTGGGGGGCTCTCGTCTCGGCGTCGGCCAAGTCGGCCGGCTCCAACGCCTTCACCCCTCCGACGCCTCGATATGGTCGCGGGCGGGCTTGTGAGCCGTGATCGCCTGCGCAACCGCTTCATCTTTTTCGGCCTCGTGCAAACGTTGCGTCGCTATCTCCGAGGCGAAGGCTTCGGCGATACGCTCCATTTCGTTCGCCACGTCGACGACGAGCTGATGCGCGCCATCAAAGAGCGGATTGCCGTTGAGGTCTTCGTCGAAACCGTGCAGCAGCGCCTTAATGCCCCAAAGGCGCTGCGTCATCGTCTCCAGCGCGTCCGAGAACTCGGCAAGCGTTATTTTTTCATCTTCGCCCTTGCCGAAAAAGAGCCGCGCCACGCGGACCGTCTCCTCGCAGTGACAGCTCTGCATGGCGCCGATGATTTCGTGCAGGTGCTCCCGCTTTGCGCCATCGCGCTCCAGGCGGTCGCAAATATTCGGAAGGCGCTCTTTGTGAGGCGCAGTAGCCTGAGCTTCGGTCGTCATCTGTCTGTCCCCACTTTCTGTCATTGAGATTAGGCTGAGACCGCAACACTTATATTTCGCTCGCAACTTCCCTCGCATTCCACGCGGCCTGTGCGTCAACGCTATGCGCAAGCCGCGGCGCGATCACTCGTAAGCTTTCATTCCGTCCCTGTCGCCGCCGTTGGGCGGTCCTTTTGTCGTCTTTACTCGTTGCCGGCCTACTGATGGAGCTTTCAGCTGTACATGTGGGGAATTTCGTGGCGTTCGAAGGTCGCGACCGCCCCTTGGAAAAAATCTCCAGCCTAGGCCTGAGCTGGTTTATCCAATCGAATTTGAAAGTCAAGACAAAGCATCAAATTTGAGATTCAGAAGCGTCTAATGTCAGATTAAGATGTCTGCCGCTGCGGGACAGTGCTGCAAGGGGGAGGCTCTAAGTATTTGGCAGCACGTCAGATTTTTGAGCAATGGGCACGACCGACCGGCTTAGGCTTAGCGCAGGCGGAGCGCCGCGAGCGGCCTCTGACGGGCTCGGGCCAGCTTGACCGGAAACGATGATCAAAATTGGCTCCATCCGCCGAGATCGCTAGGCTGTGCTGTGCACGAGGCCCATTCCGCTTGAACGGACTCCGCTCCAGTGGAGCCGGACAGGCGTTTAGAGCGCAAGCGCGACGTCAAAGAAGCCATCCGATTCGAAATACATTATCAACAAGCTTTCCTGCGCCAACGCTACGGCTCGGAAAGCGACCGCGGAAACAGAATGAAACGACTCTATTTACAACGACGATCGCGGAGCCCAACAGTTTACAGAGCCGCATCCGAATTGCCGCACGGATTCTGGCGCAAGATCGAGTTAATGCAAATTACATTAACTACATAAAATGTGCAATACAGAACGGCTATGGTCACGTTCAAGGCAAAAATTGAGGGCGAAGCGTGGAATTGCAGCACGAAACTATGATACGGTGGAAAAGATGCGATTTCAGACGCTTAGGCTTGGCTTTAACCCTCGCTGGACTAGGATATAGGAACAGGCGTTTGCTCCCACTGGCGGAAATGCCGGGTTGATGGACACATGTGTACGCTTGCAGAAATGGCGCGGCGCTCCGCCGAGGGGGGAGAAAGTGACGGAATTCTACCTCGATGACGCGCGCTGGGCGCTCATCGCTTCCAGTCTGCCGGGCAAACAGGGCGACCCCGGTCGCCACGGTCGCGACAATCGTCTGTTCATGGAGGCGGTTCTCTGGATCGTGCGGACAGGCTCGCCCTGGCGCAAGCTGCCCCCGCAGTTCGGCCATTGGTACACAACCTACACGCGCTTTCAGCGCTGGACCTTGAGCAACGTGTGGCCCGAGGTGTTCGCGAAGCTCGCAGAGGACCCAGATTGCGAATACTTTTACGAGCGCGGAGTTATTTTATATGCGCCTCTAGGGAGAAGACGGACGTGCCTCCCAAGGTCGAGCCGGGTCGCTTGAAGTGAATCCTTGACGGGCCCGACTTGTATGCAGGAAGTTGAAGCCTTATCGATAATTTCTAGACGACCAGTTGCCCGCACTAGCGCAAACTTAAAGGACTGGAGCAAATTCCGATCGCAAAAGCCTGCTAACTTTTGGGAATTTGCTCTAGCGCCGAAGCCCCAACGCTTTAATCGCAAGCTCTGTTCGATTGCGCAAATGGAGCTTCGAGAGAAGCGCGGCGACGTGGTTTTTTACAGTTCCTTCTGTAATATTAAGCATATCCGCGATCTCCCTATTAGATCTTCCTGCCGCGATTTGCTCTAATACATCTTTCTCACGAACAGTTATAGATTGGTTAGCTAACGGCAATCCGATCGCTGAATTTATCGAATCGTGGAATTCCCGGCACACCTTTCCAACAATACTTATCATACCCCGTGGAGCACTGCATGCTGCTGCGCGAATGGCCTCAAGAATTCTGTTTTGCTCAGAACTCTTAAGAGAATAGCTTTCAACCCGGTCGATGACAGGCGAAAACTGAGAATCGTCCGTGTTGGATACGGCAAGCACAATGACGTAAACTTTTGAGCCTTCCCTTGCGCCGCGCCGTCGCTTCGAACAAGAGAGGGCGGTGGACGCTTCAGCAGACGTTAGCGACATGATGGTTTTTCTCGATATTCGAACCCGGACCTGTAAGATACAATTAAAATTTTATGAGAAAACCGTCATGACCTGTTTTCATTTAGAGGTAAGCTTAAAATTCCGAACGGGTTCCCAGACAAGGAATTTTGCTGAACGCACGAACGTCGAAATAGCGTTCATACTTCGCCTCCAAGTAGACAAGAGCAAATTGGGTGGGTTGGAGCAGGACGTCTCCACCGACAAGACATTCAAACGACACGTTTCCTCGCCCTTGGCCTCTGGACGATCCCAACCGATGGGAAGTTAGAGTTTATCGCCCCCAAGGGTTGGGGGCTTCTTCTCCGAGCATGATGGCCGGAAACGGCTTGCTCGGCAAGTCGCCGCAGCGCGTTCCTTCGGGACCTGAACGCCCCTCCCTGCGGCGGCGGCGCCCTCCGCAGGGCGCCGCGCTGTCCTCACTTTTTCGCGTCTGCAGGCTTCGCCGCATCCTTGGCGTCGGCGGCGGGCGGCGGCGCTTCGGTGCGCTCGATCTTCGCGCCCTCGTGCAGCTTGGCGATGTAGTCGGTCACCGCCTTTTGCGCGACATAAGCCTCGAGCCGCGGCTTCAGCTGCTCCAGCGTCGGAATCACTTTCGGGCGCTTCTCGTCCAGGCGGATGACGTGCCAGCCGAACTGGGTCTTGACGGGATCGGAAATCTGGCCTGGCTCGAGCTTGGTGAGCGCGTCGCCAAATTCGGGAACCATCTTGTCCTTCGTGAACCAGGGTCCGAGATCGCCGCCCTTGGAGCCCGAATCCTTTGAGGTCTCGTCGGCGACCTTGGCGAAGTCCTCGCCGCCCTTGACACGCTTGGCGACCGCCTTGGCCTCGTCCTCGGTCTGAACGAGAATGTGATGGGCGCGGTATTCGGTGTCCGGCTTCTGGCTCTTAACCAGCGTGTCGTAGGTCTGCTTCACGGCGGCGTCAGTCACGGCCTCCTTGGCGATCTTGGTCACGACCGTCTGCGACAGCGCCTTGTCGCGCAGATAGGCGAGACGCTTGGCGAAGTCCGGCGTCTCCCCGAGCTTCTGCGACTGCGCCTCCTGCACGAGCAACTGCTCGTCGATCAGCACGTCGAGCAGATAGCTCTCGCGGGCCTTGCCTTCGAGCTGACGCGGAATGCCGGGCCCGATATCCTCGGCCGCGACCTTGACATCGTCGTCGGTGATCTCGACGCCGTTGACCTTGGCGAGCGCCTTGGCCTGGGCCGGAGCGGCCGTCGCCGACACAAGAGCGCAAAACGCGAGCGTGCTTAGACCTGCAAGAACCCTTGAGCGGATCATATCGTCCTCCTTGAAGCGGCAGCTTTCGCCGCCGCTTCCGCCAAAAGCGGCGAAGAGCGGTCGGGCGCGCCGAAGCGGGGGTATCTAGGCGAAGGAGCCCGCCTCTGACAACCCTGAAAGAATCCGCCTATCCCGCCGGCAAGGCCGCGTTTTACCGCCGTCCGCCGCAGCGATTTGCGTCATTGCGCAATTATTAGAAGAAATGTGCGACTGTGAGGCTCGGCCCCGGCTTGATTCGACGAAGGACCAGTCGCGAATGCACGAAATTCAGGAAGAGGCGCCGGAAGTTCTGGCGCAGCCCGCTCTTGCGGCCGATGAGGCGGTCCAGGAGGCCGAGGCGCGCCGCGGGCGTCACGCCGATTTGGAGACGATCCGCCTCGCCTTCGAGACCGGCGAGTTCCCTTATCGCGCGCGCCTCTCGGAAAAATTCTATCTGCAGCACATGGCGCCGCTGCAGGTCGAGCTCTTGAAGGCGCAAAGCTGGGTCAAGGAGACGGGACAGCGCGTGGTCGTGCTGTTCGAGGGGCGCGACGCCGCCGGCAAGGGCGGCACGATCAAGCGCTTCATGGAGCATCTCAATCCGCGCGCCGCCCGGGTCGTGGCACTGGAGAAGCCCTCCGAGCGTGAGCGCACGCAGTGGTATTTTCAGCGTTATATCGAGCATCTCCCGGCGGGCGGCGAGATCGTGTTCTTCGACCGTTCCTGGTACAATCGCGCCGGCGTCGAGCGCGTCATGAACTTCTGCACGCCCAACGATTACCTCGATTTCATGCGCCAGTGCCCGGAGCTCGAGCGCATGTTCGTGTCTTCCGGCGTCCGCCTGTTCAAATATTGGTTCTCGGTCACGCGCGAGGAGCAGCTTCGCCGCTTTCGCGCCCGCGAGACCGATCCGCTGAAGCAGTGGAAACTCTCGCCGATCGACCGCGCCTCGATGGACAAATGGGATGAGTACACCGAGGCGAAGGAGGCGATGTTCTTCTTCACCGACACCGCCGACGCGCCCTGGGTGGTCATCAAGTCCGACGACAAGAGGCGCGCGCGCCTCAACTGCATGCAGCACTTCCTGTCGAGCCTCGAATATCCGAACAAGGATGCGCATGTCGCGCATGGACCCGACCCGCTCATCGTCGGCTCCAGCGCCCATGTCATTGGTCGTGACAAGCATATTGTCGGCAAATCGCTCGACATGGACAAGAAGCGCAAGCGCGATCGCTAAAGCAGCGTCGCGCCTTCTGCTGCAAATATCAAGATTTACGCGAAATAGGGCGCGCGGTTTTGTCGCAATATTTTAATATGACGCAGCGTTGACACCACCGTGACGGTCATGACTAAAGCGTTACGGGGGCCACTCCCCAGAAAGCCAACCGAGGAAATAACATTATGAAGATGAGCGTTCTCGTCGCTTCCGCCCTCCTGCTCGGCGCCATGGTCACGCCGAGCCTCGCCTTCGAAGCCATCACGCCCCCCGGCCCGCATTCGCCGGTGACGAAGGCGAGCTGCGACACGCATAAGGACGACCAGCAGGCGCAATGCGCGGCGGATTGCGAGGACAAATACATCCGCGCGAGGCAGTTCAACATGTCGGACTTCTCCAAGGTTGACGCGGAGAAGAAGGCTTGCGACACGAAGTGCGGCTGCCCGCAGAATTCGCAGTGATTTTTGTCCTGGGAGTCTTGCCCGCGCAAGACTCCCGCTCGCGCCTCCGGATTTATTGCGTTTGCGGCGACGCGATGAACGTCCCGCCAATTGATCGCGGAGCGAATGCTAGAATTCCGCCCACTCTTCCTCGTTAGCCTGCTCTTTTCGCATCGCGGCGCCCGCGAAGGCGCGGCCGACCGTCCTCATTTCGGTTCGCGCAATTCTCCTGGCCGGCGCGGCGGCGGCGCTCTCGTTTCGGACCTCGTCCATCCTGAAGCGCCCGATCAGCGCGCTCAGGGCAGCGCTGTTGTCTGCTAGCGAGCGGGTTGCGGCGTTGGTCTCCTCCGCCATCGCGGCGTTTTGCTGCGTCGCCTTGTCGAACGCCTGCACGGCGGAATTGACTTCACGCAGCCCGTCGGATTGCGCGGCCGCCCCTTTCGCGATCTCGGCGATCCTTGCCGCCACGTCGCCCACTTGCACGACGATGCTGCGCAATGAGACCCCTGTGTCTTTCACGAGCGCCACGCCGTCCTGGACCTTCGAGTCCGATTCCAATATCAGCGTCTTGATTTCTCGCGCCGCCTCCGCCGAACGTTGCGCCAAAGCGCGCACTTCCGTTGCGACGACGGCGAATCCCTTGCCCGCCTCGCCCGCCCGAGCCGCTTCGACGCCGGCGTTCAAGGCGAGCAAATTGGTTTGAAACGCGATCTCGTCGATCAATCCCACGATCTGCGCGATCTTTCCCGAAGATTCCTTAATTCCGTCCATCGCACAGATAGCGTCGCTGACGATCTTCTCTCCCTTTAGGGCGTTCTCTCTTGTGGCGTTCACCACATTGCTGGCCTCGACCGCGCTATCGGCGGATTCTTTTATCGTCTTCGTGATCATGTCCACGGCCGCGGCGGTTTGAGCAACAGTAGCCGCCTGGGACTCGTTGCGTTCGGAAAGATTGCCGACGGCCGCGGCAATTTCCTGCACGCCGCCGTTCATCGTCACGCAATTCTCGGCAATCCCTTTCATTGCGTCGTGCAGCCGCCGCAGCGCGACGTTGAACGTCTCGCGCAATTTTTCGTAGTCTTTGATGAAAGGCTTCTCCAGTCTGGTCTCCAAGTCGCCTTGCGCCAGACGCTCCATGGCGTTCGTGTATTCTTTGAAAAAATGATCCCGGTTTTCGACGTACCACTTCGCCCCGGCTTCGCGGTCCTTGACCTGCTCCGCAACTTTGGCCTTTTGCGCCTCCGCCTCGGCTTCGGCGGCTCTTATGCCCTCAACCGTCGACTTGAAAAACGCCAGGCCGGAGCTGATCGCGCCAATTTCGTCTTCTCGTGCGCCGAAAGGCGGCGGATCGGAGACCTCTCCGCGCGTCAGCGCGGCCATGTAGGACGCCATCTTTGCGATGGGATGCGTCACTCGGAAGATCGCGAACCAAAGAAAGCCCGCGAGAATTCCCGCGCAAGCGAGGACGCCGGCCAGGCTAAAGGAGGCCAAGCGCCTGTTGACTTCCGCAGCGGCCGTTTCCTCCGTCTGCGCGGACCGCCTAGCGGCGTCGACGAGCTGAAGCGTCGAATTGCGATAGGCGGCGTAGCTCTTTTCGATATCGGCGCGCGCCGCGGCCGCGGCGAGCTCGTCATGCTTCTCGAGGGCAGGAACGTAAGCCGAGAATATCTCATGCCAGAAGGCTTCCGCTTCCTCCATCGAGCCCGCCATCGCTGTTTTAAGGCGATCCGGAAGCTCGACCGATTTTGCCCAAGAATCTCTCCGGCTTACGAAGAGCCCGCGCGCTTGCTCCAGTTCCTCCTTAAGGCTTGGAACATCTTTGCGGTTCGCCGCGCTGGCCTGCACGGCGAGATAGGCTTCGACGAGCGAAAGGCGCGAGGCGGAGAGGTCGGAGGCGAAATCCTTCGCGGCGACAATTCTTTCATACGCCGGACTTCCAATTTTCACTTCGTCCGCGCCGTAGCGGCTGAACCCCACCGTGGCCAAAATCAGCACAAAGACGAGGCCTGCGGCGGCCGACATCGCGCGATGCAGAGGTGACGGCATTGTTCCTTGCTCCCAAAGATGAATTCGTGAACGCGTTCGTTCGCGCGACGGCCGGCGTGGGGGGAGAGATTCCTGCAATCCGCGCCCATTTGCGCCTGGGGACGTAGGCGTCAGGGCGATGGAGCTCGGAGGAGTGAAACGGCGTCATGCCTTTGGCTCTTCGGAGCTTCCGGGAAGGAGCCCCCGCCAATTCACCCGTGCGACAATTTGTCTCGGAAAATTTACTTAATTGTTAAGACTCCAGACCAACGCCGCCGGCCGCCCCTGATTTTGTCGACTGATTTGCGTTTACGAGAGGTCAACAAACGCTAAGGTTATTCCTCCGAGCCGGAGAGGCCGCCTTTCGACGCGTCAAGCTCTTTTCGGAGAATCTGCGCGTGATCCTCCTGGCGGGCTAGCGTTCGCATGAAGACATCGAGCATTTCCTCAGCTTCCCAAGTCCGGGCGCCAGCCGCCTTAGCCTCGGCGATGCGCTCGCGCTGACGCTCGACAATCGAATTTGCTTCGGCGACATGCCGCAGGGCGAGGCCCAATTTGGCTTTCAGCTCTTTCATCTCGTCGAATGATCTATCGAAGCGCGCCGGAGGGTCAACGCAGGGATCGCCCCGCCGCGGCGGTCATTTCAAGCGAGCCCGCGAGCTGAAATGTGGTAGCATGAAACTTGAAGAGCGCGGGTGAAATTGGGTTCAATCCTCATCGCGACCGCTGGAAATGACCGAAGACGAACGCACGATACGCGGCCTCGTGGACGGATGGTTTGCCGCCAGCCGGGCCGGCGACTATGCGACCATCCTCTCGCTCATGACCGAGGACGCCGTCTTCATGACGCCGGGCGCGAAGCCCTTCGGCCGGGAGGCCTTTATCGCCGCGGCGCAGACCGCGAAGAACATCCGACTTGAAGGCAAGAGCGAGATCGAGGAGATCCAGGTGCTTGGCGACTGGGCGTATCTGCGCAGCCATATCGAGATCGCGGCCATTCCCGTCTTCGGCCAGCCGGTGCGCCGCTCGGGCCACACGCTGACGATATTGCGCAAGGAGGCGGACGGCCAGTGGCGCGTGGCGCGCGACGCCAATCTGCTCACGGCCGAATCCGCGCGCGGCTGAGCCAGCAACCCCCTTCAATCGTCAAGCTCCGGGTAATGCCGGAAAATCCCTTGCTCGTTGAAGGGGATGCGGCGGCCGCTGTCGAGATAGGCGCGAATGCGCGAGCGGCGCCCGATCGACCCGCGGTGAGCTGCGACTTTCGGCGCGTCGCTCAGCGCCGCGGCGGTCGCCTTGGGAAAGGCATAGAGCAAGCCTTCGACCGTCTGGAACAGCGACAGGTCGGCATAGGTCACGGTTTTGCCGACGAGATGCAGCCCGCCGTCCGCGTTGCGGCTGAAAATCTGTTCGAACCAGTCCAGAAACTTCGGGATGCGCTCGCGTCGGAAGGCCTCGGCGCGGCGGCGCGACTCCTTCTTCTGATCTTCGTAATAGAGATGAGCGCCGAGCGGATGATGCGCGTCGTGGGCTTCCGTCACGAGATCGGCCATGGTGAGCTGGATCTGATGCGTCCACAGGCGTTGCGCAGGGTCCTTCGGCGCGAGCCCGAGACGGTCGCCGAGATGGAGCAGGATCGCGGCGGTCTGGCCGATGACGAGATCGCCATCCTCTAAAAACGGCGGCGCGAAGGGCGGTCGCGCAAGATCGCGCCGCGCCATGAATTTGACGAGCCGATCGTCGCCGTCCGGCTCTCTCGCCACGTCGACGTAATTTGCGCCCGCTTCTTCGAGGGCCAGACGCACATATTCGCCGCGCCCCTGAATGCCCGACCAATAGTAGAGCCGAAAGGTCACGCCAGCCTCCCGAAGGAAAGAGACCTCGCGCCATAGCTAGCGCGCCCCGGCGCGCCGTCACGCTAAACGACCAAGGTCAGCTTCTGCGCCGCCCGCGTGACGCCGGTGTAGAGCCATCGCGCGCGGTGCTCGCGAAAAGCGAAGGACTCGTCGAACAGCGCCACATCGTTCCATTGCGAGCCCTGAGCCTTGTGCACCGTCAACGCATAGCCATAGTCGAACTCATCCGAGTCCTTTCTCAGCGCGAAGGGGATCTCGCCCTCGCTTCCGTCGAAGAACTGCGGGATCACGCCGACGCGGCGCAGGCCGCCCTCGCCGTCTTCGGGCATGACCAGCATGCGCACCTTGCCGCGCCGCAGCGCGCCGGCGCTCTTCACCGTGAACAGCGCGCCGTTGAGCAGTCCCTTCTTGCGGTTGTTGCGCAGGCACACGAGCTTCTCGCCAGACCGCGGCAGCTCGCCCGTGAAGCCGCGCAGCTCGCGCAGACGACGGTTGTAGGTGCGGCGCGTCTTGTTGATGCCGACGAGAACCTGGTCTGCGCCCGTGACCAGCGCGGGGTCGAGCGCCGCGCGCGGCACAATGCGGGTATCGCCATAGTCGCCGGGCTCGAGCGCGCCGCCCTCGCGCACGACCATGGACAGGCGGATGATCGGATTGTCGGCTGCCTGGCGATGCACCTCGTCGAGCATCACGTCGGGCTCGCCGTCGGTGAAGAAGCCGCCGCCCTTGACCGGGGGCAGCTGCGCCGGGTCGCCGAGCACCAGCACCTTGCGCCCGAAGGAGAGGAGGTCGCGGCCGAGCTCCTCGTCGACCATCGAGCATTCGTCGATGACGATGAGTTTTGCGCGCGACGCTTCGCTGTCTTCGTTGAGCTCGAAGGTCGGCTCTTCAGTTTCGGAGTCGGTCGCGCGATAGATGAGGCTGTGGATCGTGCTGGCGTTGTCGCAGCCTTTGGAGCGCATGACCAGCGCCGCCTTGCCAGTGAAGGCGGCGAAGACGACCCGGCCGTCGACGTTCTGCGCGAGGTGGCGGGCGAGCGTCGACTTGCCGGCGCCGGCGTAGCCGAACAGGCGGAACACCTGCGGGGCGTCGCGGTCCTTGAGCCAGCGCGCGACGGCCGTGAGGGCTTTCTCTTGCGCAGGGCTCCAGGCGGTCATGAGATGCGGTAACTTTCGGTAGCGAAACGAGGCCACAACCTGCCCCGGGCGGCGTCCGCAGGCACGCCCCGCAGATTGAGCTTACGATTCATTCATTTGCAACACCGTAACACGCCAATAATCGTAATGCGCCGCAAAATCTGGCGGGATTGGCACTGGGCTGCAACGGCGTACCGCAGCGAGCGCCCGCTCGCCGAGCTCCTTCTCCACCGGATTAACGGAGGGATTCAACAGGCGGGGCTCGCCCTCTAGCTCTCCGCTGCGCGAGAGAACGAACTCCACGCGCGGCGCATAAGTGGTTTTGTTGTTAGGCGTGGCCGACGCCGACCAGCAGGAGCGGTAATGCTCAAGCATGAAGGCGTCGATACGTTTACAATAGAACGACTTTGGATCGACTGGGCAAGTTGCGGGAGCTTGGTTCTTCAAATGCGCGGACAAGGCCTCGACGCTCATGCCGTCGATGCCCGCCGCGCCCTTGTCGCGCGCGCAACCGCTGAAAACAAAAATACCTAACAGCGCCATTATCCTGCGTAAGAGTTTCGACGTCATGATCGGTTCCGAGTTTGTCCACGCACTAGGCTTGATCGCTGCGGCGTTATATGAGCGCAGTTCGAAACGGAGGTCGAGGCGGGTTGAACACGGACAGCAAATATTTTTGGACGGCGGCGGGCGTCTTCGTGGTCTGCGCCCTCCTGCTCGCCTCTCCCTTCCTCTCCGACGCCTACACCGTGCCGTGGGACGCCAAGGCGCATTTCCAGCCGCAATTCGCCTTTCTCGCCCATTCTCTACATTCGGGTCAGTCGCCGTTCTGGACGCCCAACGTCTTCGCCGGCTCGCCGCAGATCGCAGATCCGCAATCGCTGATCTTCTCGCCCTTTTTCCTCATCGCTGCGGCGCTGGTCCCGGAGCCTTCCTTCCGGCTCGAGGACGCGATCGTCTTCGCCATGCTCGTCATGGGCGGCCTCGCGCTGATGGCCTATTTCCGCGACCGCGGCTGGGGCGAGGCCGCCGGGCTGCTCGCGGCGCTCGCCTTCGCCTTCGGCGGCTCGGCGAGCTGGCGTATCCAGCACACGGGTCAGGTCATGAGCCTCGCGTTCCTGCCCCCGACGCTCTGGCTGCTCGCGCGGGCGCTCGACCGGCGCTCGGCCGCCTACGGCGCGGCGGCGGGCGCCGTCGCGGCCTTCCTCGTGCTTGGGCGCGATCAGATCGCTTTTCTCTCGGTGCTGATGCTCGCGGCCTTCGCCTTCTATCGGGCGCTCTCCGACGGCAAGGGCGTCTGGAGCGCCGCGAAGCCCCTTCTTGCTGGCGCGCTCGTCGGATCGGCGATCGTCGCGCTGCCGCTCGCCTGGACGCTCGATCTCGCCGCCAACTCCAACCGTCCGGAGATCGACCTGGAAGGCGCCTTCAAGGGCTCGCTGCCGCCGGGGTCGTTCTTTACGCTCGTCATCGCCAATCTTTTCGGCGCCGACGGGCCGCTGAAGGACTTTTGGGGGCCGCCGTCGCAGATCTTCGGCACAAAGGACATTTATCTCGCCCGCAACATGGCGACCTTCTACATCGGCGCCCTGCCGCTGGCGGCGCTCATCGGCGCGGTAGGCGGCGGCTTTTTCAAGGACAAGGACATCCGCTTCTTCAGCGCGGCGACGGTTCTGTTCGCGATCTATGCGCTCGGGCGTTACACGCCGCTCTTTGCGCCGATGTTTCACATCCCCGGCGTCGATTTGTGGCGGCGCCCCGCAGACGCCACCTTCCTCTTTTGCACGACGCTCGTGATCCTTGGCGGCTACGCCCTGCATCTCCTGCTCTCCGACGCGACGAAGCCCAATCCTATAATCGCCTTCGGCGCGACTTCGGCCTTGCTCGCCCTAAGCGCCGGGGTCGCCCTCGTGATGGGACGGCTCGGGCAGGCGACGATTCCGCTGGCCATCGGCGTCGCCGCCTGGTCGCTGTCTTCGGCGCTCGTCGTCGCGGCCCCGCGTCTCGCGCAGAGGCGCGCGCTCGCGCTGACGCTCGTCGCCGCGCTCGCGACGCTCGACCTCGCGGTCTCCAACAAGCCGAACGAATCGACTGCGCTGCCGCCCGAAAAATTCGACGTGCTGCGCGCCGACACGCAAAACGACACCATTGCGCTGCTGCGCGATAAGCTTGCGAATCAGGCGCCCGACCGCCGCGACCGCGTCGAGCTCGCGGCGATCGACTTCCACTGGCCGAATGCGAGCCTCGTGCACGGCTTCGACCACGATCTCGGCTACAATCCGGTGCGGCTGAAGCTTTTCGAGGACGCGACCGGCGCCGGCGATCATGTAGCGCTGCCCGAGCAGCGGCAGTTCTCCAAGCTCTATCCGGGCTATCGCTCGTTAATGTCCGATCTGCTGGGGCTGCGCTGGATCGCGACGGGCGCGCCGATCGAGGAAATCGACAAGACCCTCAAGCCGGGCGAGATGAGGCTGATCGCGCGCACCAAGGACGCTTACGTTTACGAAAATCCGGATGCGCTGCCGCGCGTGCTGCTTCCGACCTGCGCCCAGCGCGCGGATTTCACCAAGATGCTCGACGAGGGTGGCTGGCCCCCCGGGGACTTTAAGAGGGTCGTGCTGCTGGAGCGCCCGACCATGTGCCGCCATCAGACGGACGAAGGCCCGCCGCCGCGCGTGCGGATCGTCTCTTACGAGAACACTCGCGTAGTCATCGAGGCCGAGGCCCCGCCGGGCGGCGGCTGGGTGGTCTTGAACGACGTCTGGCACCCTTATTGGTCCGCCCGCGTCGATGGAGAAGAAACGGAGGTCTTGCGCGCGAACGTGCTGTTTCGCGCGGTGGAGGTCACGGAGGGCCGCCATGAGGTCGAGTTCCGCTTCGAGCCGCTGCGCGGGTTGCTGCGGCGGCTCGTGCGGGGGTAGTCACACCATGACGAGGGAACAACAACTAACGATTTTGTTTATAACGGGTTTTGCTTCATGGTCGCCAATCTTCTATTATAATCTTTTTGTGTTATCCAGGAAGGTATCGACAATCATCGGAAGTAAGGCATCGCTCGGTATAAGAAGCGCCATTCTGTTCATTATTTTAAGTGGCGTCTTTCTTGAATACGCCGAGAAAGCGAGCGCTAGAAACTATTTCGATGGTTCACACCATAAAGATGCCGCGAAAACATACGTAAAACAAAAGATAATTTGTTATGCCGAATTAGTCGTTGTGTCATTGTTTTTGGCGTTCTGGCTTGGGCCATAGATGCATTCTTCTTCGTGGAGCTGGTCGAGCCTACCGCTTCGCTCGCCCGTTACGTTGCGCGCGCCAGGTGCCGCCGCAGAAGTCGGTCGAGGACGACCAGGCGCCGGACCCCGCGTCGCCCCTCAGCACCCCGTTGGCGCGCGAGACGTGGTCGCCGGTCGTGAACCGGGCCACGAAAGTGCCGTCGTTCTCGACGTAGCCCCAAGGCTCCGAGCCGCCGCCGTTCGCCGAAACGACACGGCCGCCCTGGATCGTCACGTCGGCGGGCGCGATCGACGGGCAACTCCCGGAGGTCGTCGTCGAGGCGAACGCCCAAACGCCGTCATAGCGTCCGCCGCCCAGCCCGGACTCTTGCGCCGGCGCCGCGCTCACGGCAAGAGCGCAGGCCGCGCCCAAAAAAAGACTCCGCTTCACTTCGCTTCCTCTAAAGCGCGCCGCAAGGATCCGAGCATGTCGCAGCCCGCGAAAACAAATCGGGTGACGCCCGCCTTGCGCAGCTCCTCTTCCAGCTCGCCCGGACGCCCAGCGAGACACAGCGTCGCTCCCGCTCCCTGAAGCGCGAGCGCGACCGCAGCCGCTGCGTCGCAATAAATCCTGTCCGACGAGCAAAGGCAAGCGAGTTTCGCCCCGCTCTCGCGATAGGCCTTGACGATCGACAGGGAGTCCTCGGTCTCGGGACCGAACACCGCCTCGATCCCGCCGGCCTCGAAGAAGTTCTTGGTGAAATTCGCCCTTGCCGTGAAAGCCGCCGCCGGCCCGAGATTGGCGAGAAACACCCGCGGCTTGACGCCGGTCTTGGCGTAATGAGTCTTCGCCGCCTCGCGCAGCGCCTCGAAGGGCTGCGCGAGCCGATACGGCTTCAGCGCCGCCGTTTTGACCGCGCTGGCAGGCGCCGCGAGTTCGCCGACATCCGAAAAGGGCGCGAGCACGGTCAAAGCCGCCTCGCCGATATCCGGAAACTCGTTGGCGCCTGTGATTTTGTCCTTCGCGCGCGCCACATTTTTCGCGCGCTCGGCCGCGACAGCCGCGACTTGCGCCTGAAAACGGCCCGCCTCCAGCGCCTTGGACAGACCGCCCTCGGCCTCGATCGCCTGGAATTCCGTCCAGGCGCGGCCGCACAGATCCTCGGTCAGGAACTCGAAGCCGCCGGCGCCGGCGGCCGGGTCGTCGACGACATCCAAATGCGATTCGTCCTCCAGCACCAGCTGCGCGTCGCGCGCGAGCCGGCGCGCGAAGGCGTCAGGGACGCCGAGCGGCTGGGTGAAGGGGATCACCGCCAGCGCATCCGCGCCCCCGACCGCCGCGGCGAAGGTCGCGATCGTCGCACGCAGCAGATTGGTCCAGGGGTCGTTTTTCGTCATCATGCGCCACGCCGTCTCGGCGTGAGTCTGCGCTGGCTGCGGCTTAAGGCCGCAAGACTCCTCGACACGCGCCCACAGTCGCCGTAGCGCGCGCAGCTTCGCCGTCTCGGCGAATTCGTCGGCGTCGACCGCCAGGCGGAACAGCAGCAGGCTGCGAGCATTGTCGAGGTCGACGCCGACCTCGCTCAAGGCGCGCAAGTAAGCGAGGCCGCAGGCGAGCGCATAGCCAAGCTGCTGCGCATTTGTCCCGCCGGCCGCGTGGACGGCACGGGCGTCCACGGCGGCGACGCCGTAGCCGAAGCCAAGATCTAAAACGCGCTTCGCCTCGCGGCCGAAGCTCTTCGCGCCCTCGCTCCAGGGCGAAGGCGCGAAACCGTGCCGCAGTTGTGCGCCGAGCGGGTCGAAACCGAAGGACACGCGCGTGAGCGACGGCTCGACGTGATTCTTGTCGAGGAAGCGCACGAGCGATTCGGCGGCGTTCGGCGCCGCAGGCGAGGCTTCAAGCGCGAGCGGAACGCCGTATTCGAGCCGCACATTGGCCAGGACCTGCGCGAGCGCCGCCTCGCCGTCGCCGGAGAGCGCCGCGCCGTAAGCCCCCTGCGAGCCGCGGAACACCAGCTGCAGCCCATCCGCGCCGCCGCCCAGCTCCTCAAGCGCTTGCGCGTTGGCCGCCTCGGGATCTCCGAGATCGACGCGGGCGAGGATGGACCAGCGGCCCGGCCTCCGACGCAGGGCGCGAGCGCCTGGCGCGGCGGGGCGCGAATAGAGCGGAGCGATCTCGCTCCCTTCATAGGTTCCGGCGACGAGCTTTTCGAACGCGCCTCCCTTCAGGGCGCGGTCTACGGCCTTGCGCCACTGCTCCTGTGTCGCTTGCGGGAAATCGGCGGCGAGAGATCGATCGGGCACTGTTGGTCGGTCCTTAAGGCGTCGGCACGCGGGTCTTGCTTGGCCCGCCTTTTGGCACGAAGCGCGCGCTCGGCCAATCCTGTCCTCAGCCTTGTGCGCGGGCGGGCTTTATTTTGCCGGCCAAACCCCTTAACCAGTGGCTGGTCGCCTTCCGGCGGCGCGAACGACGGATCGAGGGGCTCGCGGCGCGCCCCATCCGACGGGGAGGAAGACGTGACAGACATTTCCCAGGACAAGGCCAAGCTGATCGACGAGATCATCGACGTCATCGCGGCCGAAGGCATGATCGACCGCGCGAAGGTGACCCCCGACGCCACGATCGAGAGCCTCGACCTCAAATCCGTCGATATCGTCATGATTCTGACTGCGCTCGAGGAGAAGTTCAACGTTTACATTCCGATGGACGGCGACCTGCAGGAAGCTAAGGACGTGAAGACGCTGATCGAGGCGCTCGCGGACCATATAACCAAAGAAAGAGAGAAAGCCTGATATGGCCGCTTCGGCTATGGGCGGCGTATCGCGGGCGCAGGGCGCGCCCCAAATCGTCATTTCGGGCATGGGCGTCGTCTGCGCCTCGGGAATGGGTGTCGAAAAGCTTTGGGCCGCCGCCAGGGACGGCGTCCCCCAGATTCGCGAGCTGCGCACGGAGCGTCCCTACGACGGACGCATCAGGATCGCCGCGCAAGTCCCCGATTTCGTCGCCGCGGACCATATCGAGAAAGAACTGCTGCCCTTCTGCGATCCATTCACAGCTTTCTCCGTCGCGGCCGCCGACGAGGCGATGGCGCGAGCGGGCTTCGGCCGCGAGGACCTCGCCGGCCCGCGAACCGCGGTGATCTTCGGCACCGGCATCGGCGGCATGACCACGATCGACGTTGGACTATACAATTATTACGTCGAGAAAGTCCGTCCCGATCCTTTGAGCGTCCCGCGCCTGATCCCCAGCGCCGCCCCGACAACGCTCGGGATGCGCTACTCCTGCCTCGGCCCGACCTTCGCGGTCGGGAGCGCCTGCTCTTCGGCAAGCCAAGCCATCGGGCTCGGCCTCCAGATGCTGCGGGCGGGGCTCGTCGACAAGGCCATCGTCGGCGGCGCCGAAGCTTGCGTCATCAACGGCACGATCCGCGCCTGGGAGGCGCTCCGCGTGCTGACGCCCGATCTCTGCCGGCCCTTCTCCAAAGGCCGCAACGGCATGTCGCTCGGCGAAGGCGCGGCGGTGTTCATATTGGAGACCGAGGAGTCCGCGCGCGCGAGGGGCCACAAGCCCGTCTGCGAGCTTGCAGGTTACGGCACCTCGAGCGACGCCAAGGATCCCGTGCGTCCAGACCTGCTCGGCGCTTCGAGCGCCATGGCCTTCGCCCTCGAGGACGCCGGCATGGCGCCCGAGGAGATCGGCTATATCAACGCCCATGGCACGGCGACCCACGCCAACGACATCACCGAGTCCGAAGCGATCCTCAAGGTCTTTGGCGATGAGCATGGGCGCAGGGTGCCGGTTTCGTCGTCCAAGCCGATCCACGGTCATGCCCTGGGCGCCGGCGGCGGCATCGAGCTTGCGGTCGCCATTTGCGCCATGCGCGAGCAGGTCGCGCCGCCGACCATCAACTTCCTCGAATACGATCCGCGTTGTCCCATCGACGCCACGCCCAACGAGGCGCGACGCGTCCCGATCAAGGCTGCAATGTCGAACTCCTTCGCTTTCGGCGGCATCAACGCCGTGCTGATCGTGAAAGCGCTAGACCATGCCGGCTGAAATGGCGCTCGAGCTGCCGCGCCTACGCGTCGCCGTCGACGCAGAGCGGGCGGCGGCCTTCGCCCGCGAAACCGGCCTGACGCCGGCGCCGGACAGGGCGCCGCTCGCCTATCCCGCGGTCTGGCTGACGGCGCCGCAAATCTACGGGGCCGTGCAGCAAATCTGCATGGAGGCCGAGAGCGTGCCGGTTCATGAGCAGCAACGTTTTCGCTACGCCGCGCCGTTGCGCCTGGGAGAAAGCTACGATCTGCACGTGGTCTTGCGCCGGGAGGAGGCGCCGCCGCGACTGAGCGTCGAGGCGCGAATCGAAACCGCCGGCAGGCAGGTCGCGCACATCGAGACGAAGCTGCGCCTTGTCCCACGCGCCCTGCTCCACAAAGGCGACGCCGCATGAGCGCGACGAACCTGCCGGAAGCCGGCGAACGCCTGCCGCCGCTGGAAATCGGCCCTTTCGACGCCGCGGCGCTCGGCCGCTACGCCGAGGTGTCCGGCGACGACAATCCGTTGCATCTCGACGAGGAGCTCGCGGCGGCGATCGGCTTCGCGGCGCCGCCGGTGCACGGCATGAAGCTCTTGGCCTTCTTCGAGCCGATGCTGCGCGCCTGGCGCAGCGACCTTTTCATCGCCGAGCTCGGCGGCGCCTTCGTGCAGCCAGTGCTGCGCGGCGAGAAGGTCACGCTTACGGGACGCGTGCTGCGCTCTTCGAAGCGGGAAATCTTCGTGCGCCTTTACGCCACGGGCGGCGGCTCGAAGGCGCCGGCGATCATGGCCGACGCCACGCTGCACTTAGTAGACGCAGGGGGTGGGGCGTGAGCGCGAAGCATGTCGTGCTGACGGGCGCCTCGAGCGGCATCGGCCGCGCGCTCGCGCTGCGCTACGCGCGAGAGCACGCACGGCTGACCCTGCTGGGACGAGATGCGGTCCGGCTGCAGGCCGCGTCCGACGAGTGCCGCACGCAGGGCGCGGCCGAGGTTTCGATTTCGCCAGTGGATGTGCAAGACCGAGTCGGCATGGCGCGGGCGATCGCCGCGGCGTTCGCCGCTGCGCCGATCGACGTGCTCGTCGCCAACGCGGGGGTCGCCACTGGCCTCTCGCCGGGTCAAATCCTCGAAAGCCCCGACTCCGTGCGCGCAACCTTCGCGATCAACGTCTCTGGCGTCTTCAACACGGTCGAGCCGGCGCTGCTGCCGATGACGGGCCGCGGCTCAGGAATGATCGCCATCGTTGGGTCGATGGCCGGCGTGCGCGGCCTGCCCCATTCTCCGGCCTATTGCGCGAGTAAGGCCGCGGTGCATTCCTACGCCGAATCGCTGCGGGGAGTAGCGGCGCGCCATGGCGTGGACGTGAGCCTGATCGTGCCAGGGTTCGTCAGAACGCCGATGTCGCAGCGGACAATCGTCAGGACGCCAATCTCGCAGCGGACGAAATCCTGGCAGCCCGGCCTCATGGAGCCCGCCGAGTTCGCCGAAATCGTCTGGAGCGGACTCGAGCGGCGCAAGACCGTGATCGCCGCGCCGCTTTACATGTATTATGCGCTTCGCTTCTTCACCTTTCTGCCCCCGCGGCTCGTCGACTGGTTCGCGAACCGCGTTGCGGCAACTGTACCCGAAACCGCTGAGAGAGAGGCCGCCGAATGACGCCGGGGCCGGCGCTGCTCGATCTCCTCGTTTGGCTGTGCGCCGCGTATTGGGCGATCTCCGTTCTGCTGCTCTTCCTCTCGACGACGGCGACCGTCGCGCAGCCCTGGATCGCCGCACGGCGCGCCGTCAATGCGGAGCGCCCGCCGGTTTCGGTCATCGTTCCCGTCAAGACGCTCGAGGACAATTTCCTCACGGCGCAAGAGTCGATGTTTGCGCAGGATTACCAGCGTTACGAGGTTCTGGCCTCGGCCGTCGACGTGAACGAGAGAGCGCCGCGCCTGACGCGCGAAGTCTTTGCGCGCCACCCCGAGCGTAAAACGCGCTTCCTCCAGACGACCGCGGCCTTCGCCGTCTCGCCCAAGGTGGACAACCTCGTTGCGCCGGTCGCCGAGGCGGACCACGACGTGATTTTCACCAAGGACGCCAACGCCATCCTGCTGCCGGACGACCTCTCCGAGCATGTGCGCCAGCTCGTTCCGGGCGTGGGCCTCGTCTGCGCTATCCAATATGGCGCGGACCCGCAAAATTTTGTCGCCCATGTGGAAGCCTCGATGCTCAACGGCCCCCATGCGCGCATGTTGTATCTTGCCTCTTGCCTCGGTCAAGGCTATGGCGTCGGCAAGATCATGCTGTTTCGCCGCGGCGATTTCCTCCGAGCGGGGGGATTTGCCGCCATCTCGCACACCGTCGGCGAGGACAACGCCCTCGCCGAGGCCTTGAAACGAATCGGCCTGCGAACGGTGTTCTCGCACCGGCCGGTGCGTCAAGAGCTTGGGCGTCGCAGCTGGCGGCATATATTTCAACGCCAGCTTCGTTGGAGCGTGATCCGCCGCGACGAAGCGATTTTCTCCTTTCTGCTCGAGCCTTTAAGTCAAGCGATTCCAAGCTTTTTCGCCGCCTTTGCCGCGGCGCCGCTGGTCGGCGTCGAGCCCTGGATGGCGACGGCCGCGACATATTTGCTGTGGCTCGCGCTTGAATCCCTGCTTTCCTTTATGAAAGGTTGGCGCCTATCATGGGCGGCGCCGGCGATTTTCCTTGTTCGCGAGGCTTTTATGATCGCCGTCTGGCTCAGGGCTTGGACCACGAGCCGCGTCGTGTGGGCGGCCAGGACGATTGACGCGCGCAGGGGCGCCGCGGCCGCTTGAGGCGGAGACATGGATTGCGCGCCGCAACCGGCGCGAAACAAGGGGCAACGGGTTGGTTCTGGATATCCTGACCTTCGTCATCGACGCGGTCGTCTATGCGAGCGCGTTGATCCTCATCGCCGTCGGGCTCGGCTTTTTCCTAGTCATCGGCAGATTCTTCTGGGACTCGATCGCCGGGGCGCGCGATCCTGCGCCGATCGAGCTTCCCGACGAAGAGCTGCCGCATGTGCTGCTGCAGATCCCGGTCTACAATGAGCCGCTGGTGACCGAGCAGGCGTTGCGTTGCGCCGCGCAACTCGACTGGCCCAGGAACAAGCTCCACATCCAGCTCCTGGACGATTCGACGGACGAGACGACCGAGCGCGCCGCCGCGGTCGCAGTCGAGCTTCGCGCGCAGGGCGCCGACATCGAGCATGTGCGCCGCCCGGATCGCGTCGGTTTCAAGGCCGGCGCTTGCGCCTTTGGGTTGTCGATTTCCGAAGCGCCCTTCATCGCCATGCTGGATGCGGATTTTCGGCCGCCGCCAAACTGGCTGAAGCGCGGCGTGCCGCTGCTCGTGAAAGACGCAACCGCTGGCTTCGCGCAATCCCGATGCGAATTCGCGAACTACCAGAAGAACTGGCTTACCCGCGCCCAGGGCCTCGTGCAGGATGGGCATTTCCTCGTGGAGCAGCGCAGCCGGGCGCATGCCGGCTGGCTGTTCCAGTTCAACGGCACCGGCGGAATCTGGCGCCGCGAGACGATCGAGCGCTCGGGCGGCTGGTCGGACTATTCGATCGCCGAGGACCTGGATCTCACGATTCGCTCGGCGCTCGACGGCTGGCACGGCATCTTCCTCAGCGAGCCCGCCGTCCCCGGCCAGGTGCCGGAAGACATCAAGGTATTTCGCCGCCAGCAGCGGCGCTGGTCGAACGGTTTCGTGCAGGTCGCGCGACGGGCCGTCATCCCGCTCTGGCAGGCGCCTTGGCCGCTCGCCAAGAGACTGACCGCGATCACGCTGATCACGCATGGGATATTCTTTCCCGCCGCCGCGCTCACGGTGCTGGGGCTAATTTTAGGCTCGCTGCTGCATGGGTCGATCGCGCCTTATCTGCTCCCCATGGAGATCATTGGGGCGATGACCATGGTGGTGGTGCTTGGCTTCACGCTGCCGCCGTACCTGGCTCTGAAGCGCGGCTCCGTCGTCGAATACTTGAAGACAATGGCGTCCGTGCCGCCCTTGATGATCTATCTGGCGTTCTCGAACGGGGCCAAAGTCGTGCAGACGCTCTGCGGACGCAAATCGCCATTCAAGCGCACGCCGAAGGTCGATCACGAGGCCCCGGCGGCGATCGACGCCGAGGCTCAAAGCTGAGCTCAAATTCAAAGAGTTGAGGCATATCCCTTTTGGAATATTCAAGTGAGGCCAATCGAACTCGACGCCCTGGAAAGGTTGCTAGGCTCCTTAGATCAGCAGGACCGCGGGGGCGCAGAAGCCCCGAAGCGAAGCTGCACGCGCCGATCACGCGGCTGAAATGCGGCTACTGCGAGAGGCTTGCGATGGCGGAGATTCTTGCCTCAGTCGCGACGACTGCCCGAGCCGTCGTGAGACGCTAGGGCCGAAGCTCGGCGACTGCTGCGCATTTGCTCCCATGGCGATGCGCCGTGCCCGCAGATTTAGGCGGCGCGAGGGAGTTCTCTCAGAAACTGGCGGTCCGCGAACCGAGATTAGCCCGCCTCCGAACCATTTCGGAGCCTCGAGCGCCTGGGCGCTCTCCGGCCGCCCTGCTTGACAACTTCTTCCAGAATTGCTCAAGCTTTGGCCAATGTGCTCACATCCTAAGCAGAGCTCGGATGAAACTCATCACAGCCATCATCAAGCCCTTCAAGCTCGACGAAGTGCGGGAGGCGCTGATCGCGATCGGCGTCCACGGCATGACCACCACCGAGGTCAAGGGCTACGGCCGTCAGAAAGGCCATTCCGAAATCTATCGCGGCGCGGAATATGTCGTCGCCTTCCTGCCTAAGGTGAAGGTCGAGATCGTCGTCGCCGAGGATCGCGTCGACGGCGCAATGGACGCGATCCAGCGCGCGGCCCGCACCGGCCATATCGGCGACGGCAAGATCTTCGTCGGCCCCGTCGAGCGCGCCTTGCGCATCCGCACGGGCGAGACCGACGGCGCCGCCCTTTAGAACTTCAAAAAGCGCAACGCCGCGAACGCCCGCCGGCCTGTAAGGAGACTCTTGCAATGAAGAAGCATCTCGCGGCGGCCGCAAGCTTTGCCGGCGTCGTCCTTTCGGCCGCGCCGGCCGCAGCGCAGGACACGGCGAAGATCGACCCCGCCGACACCGCCTTCATGATCGCCGCCACGGCGCTCGTGCTGTTGATGACGCTGCCGGGCCTCGCCTTGTTTTACAGCGGCATGGTGCGCAAGAAGAACGTGCTCGCGACCATGGCGCAAAGCCTCGCCGCCACCGCGGTGGTCTCGCTGCTCTGGGGGCTTAGCGGCTACAGCCTCGCCTTCACCTCGGACGCGGGCTCGGCGCTCCAGCCCTATATCGGCTCGATGTCGCGGGCGTTTCTGGCCGGGATAGGTCCGGAAACGATCAATCCGCTCGCCAAGACCATTCCCGAGGTCCTGTTCATGGCCTATCAGATGACCTTTGCGGTCATCACTTGCGCGCTTGTCGGCGGGGCTGTGGCTGAGCGGATGCGCTTCTCGGCCTTCATGTTGTTCTGCGTGCTGTGGCTCTTCGTCGTCTATGTGCCAAGCGCGCATTGGGTTTGGGGCGACGGCTTCCTGCAGAAGTTGGGGTTGCTGGACTTCGCCGGAGGCACGGTGGTGCACATCAACGCCGGCGTCGCCGGGCTGGTGGCGGCGCTCGTCATGGGCGTGCGGCAAGGCTATGGCAAAGAGAATCTGTCGCCGTTCGACCTTTCGCTCGCCGTCATCGGCACGGGCCTGCTGTGGGTCGGCTGGTTTGGCTTCAACGGCGGCTCGGCGCTCTCCGCGGGCTCGCGCGCGGTGTTCGCGATCGTCGCGACGCATATGGCCGCCTGCGCCGGGGCGCTGGTCTGGAGCGCGCTGGAGTGGGCGCAGCGCGGCAAGCCCTCGGTGCTCGGCGTTATCTCTGGCGCCGTGGCGGGGCTCGGCACGATCACCCCGGCCTCGGGCTATATCCTGCCCTGGCACGGCATGGTGATCGGTCTTGCCGCTGGCGCTGTCTGCTATGTCAGCTGCACTTGGCTCAAGCAGAAGCTCCGCTACGACGACTCGCTCGACGTTTTCGGCGTGCATGGCGTCGGCGGGATGCTCGGCACGCTGCTCGCAGGCGTCTTCGCGACGCGCTTCGTTACGGCCTCAGGCGACGACCCGGGGGTCTCGGGGCTACTCGAGGGCGACGCACATCAGCTCGTGGTGCAGGCGATCGGGGTCGGCGTGACGATCGTCTGGTGCGCGATCGGGACCTTTGTCGTGCTCAAGATCGTCGACGCGCTGACGCCGCTGCGGGTCCAGTCCGACGAGGAGCGCGAGGGGCTCGACATCGCGCTGCATGGGGAAGCGCTGCATCAGTGAGGCGATGGAGGCGGGGCGGAATATCGCCTCGCCGGGCTTTCGGCTCGAGGCGCTTGATTGACGCGCGCCGGCAGAAGATTACAGCGCTCAAGCTCGCTGCCGAGGGTATGCGGCGTTCCGGCGGGAGAATGTCGCGCGCGACGAAGACGAGATAACCTGAGCGAGAGCGGCCCAAACGATTCGGGATATTCTCATGCAGTCGCTTACGTGTCCAACAACCGCAACCTGAAGGACACGGCGCGCCTATGGCTCATCACCCTTGGCCCGGATCATCGGCGCCGAGCTTTTGAAGCTTTAGCAAATCGAGCGCAAAGGTCGGCGTCTCGACGGGCAGCCGCGTAAAGCCGTGGTGGAAGTAAAAAGCCTCGGCGGCGGGCGAGATCGCGTGCACGATCAGGAGCCGCGCCGAGACCTCCGCCCGCGCCCGCAACGATCGCGAGACGGCATCGGCGAGCAGGGCCCGACCTAAACCCTTACCCTGCCACGCCCGATCGATCGCGAGACGACCCAGTAGGACGGCCGGTATGCGTCTCGGCATGTTGCGCCGCATGGGGCCCGTGACCTCTTCCGCGAGAATTTGTCCCATGCTTAGCGCAAAAAAGCCGACGACCCGGCGCGATCCGACCGGACAGACGACGTAAGTTCGGCTTGCGGCGCTTGTCAAATTTTTCCATGCGCGCTGGCGCAGCCACTCATCGAGCGTCGCCTCGCCGGATGCAAAAGGCGCGCAATCATGCTCCTTCGTGAGCAGAACCGGCGAGTCGAATGAGGCCTGGACCTCAGGCACGCCGCCACGGCGTCTTCGTTTGCAGGATGCGCCTCATGCCCTCTGCCTCCGAGGGCGTCGGTTCGGCATCCATCCAGTTCATTATCTCCTCAAAAGCCTCGGCCTCCGCATGGAGAGTGGTTTGGTCGAGCAAAACGTTCTTGGCCTCCTTGAGCGCCGAGGCCAGCATGAATTGCGAGCGATTGGCTCCCACCAGTTCGGCCGCCCGGTCGATCAGCTCCTTGTCCTGGGCGCGGGCGCGCAGGTGGATGTTGACCTCGGCGGTTTGGCTGGCGCGGGCGTTCATGGCGTAACTCTAACAAAATGTGTTGACGACTGCAACACATTAGGCAGATTGCGCGGTTCACCACATGCTTTTGCGGCCTTTCACCAAGCCGCTGCTCACATTGACATCCCCAGCCCCGCCTCTTATCTCTCGCCCGCAAAATCGCGCGGGCCAGGCGCGGGATTGGGCGCGGCTTCCGCGCCCTTCGCGTTTTGGCGAGGGTCAGCCCGGAAGGACCTAATCGAATGCTCGGCGCCATCGCCAAGAAAATTTTCGGCTCCGCCAACGACCGCCGTCTCAAGACCTACCAGCCGAAAGTCAACGCTATCAACGCGCTGGAGGCCGAGGTCGCGCAGCTCTCGGATGAGGCCCTGCGCGAGCGCACCGAAGAGTTCCGCGCAGAGCTTGCCGGCGGCAGGAGGCTCGACGACCTGCTCGTGCCGGCCTTCGCCACCGTGCGCGAGGCCGCCAAGCGCACGCTCGGCCAGCGCCACTTCGACGTCCAGCTCGTCGGCGGCATGGTGCTGCACGAAGGCGGCATCGCCGAAATGCGCACCGGCGAAGGCAAGACCCTCGTCGCCACGCTCGCCGTCTATCTCAACGCGCTCAAAGGCGAC
>DASPSI010000095.1:0-5388 GCA_035624015.1 Methylocystis sp.
ACCGGGCATCGATTCCGGATCGCGGGCGGCGTGGCGAACCGCATGGATGATGATCTCGTCGTTCCCCGCCTCGTAAAAGATGAGGTAGGGATAAGGAGTGGCGATCAGCCGTCGGATTCCGGGCTCGTCCGTGCGCGTTCCCAGCAAGGGATGGGCGGGCAGCAACTCGATGAGATATCGGACGCGCGATTTCACTTTTTGCGCGCCTCGCGGTGAGCGCGCAGCAATGTAGCTCAAAATGTCGTTGAGATCGGCAAGGGCCGGAGCCGTGAAGCAGACTTTCACAGCCCATGCTTCGCCCAAACGGCGCGGACCTCTTCGTCCGTCGCGAACTCGCCGCGGGCGGCGGCGGCTTTGGAAGCCGCGATAGCCGCGCGCTCACCGTCAGTCAGCGCTAAAGGCGGCTCGTCGTCGCCGGCGAGCTGCAGCACTAGGCGAGCAATCTCGTCCTGGATCGCTGGCGGAAGGCCGCGCGCAGCCTCGACGGCGCGTTCAAGAAGCTTCGTCATACGCGCATAATATCCATTCTTTTGGCAGCGACAAAGCGAGAGATTCGCGGTCGTCTTCATCGCCCTCTCCCTCTTGCTCGGTCCAAGGTAAGGAGGCCCCATGGCCGCGCAGCCAAGTCAAGTCCGGGGGCGGGCCATGACGTCACTCGCGGGATGTGCCTTCTGCAAGGCCTGATCGGGAAACGCGCTTTGACCTTCCGCGCGCCCTGTGGCGAGGGCGGCCTGATACTCTACCGGCGCCGAGATTGTGGCAAATTTGCCACAGGCGCCGGATAAAGAGACGCGCACGCCCTCCTTTTCTCCCAGTCGCGCTTGACCTTGACGGCCGAAACAGGGTCACCTGCACAGAATGCTTCGGCGCCCTGCGCGTGCGACGGAGAAGGCGAAAACGCGAGCAGGTTTTTTCAGGCAGGCTCGAGGGGGGCTTCATTCATGTCCAGACTGACGGTTTCGTTCGGCGCCGCGCTCGCTGCGGTTTTCGCCGCGCACGCCGCCTTCGCCGCCGATCTGCCTTCCCGCAAGGCCCCGGTCACCCCGCCGCCCCTATTCAGTTGGACGGGGTTCTATGTCGGCTACAACAGCGGCTTCGGCGGCGGCGTGCTCGACGCCAATGTCCCTCTCGTCAGTGCCGCGCTGGCCACGTACACGACGACCTCGAATCGCGCCAACGGCGGAGTCTTCGGCGGCCAGGTCGGCTATCAGATCCAGTTCCCGAACAATGTCGTGCTCGGCCTCGAGAGCGACATGCAATGGAGCGGAATCACAGCCTCGTCCCAGACGGTCAATTATGCGTCGGTCGGCCTTCCCGGCTACGTCTACCAGAACTTTCACAACAGGCTCGACTGGTTCGGCACGACGCGCTTGCGCGTCGGCTATGCCTTCGGACGGCTGCTCCCTTATGTCACCGGCGGCGTCGCCTATGGCGAGACCGCCGCGAATGCAGAGCAGGTTCTCTTCGGCGGCGGCTTCGGCGACGGCGGCAGCCAAGTGGGCGCCGGCTGGGCCGTTGGCGCCGGCCTAGACTATGCGCTCAGCGCGAATCTTTCAGCGCGCGCAGAATATATTTACGTCCAGCTCGCGAACGCTTCAGGCCCGGCGGTCGGCTTCGCGCCCGGGCTTCCTCCCCTCTTCGGTTCCCTCGCAACCGGGTCGTTTGGAACGCATATCGTCCGCACCGGACTGAACTGGAAATTCGACCGCTTCGCATTCCCCCAGACGGACGATCTGCTGGGCATGATCACGGCGCCCTCGACCGTCGATTGGACGGGTTTTTATGTCGGCGTCAACGGCGGCTATGGCGGAGAGAGGCTCGACTCCAGCTCGTATTTCGCGTCTCCGCTGCCGCTCGCGACCTTCGCGCAAGCCCAGAACCGCAGCTCCGGCTTCCTCTTCGGCGGACAGGCGGGCTACAATCGCCAGCTCTCCAACCATGTCGTCGTCGGCCTCGAGACCGACATGCAGTGGAGCGGCGTCAGGGTCTCGCATCAGGTCGCGGCTTTTCCCGGCCCCTTCATGACGGACCTGGCCGACGGCTTCGATTGGCTCGGAACGACGCGCGCCCGTCTGGGCTGGGCCTCCGGATCGACGCTCGCCTATGTGACGGGCGGCGTCGCCTATGGCGACGTGATCGGGCACGGCGCGCAAGCCTCGGGCGCTCTGTTCTGGAGCGGAACGACGCAGACGAACGTCGGATGGACCGTCGGCGGCGGCGCGGAATATGCGCTCGACCAGAACCTGTCGCTCAAAGCCGAATATCTCTTTGTCGACCTCGGCGGCGTCAGCGGCCAGACCTATGGGGTGATTCCGCCGATCGCGCCTGTCGTGGGCTCCTTCTCGACGGGCAGCCTGATTTCGCATGTGACGCGCTTTGGCCTCAATTGGCGTTTCGGCGGAGCGCCTCCGGCGGTCGTCGCAAAATACTGACGCGCGCCATAAATAGCGAAACCACCCCGTCGCAAGCGTCGAGGGAGCCGTTTCCGTTTCAGCGGCGCTTCAAGGCCTCGCGCAGCAACGCTTTAACCCGAGCCTCCTCTTTAAAAATGAAATCGACCGACAGGCTCTCCACAGCGGAGCCGATGCGAACGGCGTCCTTGCGCGTCGTGATGAGCCGTGCGCCCTGCGCCTGCGCTGCGCGCTCGAGCGCCGCGAGGTCGGCGCGGGAATAGACATGGTGATCGGGAAAAGCGCGAAAGTCGCAAAGCTGCGCGCCGGCGTCGCTCAGCGTCCTGCGGAATTTCTCCGGTCGCCCGATCCCGGCAAAAGCGAAGAGCTTGGCGCCCGCGAGCGTGGCTGCCGACCCCGGCGTGGGCGCGAGCTGCGCGTGGAGCTTCGGCGCGAAGGCCGGAAGCGCGCCCCAAGCCTCGCCCGTCCCAATCACGACGAGCGCATCGGCGGCGGCGAGCTGCGCCGCTATGGGAGCGCGCAAGGGCCCCGCGGGCGGACAGAAGCCCGAGCCCGCGCCGTAATCGGCGTCGACGACGAGCAGCGCCAAATCCGGCTTTAGAGAGCGGCTGTGCAGCCCGTCGTCGAGCAGGAGCGCCGTCGCGCCCTGCGCCTTGGCGAGCCGCGCCGCCGCGGCGCGATCGGCGCCGACAATCGTCAGCGCTTTCTGGGCGGAGAGCAGCGCCTCGTCGCCGACCTCGCGCGCGCTGTGCCGCGCCGCATCCACGATGACAAGTCCTCGGTCGGCGCGCCCAAAGCCCCGCGAGAGAATCGCCGCACGCTCGCCCATCTCTTGAAGCATTTCGGCGAGCGCAAGAACAAGCGGCGTCTTGCCGTCGCCCCCGAGCGTCAACCCTCCGACGACGATCGTCGGCAGCTCGGCGCGGGGCGCATTCCGCCTGAGCCGGGCGGAAGCGACGGCGCCGTAGATCGCCGCCAAAGGGGCAAGCGAATACGAGAGGAAGCCCGCGCGTGCGCCCCAGAATCTCGGCGCTTGGGCGCTCATCGCCGCTCTAGAGCGAGCTGCGCGAGATAGGGCTCGATCGCCGTCATGATCTCGCGCGAGGCGCCGCCGAGCTTGGCCACCGACTCCATGGCGGCGCGCCCCATCTTGCGCAGGCGCGCCGGCTGCGACAGCAGATAAAGCGAAGCCTGCGCGAGTCCTCTGGCGTCGAGCACGCGCGCGGCGCCCTTGGCGGCGTTGAGCTCGCCATAGACTTCGGCGAAATCTTCGACATGCGGGCCATGCAGGATGGCGCAGCCGAGCTTGGCCGCCTCGATCGGATTGTGCCCGCCCTCCTCGAGCAGCGAGCGCCCCATGAAAACGACGCCCGCCGTGCGGAACACCAGCCCGAGCTCGCCTAGAGAATCGACGACATAGATCCCGGCGTCGGCAGGCGGCGTCTCGCTCTGCGAGCGCAGCGCGGCCTTCACGCCGCGCTCGGCGGCGAGCTGCAGAATACGCACAGCCTGGTCCGGTTGACGCGGCGCGACGAGCGTCACGAGCTGCGGCAGCACGCGCGCCATCTCGACATGCGCGTCGAGCACGAGCGGCGTTTCACCCGGATGGATCGAGGCCGCGGCGAACACCGGGCGCGCGCCGAGCGCGCTCTGAAACGCCGCGAGCTTCAGCCCGTCGATCGGCGGCGGCGACACGTCGAATTTGAGGTTGCCGGCGACGCGGGCGCGCGGCGCGCCGAGCTCCAAGAAGCGCGCGGCGTTCTCCGCGTCTTGCGCGAGGCAGAGATCAATCATGCCGAAGAGCCGTCGCGCGACGCCGGGCGGCTTGCGCCAGCGCTCGGCGGAGGCCGTCGAGATACGGGCGTTGACGAGCACGAGCGGCGCGCCGCTCCGATGCATGGCGCGCACCAGATTGGGCCAAATCTCGGTTTCGGCGAACAGCGCGAGATCAGGGCGCCAGTGGTCGAGAAAGCGGGCGACGAAGGCCGGCGCATCGAGCGGCAGATATTGATGTCGCGCGCCTGCCGGCAGCCGCGCCGAGAGAACGCGCGCCGAGCCGACCGTGCCGCTCGTCGCCAGCACCTCGACGCCGCGCGAGATGAAGCGTTCGATCAGGGGCAGTAGCGACAGGCTCTCGCCGACGCTCGCGCCGTGCAGCCAGACGAGCGCGCCTGGCGGGCGCTCCTGGCTCGGATAGCCCATGCGCTCGGCGAGGCGGTCGGAGTCTTCCTTGCCCTGCGCTGCCCGCAGCAGCAGCAGAGGCCGCGCGAGCGGCGTGGCGGCGTTCGTCACCAGCCGGTAAAGCGTGAGAAGCGGCATGCAGGCCCGTTATTTCAAGCGCTCAAAGCGCCCCATTCAGCCAAATTCGCACGCAATCGCGGCGATTTACAGGCTGTCGACGTAGGGGTCGAGCAGCTCGTGCAGATGTACGATGAAATAGCGCATATGGGCGTTGTCGACGGTCGCCTGCGCTTTGGCCCTCCAGGCGGCGACGGCCGAATCATTGTCCGGATAGACGCCTACGATGTCGAGCTTTGTCGGATCGCGAAACTCGAGTCCGTGCAGTTCCTGAAGCTCGCCGCCGAAGACGAGATGCAGCAGCTGCCTGGGCTTTTCCGTGGGCGCGGTCATAATTTTCCTTTCAAAGCGGCGTGCGCCAGATCGAGGCTGTCTTCTATGAGCGCTGCTGGGGCGGCGATGAGACCCTCGCGGCGCGAGCTCGCGCGATTATAGACCAGCGGGCCGCCGCTCATCTCGAAAAGCGCGCCGCCCGCTTCCCTTAGTATCACGTCGGCGGCGGCGATGTCCCAGTCCCGCGAGTTCGGCCCCGCAAAGACGAGATCGTCCGCGCCGCGCGCGACCTCGACGAGCCGCAACGCCAGTGAGGGCGAGCGCGGCGCGATGGCGAAGCGGTACCGGGACTTTTCCAGCGCTGTCGCGAGGCCGCCAGGCGCGACGACGCGAGCGCCTTCGAGCG
>DASPSI010000146.1:0-30687 GCA_035624015.1 Methylocystis sp.
GCCGATCGTTGAGCGCGATCCTGCTCCCACGGAGTGGGAGAAGGTGGCACGCCGAAGGCGGGTCGGATGAGGGCGGTGCCGCGTCGATGGCGCTTGTCATTATGGGCGCCGAGCGAGGGTGCCGCGGCAGCACCTCGGCTCATACTTACGAATACAAAAGGCAATCCATATTCTTTTTCCAATTCCTCGCGAAATTGATCCGTTCCGCCTTTTTCGCCTTGGGCCGGATCAGGAATGTATACGCGGATCCCAGCACCAGACATGATAGCCTCAAAACTAGCCAAACACTGAGATATATATGCTCACGTTACAGCGCATCTCCATCCTGATAGCGATCAAAAACGCAGCCACAAAGAGCGCAAGTGAACTTCGACCCTACTGGATATACAGCATTACGTCCACATTGTGTGCAAGGCGCATCCAAGAACTTATTTGCTGCTTTTGGGAATTGCACCTCTCTAATGAATTCATCGGCCATCCTGCGAATTCTTTCTTTTGATCTTTCCTTTTCCTCAGACTCCTCCCGCCCCTTCATGAATATTCTCGCAGATTCCAAGCTAACTCCGAATTGAATAGATACTTCTTCAGCACTCTCACATTCCTTCGCGATAACATCATTTATGAGGAATGCGGGTGCAAAAACTTTTGCCTGATGTTCCGCTGACTCGAAAGGCCTCATCCATCCCGGCCTTATATTGCTAGTCGCTCTCCGAGCCATTCCAATCCGGTCATGCATCATGCCGTGCCCGAATTCATGCGCGATTGTATTTCTTGCCCGCCCATCTCCCATTCGGGCCGCGTCGACCACTGATTGTTTTAATTGAATTAAAACCGCTCCATTTTGGAGCGCGGTCAACCCATCTGCTGTGCCCATTGCTTCGTCCGGCAAAATCTGCACGTCAAGCGGCCGTACTCCCTTGACGGTAAGAATACTCTTACTTTTTAGGCACGCCACAATGTCGACGCGCCCGTCCAGTGCGAAGCCAAAAAAATCGCGCAGCTTTTTTGCGAGGTCACAAACCTCGCTGTCGGATCGACGGTCCACTAAGAAGTCATCGGACATTTAAGCTACTCTCGCTTGATCCGCGTTCGCCCTCCATCCAAGCGCGGAGATAGTTGTTCTTCACATTGAGATCACGAGCACCCCGTCGTCGCTCCACACGTCTCGCACTTCAAACACGTCCCATTCCGCACCAAGGTAAAATTCGCGCATTCCGGACAAGCCTCCCCCACATATCCCTTCATCCGCGCCTCGGCCCGCTTCTCGGCCACGCCGTGCACGGTCTTCGACGGCTCGGTCCAGCCCAGCATCGACAGCGCCTCCTCCTCCGGCTGCGCCTTCAGCGCCACGGCCGGCGCCGCGCGCACGAGGCTCAGCCGGTCGGCCTTGTTCCGCAACAACCCGCGCGAGACGATGGCCGCCGTCTCCGGGGCCTTGCCCTCATGCTCGCCTCGGCCCAGCACGTCATGGCCGATGTCGTCGGGCGAGACATGCGCGAGGTCGTTGCGGCCGAGATAGGAGACCGCCAGCTCGCGGAACACGTAGTCGAGGATTGACGTCGCGTTCTTGATCGCGTCATTGCCCTGCACCGGGCCCGCGGGCTCGAAGCGCGTGAAGGTGAAGGCGTCGACGTATTCTTCGAGCGGCACGCCATATTGCAGGCCGAGCGAGATCGCGATGGCGAAATTGTTCATGAGGCTGCGGAAGGCCGCGCCCTCCTTGTGCATGTCGATGAAGATTTCGCCCAAGCGCCCGTCGGCGTATTCGCCCGTGCGCAGATAGACCTTGTGCCCGCCGACCGCGGCCTTCTGCGTGTAGCCCTTGCGGCGGTCGGGCAGCTTCTCGCGCTCGCGCACGACCTGATGCACGATGCGCTCGACGATGCGCTCCGCCACCGCCGCCGCCCGCGCCGGGGTGTTCGCCGCGACGATTTCCTCCACCGTGTCGTCTTCCGCATCGTCGCCAGAGAGCAGCTGCGCCGAGAGCGGCTGCGACAGCTTCGAGCCGTCGCGATAGAGCGCGTTGGCCTTGAGCGCGAGGCGCCAGGACAGCATGTAGGCCGCCTCGCAATCCTCGATTCCCGCGTCGTTCGGCATGTTGATGGTCTTGGAGATCGCGCCCGAGACGAAGGGCTGCGCCGCCGCCATCATGCGGATGTGCGATTCGACCGAGAGATAGCGCTTGCCCAAGCGGCCGCACGGCGTCGCGCAGTCGAACACCGGGTAGTGCTCGATCTTCAGATGCGGCGCGCCCTCCCGCGTCATCGCACCGCAGATGTGGGTGTTGGCGGCCTCGATCTCCGAGCGCGTGAAGCCCAGATGCGCGAGCAGGTCGAAGTTCTTGTCCTCGAGCGCGCTCGCCGGGACTTTCAGCGCGCCGGTCAGGAAGTCCGGGCCAAGCGTCCATTTGTTGAAGACGAATTTGATGTCGAAGGCGGAGGGGAGCGCCTTCTCGACGACGGTGAGCTTCTCGTCTGTGAAGCCCTTTGCGCGCAGCGATGACGCGTTGATCGCCGGCGCATTGGAGAGCGTCGCGTGGCCCACTGCGTAAGCCTCGATCTCGGCGATCTGGCTTTCCTTATAGCCGAGCGCCCGCAGGGCGCGCGGAACGGCGCGGTTGACGATCTTCAGGTACCCGCCGCCAGCGAGCTTCTTGAACTTCACGAGCGCGAAATCGGGCTCGATGCCGGTCGTGTCGCAGTCCATGACGAGACCGATCGTGCCGGTCGGCGCGATGCAGGTGACCTGGGCGTTGCGATAGCCATACATCTCGCCGTCGGCGAGCGCGCGCTCCCAGGCTGAGATCGCGGCGTCGATCAACGCCTCGTCGGGGCAGGCGGCGCGATCGAGCGGCACGGGCGTTGTCGAGAGCTTCTCATAGCCCTCATGCTCGCCGCGCGCGGCGCGCGCGTGGTTGCGGATCACGCGCAGCATGTGCTCCCGGTTCTGCATGAAACGCGAGAAGGGCCCGCGCTCCTTCGCCATCTCGGCCGAGGTCGCATAGGCCACGCCGGTCAGGATTGCCGAGAGCGCGCCGGAGATCGCGCGGCCCGCGGCGCTGTCATAGGGCACGCCGGACGACATCAGCAGACCGCCGAGATTGGCGAAGCCGAGGCCGAGCGTGCGGTAGTCGTAAGAGAGCTGCGCGATCTCGCGCGAGGGGAACTGCGCCATCAGCACCGAGATTTCGAGCACGACGGTCCACAGCCGCACCGCATGCTCGTAAGCGCCGATGTCGAACCCCCACCCCAACTCTCCCCCGCTCGCGGGGGAGGGAAGGGAGGAGGGCCAGAACTGCAGGAGGTTGAGCGAGGCGAGATTGCAGGCGGTGTCGTCGAGGAACATGTATTCCGAGCAGGGGTTCGAGGCCTTGATCTCGCCGCCCGCGGGGCAGGTGTGCCAATCGTTGATCGTCGTGTGGAATTGGACGCCCGGATCGGCCGAAGCCCAGGCGGCGTAGCCGATCTTGTTCCACAGATCGCGCGCCTTGACGGTCTTCGCGACCTTGCGGTCAAGGCGCTTGATCAGGTCGAAGTCGCCGTCCGTCTCCACCGCATGCAGGAACGCGTCGGTCACGCGCACGGTGTTGTTGGAGTTCTGGCCGGAAACGGTCAGATAGGCTTCGCTGTCCCAGTCGATGTTGTAGGTGTCGAACTCGATGTCTTTAAAACCTTGGCGCGCGTATTGGATGATGCGCTTGATCAGCGCGTCCGGGACCTCCTCGCGCCGCGCCGCCTTGATCTCGCGCTTCAACGCCGGGTTCTTCTCGGGGTTGAAGCAGTCGCCGTTCGGCCCATCGCAATTCACGCAGGCGCGCATGATGGCTTTGAGATGCTTCTTGACGATCTTGGAGCCCGCGACGAGCGCCGCGACCTTCTCTTCCTCCTTCACCTTCCAGTCGATGAAGGCTTCGATGTCGGGATGATCGACGTCGACGACGACCATCTTGGCCGCGCGGCGCGTCGTGCCGCCGGACTTGATCGCGCCCGCCGCCCGGTCGCCGATCTTTAGGAAGGACATCAGGCCCGAGGACGATCCCCCGCCCGAGAGCTTCTCCTTCTCGCCGCGCAGATTGGAGAAATTCGTGCCGGAGCCGGAGCCGTATTTGAACAGCCGCGCCTCGCGCACCCACAGGTCCATGATGCCGCCGTCGTTGACGAGATCGTCGCCGACCGACTGGATGAAGCAGGCGTGCGGCTGCGGATGCTCATAGGCGCTCTTCGACTTCACGAGCTTGCCATTGGCGTAGTCGACGTAGAAATGGCCTTGCCCCGGTCCGTCGACGCCATAGGCCCAATGCAGGCCGGTGTTGAACCATTGCGGCGAGTTCGGCGCGGCCATCTGCTTCGCCATCATGAAACGCAGCTCGTCGAAGAAAGCCTGGGCGTCCTCCTCCCCGTCGAAATAGCCGCCCTTCCAGCCCCAATAGGTCCAGGCGCCGGCGATGCGGTCGAAGGTTTGCTTGGCGCTGGTCTCGCCGGCATAGCGCTGGTCCTTGGGGAGCTCAGCGAGCGCTTCGGCGTCGGCGACCGAGCGCCACAGGAAGGACGGCACACCCGATTCCTCGACGCGCTTCAGCTTCGCCGGCACCCCGGCCTTGCGGAAATATTTCTGCGCCAGGACGTCGGCGGCGACCTGGCTCCATTCCGCCGGGACCTCGATGTCCTCGAGCGAGAACACCACCGAGCCGTCCGGATTGCGGATCTCGCTCCGGCTCAGGCGGAACTCGATGGACGCGTAAGGGGATTGACCGGAGGTGGTGAAGCGCCGCTCGATTTTCATGGTGTCGCTGTCCCTTTGAGTTCCATGGGTATTAATCTAGATCACGCGCGACGCCGCACCGCCCGCGCCGCAAGGCGCGAAGCCTTCCCCGAGACCGGGGCGCCGCGCCGCCGAGGCGGCGCAGATGGAAGGTCGAAAGCACTGGGAACGCACGCATCGAAAAGACGCCAGACTTGACCGGAATCGCCTCGCCTTCTGGGCGTTTCCCTCCGCGCCGCAGCGTCGTCCGCAGCCCGGCCAAGATGCGCGAGGAAGCGTCGGCGGTCAAGATATTGTGGCTCAAATTCTAAAAATTTCTATATGTTGAAAATATATGTGTATTTTGGGGAAAAGCCAATGTGGCGGTTGCGTCTTTGTTCCCGGGCCGTCGGCCAGGCTCGCGCTGCAACGTCGCGCGATTGTTGGCGTTCTGTGGCCCGAAGCGGTTGGCGGCGCTTTCCATCACGCCGACTTGCGCCGCTCAGAATCAGTCGACGTTTCGCCGCCGCAAGGAGGCGTCGAGGGGCCCTTGCGCGGACGCGCGGCAAATGGCAATGCACGCGCGAAATCGCGGGGCCGGCGTTTCGGGCCGCTCTGGTTGTCGCCGCGTGAGAGGCTTCGCGTCCTGCCTCGCCAGGGCGAGGTTTCGACAAATCGGGGCGCGGCGCGCGGGAGACCAGCACAACATGCCACAGCCGATCAGGATCGCGCTCGACGCGATGGGCGGCGATTTCGGCCCAGAAGTGACGATCGCCGGCGCCGCCCTGGCGCTCGAGCACGGCCTCGACGCCGATTTCCTGCTCTATGGCGATGAGACCGCCGTCCGCGCGCAGCTCGCCAAATTCCCCCAGCTCGGCGCGCGCTCGCGCGTCATTCATGCCGCGTTCGCCGTGCGCATGGACGACAAGCCGAGCGTCGCGCTGCGGCAGGGCCGGCGCGTCTCCTCGATGTGGATGGCGGTCGAGGCGGTCAAGAAGGGCGAGGCGCAGGCCGCGGTCTCGGCCGGCAACACCGGCGCGCTGATGGCCATGGCCAAGGTCTGCCTGAAGACCATCGCCAGGATCGACCGCCCTGCGCTCGCCTGCCAATGGCAGACGTTGCGCGGCAGATCGATCGTCCTCGACGTCGGCGCGACGATCGGCGCCGACGCGCGTCATCTGGTCGACCTCGCGATCATGGGCGCGGCCATGGCGCGAATCACTCTGGGCGTGGAGACTCCGACCGTCGGCCTGCTCAACGTCGGTGAAGAGGAGATCAAGGGAGCGGAGGAAGTCAAGACGGCCTCGAAGCTTCTCAGGGACAATCCTCCGCCGGGCATGGACTACCGTGGCTTCGTCGAAGGCAACGGCATCGGCAAGGGGCTCGTCGACGTCGTCGTGGTCGAGGGCTTCACCGGCAACATCACGCTCAAGACCGCCGAGGGCACGGCGTCGCAAGTCTTCGCCTATCTCAAAGATGCGCTGAAGCGCCATTTCTGGGCCCGTGTGGGCTTCGCTCTCGCCTATCCCTTCGCTCGCGCCGCCATCCAGGAGCTGCGCGCCGTGGCCGACCCGCGCCGGAACGCTGGCGCGGTGTTTCTGGGCGTGGAGGGCGTCGTGATCAAGAGCCATGGCGGCGCTGACGCGTTCGGCGTCGCGCGCGCTATCGAGATCGGCTACGAGATGGCGCGCGACAATCTGCCCGCCAGGATCAGGGAAGCCGCCGCCATCGCGCACGCCGACGAGGGCGGAGCGCTTGCCGAGGAAAGCAAAAGTGACGCAGCAGAATAAGGTCGTCCGCTCGATCGTGAAGGGCGTCGGCAGCTATCTGCCGGAAGCCACGCTCACAAACGAAGACCTGTCCAAGCGCGTCGACACCAGCGACGAGTGGATCGTGCAGCGCACCGGCATCCGCGAGCGCCACATTGCGGCCGAGGGAGAAACGACCTCCATGCTCGGCGCGCGCGCGGCGCAGGCTGCCCTGGCGAACGCCGGGCTCACGGCTCAGGACATGGACCTCATCATCGTCGCGACCTCGACGCCCGATTACACTTTTCCCTCCACGGCGACGATGATCCAGGCCTCCCTCGGCATCGTGGCGGGCGCGGCCTTCGACCTGCAGGCTGTCTGCTCCGGCTTCATCTTCGCGCTGGCGACGGCGGACAACTTCTTGCGTCTCGGCGCATTCAACCGCGCGCTCGTGATCGGCGCCGAGACTTTCTCGCGCATCATCGATTGGAGCGACCGCTCGACCTGCGTGCTGTTTGGCGACGGCGCCGGCGCGATCGTGCTGGAGGCGGGCGAAGGCGCGGGTGACGCGGGGAGAGACCGAGGCGTGCTGACGACGCATCTGCGCTCAGACGGGCGCCATCGGGCCAAGCTCTATGTCGACGGCGGCCCCTCGGCGACGCAGACGGTCGGCCATCTGCGCATGGAAGGCAAGGAAGTGTTCAAATTTGCCGTCGGCCACACGACGGACGTGGTTCATGACGCCTTTGCGGCGACGGGACTCGGGCCGGCGGATTTAGCCTGGTTCGTCCCGCATCAGGCGAACCGCCGCATCATCGACATGTCGGCGCACAAGCTCGGCATTGCGCCCGAGAAGATTGTGGCCACCGTGCACCTCCACGGCAACACCTCGGCCGCCTCGATCCCGCTCGCGCTTTCGGCCGCGGCCGCGGATGGACGACTGAAGGCGGGCGATCTGGTCCTCCTCGAGGCGGTCGGCGGCGGCTTCGCCTGGGGAGCGGCGCTCGTGCGGTGGTAACTATAAGTAATTAAACATAGTTTTCTCGAATAAGTTGCTAACCCCTTGGGGCGCATGGTTTCTGCAACTTGGGCTTGATTTTCGCATATGATTCTGGAATTATCGAGCCAAGAACAGGCCTAGAGCGGTCGCTTTCGCGCGCGCGAAGACGCAGCGTCGGCGTCTTTAAGTCTTTGCGTGACCCAATAGGCCATTGAGCAAGTCAGAAGCCGCCAAATCTTCTGAAGACCGAAGCGTTTCACCGCCTGATATGAAGGAATAACATGCCCGTTCAAGCCCGGGGCGTTCCCCAAGCCGTCGACTGGAATACATCTCCCGCCCCTGAAATCCGGGACGCCCAACCTTCACAGTCGACCCTGACTCGCGCCGACTTGGCGCGGAGCGTGCAGAAGGCCATTGGTGTTTCCAGGGACCGTGCATCGATTTATGTAGAACAGCTGTTCGAAGAAATTTTCGAGCGCCTGATCAACGGAGAGGAAGTGAAGCTCTCGGCGTTTGGCAATTTCAGCGTGCGCGAGAAGCGCGAGCGGGACGGGCGCAATCCCAAGACGGGCGTCAAGGCGACGATCAAGGCCCGGCGCGTGGTGGTGTTTCGGGCCTCGCAGGTCTTACGGGCGCGGGTCGGAGCGCGTTCGCCCTTCCGATAGGCGCGAAGGGCGGGACGGCGCGCGGCGATGGAGCTTCGGCGATTGCGGCGCGCCGCTCTTCGGCGCTCCTCGCCTTTCTCTCGCGTAACATTATCAATCCCCGCGCTGCGGTCGCGAGCCGGACAGCAATTCGCGATCGAGGGCGCTGTCTGGAAATTATGTGAGCGGCGAGGCGCGTCAGCTGGCGCAAGGAATTCGCGATTCTTCGCGCCTTTCGCGCCCTGGTGGTGACTTTTAACCCCCAAGACACGAAAGGCGCGAAGAAGGCGCCGATAGAGTTCGTCGAATCGAAGCTCGCGTCGAGCTGGGACCGCCGCACGAAATACAGCAATTCTCTCCAGACAAGACCTAACAGAGCGTTATTTTGCTGCGGCCTGCGCCTTCTCCGAGACCCTATTCCACGTTGTCGCTTGCAGGCTGGCCCGCGAGATCGCGCGCTCATGCCAAGCGCGCAGGTTGCTGTGCGGCCCCATCAGCGGCGCCCATTCTGGAATACCGACGAAAAAGTCGATCTGCGGCGCGAGCGTCAGATCGGCGAGCGAGAAGCTTCCCGCAAAATAATCCTCATCGCCCAAAAGCCGAGAAAGCCCTGCAAACACCACATGCGCCCTCGGCATCGCGGCTTCGATCGCCGCTTCGTCCGGCGCGAGGCCGAACAGCATCGGCGCGACGACGCGCTGAAAGGCGATGACGTTGCCGACGCCTTGAAACAAGTACCAGTCGCTGACATTCATCGCCTGATCCATGCGCGCCGCGGCTTTGGGGTCCTGCGGCGTCAGCGGCGGCGAGGGCAGCACGCGATCAAGATAGCGAAGGATCGCCTGCGTCTCGTAAAGCCAAAAGTCGCCATGCTGCAGCACAGGCACGCGGCCGAACGGATGACGCGACATGTGGGGCTCGGTCTTCAGCTCGCCTGGCGCGACGGCCGCGACGCGATAGGCCGCGCCCTTCTCTTCGAGCGTCGCCAGCGCTGCGCGAGCAAAGGGGCTGCCGGGAACCGTGTACAGGGTAAAGTCGGGCATTGAGATCTCCTTTTCCGTCAAGAGCGCCATAATGACCTATTGCGGGCTTGAGGCAAAGCTCCAGCGTCACCTTTTTTCTTGCATCGAACTGAGATATCGATATCGCTGCAAAAATTCAGATCGGCACAGGATGCGATGAGGCGAGCCTTACAGATTCCGGCGCGAGGCCTTCGTTTCGGTTTGGCGTTCGTCTCGGGGCTGGTTCTCGCCTCTTGCGGCGCTGCGCCGCGCGAGACCTTCGATCTCGCAGCCTCCGCCCCGCGTCGGCTCAATGCAATGCGCTTGCGCGCCGGGACGGCGGCGATCATCGTCGAGGCGCCCAAGGCTTCGGAAATCGTCGATTCGGACCGCATCGTCATCCGCAACGAGTCCGGCGACCTCGCCTATTTAGAAGGCGCGCAGTGGGCGGATCTCGCGCCGCGGCTTGTCCAGTCGCGGCTCATCGAGACCCTCGGCAAATCTGGCGTCGACGCCGCCTATCCCGGGGCCGTCGGGAGGCTCCGGCTCGCGACGGAGCTGCGGCGATTCGAGATTGACGAAGCGCGCGGCGCCGCCGTCGTCGAGCTCTCAGCGCGGCTTGCCGACGAGAGCAGTGGCGCGGGGAGGGGGGCTGCGACTTTCACCGGCGAGGCGCCGGCGCCACATTCGCAGGGTTCCTATGGCGCGCGCGCGCTCGATGCGGCGCTCGAACGCGCCGCTTCGCAAATCGCCGCCTGGGCGCGGCGCGAGGCGTGGTAGGAGCTGTGGGCGTTTCGCAAATTCGGCCACAAAGCCGCAACTTGTCCGCAAAAAGAGGGCTAGCGCGGGCTTCGGCTGGGTGCTAGGGGGACTGCGCAAACGCCCACGCGGGCGCGCCGCGGCTTCTCGCGCCCCCACAGTGAGACTTAAGCACCATGGTCAAGACCTGCCTGGACAATCCCTGCACCCGTTACGGCGCGGAGCCCGGGGGCGGCGCGCCGACCAAGGCGAAGATCACCTTCGTCGATTCGCACGGCGAGGCGCGAACCGTCGAGGGCGAGACGGGCTCGACAGTCATGGAGACGGCGCGCCGCAACGACATTCCCGAAATCGCCGCCGAATGCGGTGGCGCTTGCGCCTGCGCCACCTGCCACGTTTACGTCGACGAGGCCTGGCTCGAAAAGACCGGCGAGCGGTCGCAGATGGAAGAAGACATGCTCGACTTCGCTTTCGATGTGCAGCCCAATTCTCGACTGTGCTGCCAAATTGTGGTGAAGCCGGAGCTCGATGGGCTGGTCGTGCGCACGCCGGCGCAGCAAGGCTAAGGAGTCAAACAGGGAATGAGCAATCGGAATAGCGAGTTAATTGCTGTGAGCGATGTGATCGAGACCGATGTGGTGATCGTCGGCGCAGGGCCTGCCGGACTTTTCGCTGTGTTCGAGCTCGGCCTCCTTGACGTTCGGGCGCACGTCATCGACATTTTGCCGCGCGCCGGCGGGCAATGCTCCGAGCTCTATCCCGAAAAGCCGATTTACGACATTCCCGGCCTGCCGATTGTCACCGGCCAGGAGCTGACCGACAATCTGCTGAAGCAGACCGAGCCGTTCCACCCGACCTTCCATTTCGGCGAGATGGTCGAGACGGTGCAGGCGATCGGGACGGACGAGAAGCCCGCTTTCGTCGTCGGCACGGATTCGGGCAAGAAATTCAAGGCGAGGGCGGTGATCGTCGCGGCCGGCGGCGGCTCGTTCCAACCGAAGAAGCCGCCGATTCCGGGCGTCGAGGCCTATGAGCACAAGTCGGTGTTCTACGCCGTGCGCCGCATGGAGGATTTCCGCGACAAGCATGTCGTGATCGTGGGCGGCGGCGATTCGGCGCTCGATTGGACGCTCAATCTGCAGCCGATCGCAAAGAGCTTGACGCTGGTGCATCGCCGCGACGCTTTCCGCGCCGCGCCGCATTCGGTGAAGGCGATGCACGATCTCGTCGCCGAGGGCAAGGTTGCGCTCAGGCTCGGACAAATCACCCAGGCTACGGGCGCGGATGGGCAGTTGTCGAGCGTGACGCTCAAGGGCAATGACGGCTCGGAGACGGAACTCGTCTGCGAGCGGATGATGCCGTTCTTCGGGCTCACCATGAAGCTCGGCCCCGTGGCGGAGTGGGGATTGAACCTGCACGAGAATCTCGTGCCCGTGGACACCGAGAAATTCGAGACGAATCACAAGGGGATTTTCGCCGTCGGCGACATCAACGCCTATCCCGGCAAGTTGAAGCTTATCCTGTGCGGCTTCCATGAGGCGGCGCTCGCCGCACAGCGAGTCCACCATTACGTGTATCCCGACAAGAAGCTGCTATTTCAATACACGACTTCCTCGACCAACCTTCAGAAGAAGCTGGGCGTCGGCCATTCAGCGGCGTCATAACGACGGAAATGCGGGGCGCGCCGGGGCAACCCGGCGCGCTTGCATATCCGACGCATTCACCCCACCTGCGGCCTTGAGCTCTCGGGTTTGCGAGGTCGAATGCGGTTTCTTGCTCTTGCGCTTTGGGACGCCTACGCCAAATTCAACCGCGACGACGGCTGGGCGATCGCGAGCCACATCGCGCTCTCCGCGCTGCTGTCGCTGTTTCCGTTCCTCATCTTCGTCGCCGCCGTGGCGGGCTTCTTTGGCACGCCCGAGGCCGCCAGCCGCGCCGCGGCCTTTCTTTTCGAAATGTGGCCGAAGCAGCTAGCCGCGCCCCTCGCCGCTGAAATCCATAATGTGCTGCTCGAGCCGCGGGGCGGGCTGCTGACCCTCGGCGCCGTGCTCGCCCTGTATTTCAGCGGCAGCGCCGTAGAAGCGCTCCGTATCGGCCTCGCCCGCGCCTATGACGTGCGCGAGACGCGCCCATGGTGGGCGCTGCGCATCGAGGCGCTCCTCTATGTGCTGCTCGCCGCCGTGTCGCTGCTGCTTATCACGGTGCTGCTCATCCTCGCGCCGCCGCTCTTCGCCTATCTCAAAAGCGAGGCGCCGCGCCTCGCCGACGAATTCGAGCTCATCTACCAGACGGCGCGTTTCGGCGCCTCCTTCGTCGCCATGGCGGCCTCGCTTCTCGTCGCGCACAAGTTTCTGGCGCCGGGCAAAAGATCGCTGCTCGACATCGCGCCAGGCGTGGCCACGACGCTTTTGGGCTGGTTCGGCTACGGCGCGGCCTTCGGCGCCTATCTCTCGAGATTCGCCAACAACTATGTGTCGACCTACGCCGGGCTCGCGTCGATCATGATCGCTCTGGTGTTCCTTTATTGGCTTGGCGCGCTGATGATCTTCGGGGCCGAGCTCAATCAGGCGCTCTTGCGGGCGCGCGAACGGCGCTCCTGAAACTTCTCGCCTCACCACTCGATCGGCGTCTGGCCATGCGCTTCGAGATAGGCGTTGGCCTTGGAAAAATGCCGGCAGCCGGAAAAGCGCGCAACTGAAAGCGGCGAAGGATGGCCCGCCTCCAGCACCAGATGTTTCGCGCGGTCGATGCTCGCCCCCTTGCGGCGCGCATAATTGCCCCAAAGCATGAACACGAGTCCCTTGCGCTCTTCGCTCAGCGCGCGGATCGCTGCGTCGGTGAACTCCTCCCAGCCCTTGTTCTGATGCGAGCCGGCGGCGCCTTCGCGCACGGTCAGCGTGGCGTTCAATAGCAGCACGCCCTGCTTCGCCCAGCGCGACAGATCCGGATCGCGCGAGACGGTACGGCCGAGGTCGCTCTCGATCTCCCTGAAAATGTTTTGCAGCGAAGGCGGCGGCGGCGTCTCCCGGTTGACGGCGAAGCACAACCCGTTGGCCTGGCCCGCGCCATGATAGGGGTCCTGGCCCAAGATCACGACCTTGACGCGATCGAAAGGGCATTCGTCGAAGGCGCGGAATATCTGCGCCGGCGGCGGGAACACGCGATGCGCCGCATATTCATCGCGCACGAAGCCGCGCAGCGCCGAAAAATAGGTTTTGACGAACTCGCCTTCGAGGCGCGTGCGCCAGCTCTCATCGATACGGACGGGTCTGGTCATGGGTGGCCGCACTATGCCGCCCGCACCGCCGCGCCGCAAATCTTTCGTCATTTTCTCCCGGGCCCCTTATCGCCATCCGACGGACTCGAGTCGAGCCTGCACAGAAATTTCTTGACCACTTGGCTTTTGCTCCTCCTCGACTATTTCGCAGGCGCCTCGGCTCGGCTATAAGTGCCGCGGTCAAAGGAGCTCGGCATGGCGACAGATAATTCCGACCCGCAGGATGCGCACGAAGAAGGGGCCGAACTGCCGCCGACGGACGCTCCCGCCACCGCGCCGCCCGGGCCGAAAAAGAAACGCAGAGGGTTTTTCCGCGGCCTTTTCAACCTGCTTCTCGTGCTGGTGTTGCTGCTGGCCGCGGGCGGCGGGGCCGCGATCCTGCTCAAGGACGAGGATCCGCGCGCGCGCGCCGTCGCCGATTTCTTAGAGGGCGCGGCCAAGGATCCGGCTGGCGCCGCTTCGACGGCTTCGGCTCGGGTTGAAAGCTTCGTCAAGGAGCTGACGGGCCTCGCTGAGGACAAGTCGGCGCAAAAGCCCGCAGCGGCGCACAAACCCACGGCGCCGGCGGTCGCGCCCGGTCCCGCCGAGCCGGAGCGGCATGGCGCCGAACAAGCTGCGCCGCCGGCGCTGGCCCCCTCGCCGCGCCCGGTCGAGGCGAAAGGCGTGGCGGCGCCGGAGGAGCTGAACGCGCTGCGGCGCGCAGTCGCAGAGGCCGCCGAGCGGAGTCGTGAAGCTCTAGAGGCTGCGCGCGAAGCGCTCGAAGCCGCCAAGGAGGCGCAGCGCGCCGCGGCGAAGGCTGGCGAGACTACTGAAAGGCCGGCGGGCGCGCCGCTCGCAGCGACGCCGGAGAGCCCCGAGCTCAAAGACAATGTTGCGGCGCTCGAAGGCCGAATCGACTTTCTCGGCGACGAGCTCAAGAAGCTGAGTGATCGGCTCGATCAGCCCAAGAGCGAGGCGCGCGCCGAGACCGAATCGCCGCAGGCGGTCAAGGCGCCGCCGACGCAGCAGATCGCCGGAGTCGAGACGCTGGCGCTGTCGCTGCTCATTTTCGACTCTGTGCGCCATGGCCGGCCCTTCGCCGCCGAAGCCGCGGCGCTCGCGGAGCGAGGCGCGGATGCGAGCCTGCTCCAGGTTCTCGAGCCGTTCGCCGAGACCGGCGCGCCGACGACGGACAAGCTTCTCGCCGAATTGGCGCCGATCGCCCAGCGGCTGCAAGCCCAAGAAGAGAAGCCCGCCAACGAGAGCTTCGGCCAGGGCGCTTGGCGCGTTTTGAGCCGCATGACGCGTGTCCGTTCGTCAAAAGAAGTTGCCGCCTCGCTCAATGGGCGCATCTTCGAGGTCGAGCTAGCTTTGACGCATGACGACGCGTCCGCGGCGGCGGCGGCTTTCGCCAACCTGCCTCCGGACCCCGCGAGCAAGGAGTTCGGCGCGAAGCTCGACGCCGTTGCGGCGGCGCGCAAGGCCGCCCTCGCTCTCACCGCCGCCGCGGTCGCGGGCCTCGGCCACGTCAAGAACTAACGCGAGGAAGCTCAAATCATGTGGTTCGTGCTCCTGTTTCTGGTCGCGCTGGCCCTCATCGCCTACGGGCTCGAATGGATCGTCGATCAACCCGGGTCGCTGTCGCTGGTCTGGGGCGATATTCACATCGAGCGGACGATCGCCGAGGCGGTCGGCAGCGTCATCGTCGCGGTCATCGTCGTTCTTGTCGCCTGGAAGATTTTGACGATAATTCTCGGCGCCCCTTGGCGTTTCACCGCCAGTCGGGCGCAGCGCAGCCGCGAGAAGGGTTTCAGGGCCATCACTCGCGGCATTGCGGCGGTCGCCGCTGGCGACGCCGCGCTCGCGCTGCGATCGGCGCAGGAGGCGCAAAAGCATGTGCCCGCCGAGCCGCTCACGAAATACCTCCGGGCGCAGGCGGCGCAGCTTGCAGGCGACACGGCCAGGGCCGAGGCCCTCTTTCACGAGATGACGCTGCACGAGGACACGAAGCTTCTCGGCCTGCGGGGGCTGCATATCGAAGCCAAACGCCGCGACGACGCCGAGGCCGCGCATCATTTCGCCGCGACCGCGCATGAGATCGCGCCTCTGCCCTGGGCAGGCGCCGCCATACTCGAGCGCCACACGAGTCTCGGCGACTGGGAGAAGGCGCGCGCGGCCATCGAGGAAAACTACAAGGCGAAAACCACGGATCTCGCGACGACGCAGCGCCTCCGCGCCGTCATCGAGACGGCCCTCGCCATGGAGAAGCAGGCGGAGTCGCCGCAGGAGGCGATGCACCTCGCCAATATGGCGCTCAAGCGCCGCCCGAGCTTCACTCCTGCCGCGCTAGTCGCAGCGACAACGATGACACGACTCGGCCACGACAAGAAGGCGATCAAATTTATCGAGTCGGTCTGGGCCAAGGCCCCGCATCCCGAGCTCGGCGCCGCCTATGTCGCGGCGCTGAAGCCCCAGTCGAACAGCGACGCGCTCCAGGGCGTGCTGCGGCTGTTCAAGATTGCGCCGGGGGCGGTCGAGAGCCGGCATCTCGTGGCGCAGGTCGCGCTAGCAGCCCGCAACTTTGCGAAAGCGCGCGAGGCGCTGGCGCCGCTCGTGGCCCGCGAGGCCACGCCTACGGCGCACACATGCCTGCTCATGGCGGAGATCGAGGACGCTGAAAACGGCCCCAGCGGGCCGGTGCGCGAATGGCTCGCGCGCGGCTCGCGCGCGCCGCGCGATCCGGTCTGGATCGCCGATGGCGTCGTCTCGCGCAGCTGGGCGCCCATCTCGCCGAAAACGGGTCGTCTCGACGCGTTCGAGTGGGCTCCGCCGCCGGATGCGCCAAGCGGGGTCACGACGGACGCCCGCGCCAATATCCCCGCGGCCTTCCTTGCGCCCGAGCCCACAATGGAGATTGCGGCGCCGTCTCCGGCCGCGCCGCAGGCTTCATGAGATGCAGTGAAAATGAAAGCGCTGCCCCCCCGCCCCGGCGGCAGCGCCTTGAAGATGCCCTCGTCCGCACTTTGGGTCGAGGGCCTATACCCCCGATTTCACGCCGCCAGAGCGTAACGCGCTGTCTCCGTCTCCAGGACCGACCCCTCAATCCCGCTGGCGGCCTTGACCGCCTTTTCGATGGCGTCTCCGATCTCAACGAAAACCGCGTAGGTCAGCACCTTGCCAATCCGGACCGGCTCCCCAATCGGCTCGCCGGCGCAGCCGATCCGCGATAACATCCGGTGCATGAGCGCGTCATAAACCGTCACGATATGCGAGAGGCCGAGGCGTTCGCCGACTTCGTTCATCGCTAGAATGAGCTCGGCGGTGGCGCGGCCGACGCCTTTCGGGCCCAAAAGCGCGTCCGCCTCGTGGTCGACTGAAAATCGGCTCGACTCCCAAATGCGCGGGTTTTCGATGCGCTCGCCCTCGGGCAGGAGCACGGAAAACGTGTCGTTGAGCATGTTAAAGCCGGTAGTTGGCAGGAGACGCACTCCGCCAACAACCCTAGCGTCTTCATTCAAACTGAGCACATATAGAGGATCGAGAGCGTCATAGCCATCAATCTCCCATCGATTTATGCATGTAACGTCCCAATGCATACGTTCGAGAAACACACGTTTTCGTATGGAGAACATTTCATCGACTTCGCGGGAAAATTGATGGCGATGCCTGCCTTGTACTAGCCGGATCATTTTACGCTCCTCGGGTGTTGGTTACCAACAACCAGAAGCTACGCTCCTGCTTAGGTAAAAGCACCTGTATGAAGGCACAGGCGCCGGGCGATCTGGCGAATTTTCCCTTTCCATCTGAGGGGCAGCGATCAGGCCCAGGTTCAAATCCGCGCACGCCGCGTGGGTTGTGTTCGTGGCGCCGGGCTTTGCGGTCGACTCGGCTCGATCGATCGTCGGCAAGCCGCGGAGCCAGGCGCGCCGCCGGCGGATTGAGCTTCTTGCGGAGCGAAATGAGAAAGCGCTGCCCCTCCGGCGGCAGCGCCTTGAGCATGTCCCCAGCCGCACTCTCGGGACAGTAGGCGAGCGCCCTTGCGGATTAGGCCGCAAGAGCGTAGGCCGTGGTCTTCTTCTCCAGCACCGACCCCTCGATGCCGCTGGCGGCCCTCAGCGCTCTTTCGGTGGCTTCCCCGATCTCGAAGAACACGGCGTAGGTCAGAACCTTGCCGATGCGCACCGGCTCGCCGATCGGCTCGCCCGCGCAGCCGGCGCGCGCCAGCACGCGGTGCATCAGCGCGTCATAGACTGTCACGATATGTGTCAGGCCGATCCGCTCGCCGATCTCGTTCATGGCGAGGCCGAGCTCCGCGGTGGCGCGACCGATGCCCTTCGGGCCGATGGCCACGTCGGCTTGGTGGTCCACGGAAAATCGGCTCGATTCCCAGATGCGCGGGTTCTCGATACGCTTGCCCTCGGGCAGCAGCACGGAAAAGGTGTCATTCAGCATGTTGAAGCCGGTGGTCGGCAATAAGCGCAGTCCGCCAACAACACGCTCGTTTTCGTTTAGGCTTACCACGTATAGAGGGTCAAGCGCATCGTATCCGTCAATCTCCCATCTGTTGATACAGGTAACATCCCAGCGCATTCTTTCAAAGAACACGCGCCTGCGGATCGCGTACATTTCATCGACTTCCCTGGGAAATTGATGGCGATGCCGACCTTGTATTAACCTGATCATTCTACGCTCCTCGGGTGTTGGTTGTCAACAACCGGAAGCTACGCCTCCGCATAGGCAAAAACACCTGTACGAAGGCACAGGCGCCGGGCGATCAGGCTGATTTTTCCTTGTCATCTAGGGGATAGCGATCAGGCCCAGGCTCAACGCCTTGGCTACCGCGTGGGTCGTGTTCATGGTGCCGAGCTTGTGCCGGGCGTTCTCCAGGTGGAATTTGACTGTACGCTCTGAAATCGAGAGCAGTTGCGACACGTCCCAGTCGGATTTGCCAAGCGCACGCCAACGTAGGCAATCCTTCTCGCGCATGGTCAGGCAGCTCAAATAATCATTGCGATCGACTCCTTCAACCTTCAGCGCCCAGTCATGGAAGTAATAAGCGAGCAAGAACAAGTTCTTCCCGATGGCGTGCTTAGCCTTTTCCCATTCTGTTCTGTTCATGAACGTCGTCGCGCTGAACAGCGCGAATTCGCCATGCCGGCCGCGGACTGGGATCGACACGCCGTTGAGGCCAATCTTGAATTCCTTCGCCTCGCCGAAGAACCTTCTCACGACGGGATCGTCGTGGTCGACCTCGGCCCAATCGACCGGCAGCACGCCGCCGAGCCCGGCGCGCACCACGGGGTCGATGTTCACGTAGCCCTGCTGGATGTAATGCTTTTGCCATTCGGCGGCGTAGGTGACCGCGACGAGCGGTCGCTCGCGCCGCTCAGTCGGCAAATTGATCGCGCCATAAGCGATATGCGCGAGGCCATAATCCCCGATCGCTTTCTGCAAAATCTCCTGCGCTTGCGTGATCTTGGTGGCGCTCGCGATCTTGTCCAGCAGATCGTTCAGGTCCGTCAAGTCTGTCTCGCTCGACATTAGGCCTCTCCGCCAAAAAAACGCCCATGACGGCGGCGACATTGCGCGGCCCGCGCCGCGTCGCCGCATGGAGCCTGCATTTTTGGGCTCAACTCATCTGGAGCCTAGGAGACCCTTCTTTTTGCGCTATTCCCCCGCTGCATCAAACCGCGGGAATCTCCCTTGGGAGTGGCGGCGCGGGCATTATCGCCGTCCCTCACGTTATTCCGAAATGGCGCCGCAGCGCAACGACCTGCTCAGACAAAGTCTCAATTTTAAAGCGAAATTCGGTTTGGAGGCCGGAGATTTCCGCCGCAAGCGTCGTGACAAGCCAAGCGATTTCGCTCCCGGCGCATTTCACCTCGCTTCGGCGAGCAGCGACAGCTGCGCCCTCGTCTCTCCTGCGAGATCCGTCAGGCGCGTTGGATAGTCGCCGGTGAAGCAGTGGTCGGTGAACTGCGGCTGCCGGGCGTTGCGGCCGTTCTCGCCCATCGCGCGGTAGATGCCGTCGACCGAAAGAAAGCCGAGCGAATCGCAGCCGATGATCGCGCGCATCTCCTCGAGGCTGTGCGTAGCGGCGAGCAGCTTCTCCTTCACCGGCGTGTCGATCCCATAATAGTCGGGATGAGTGATCGGCGGCGAGGAAATCAGGAAGTGGACTTCCGTCGCGCCGGCGTCGCGCATCATCTGCACGATCTTGACCGAGGTCGTCCCGCGCACGATCGAATCGTCGATGAGCACGACGCGCCGGCCTTCGACGACGGCGCGATTGGCGCTGTGCTTCATGCGCACCCCGACCTCGCGCACCGACTGCGTGGGCTGGATGAAGGTGCGCCCGACGTAATGATTGCGGATGATGCCGAGCTCAAACGGCAGGCCCGCCTCGCGCGCGAAGCCGAGCGCCGCCGGCACCCCGGAATCGGGCACGGGCACGACGACGTCGGCTTCAATCTTGTGCTCGCGCGCGAGCTCTTGGCCCATCGCCTTGCGGACCTCGTAGACCGAGCGTCCGTGCACGATGGAGTCGGGCCGCGCGAAATAGATGTATTCGAAGATGCAAGGCCGCGCGGGGCGGCGCGGAAACGGCTTGATGCTCTCGAGCCCCTCCTCGGAGATCGAGACGATCTCGCCGTTCTCGACCTCGCGCACGAAGCGCGCGCCCAGTATGTCGAGCGCGCAGGTTTCGGAAGCGAGAATATATTTGCCCTCGAGCTCGCCGATGACGAGCGGACGAATGCCGAGGGGATCGCGCGCGCCAATGAGCTTGCGGTTCGTGAGCGCGACGAGCGCATAGGCGCCTTCGATCTGGTGCAAGGCCTCGATGAAGCGGTCGACGAGCTTCGGCTTGCGGCTGCGGGCGACGAGATGGAGGATGACCTCGGTGTCCGAGGTGGACTGGAAGATTGCGCCCTGCTCGATGAGCTCGCGGCGCAGCGTCAGCGCATTCGTCAGGTTGCCGTTGTGGCCTACCGCGAAGCCGCCGGTGTTGAGCTCGGCGAACAGCGGCTGCACGTTGCGCAGGATGGTTTCGCCGGTGGTGGCGTAGCGGACGTGGCCGATGGCTGAAGCGCCGGGCAGACGTTTGATCGTGCGCTCGTTCGAGAAATGGTCGCCGACGAGGCCGAGGCGCCGCTCGCCGTGGAACCGCGCGCCGTCGAAGGAGACGATGCCCGCGGCCTCCTGACCGCGGTGTTGCAAGGCGTGGAGCCCGAGCGCGGCGCAGGCGGCGGCGTCTTGATGCCCATAGATCCCGAACACGCCGCAATATTCGCGCAGCCGGTCTTCGTCCGACTCCGCGGCGGCGAGAAGTTGCTCGGGAAGAGACGCTGGGTGTTCCCCGTCCATGTATGCTCAAAGCCCCGGTCTGGTCGGTCTTCCATCGCGGAAGAGGATTGGCGCGAGGCGCGCGGCTTTCTCGATCCGCGCAACCGGACGTCCAGGCCGCCCCATTTCCGCCTCAGAGGGGGAAGCTTCATCGCGCGCGAGAATTCTGAAAGCTTCACAGATATGGGCGCTTCTGGCGCCCATGACAGCGCAGCGGTTCACGATTTCTTGTCCGGCGCCTTCGCCGCGTCGGTGTCCGTCTCGGGAGGCGGCTCGTCGTTGCTCGGCGCGTTCTTCTTTTTCTTGAGGCCTGAAACGACGGACTCGATCTGCTGTTCGACATCCTGCGGGATAAGGTCGCCCAAGCGCTCTCCGCCCGCTTCGAGGAACGGTTTCATGCGCGCGTTCTTGACCCATTCCGGCTGGTTCCCGTCATGCGCGAGCCAGCTGTAAAAGAAAAAAGCGACGATGGCGAGCAGCATGCCGCGCGCCGCCCCGAAGATGAAGCCGAGCGTGCGGTCGAGCGCGCCGATCTTCGAGTCGAGGATCAGGTCGGAGACCTTGACGGTGACGATCGAGATGACGACAAGCGCCAGCAGGAACGCGATGCCGACGGCGACATAGGGCGCGAACCTGTCGTTGGGCACGAAACGCTTGACGTGTTCCAGCAACAGGGGATGCTTGTACTCGCCGTAGGCGACCGCGCCGGCGGCCACCCAGGAGAGGATCGCCAGCACCTCGCGCGTAAAACCCCGCAGCAAGGCCAGAAACGCGGAAATCAGCACGATGGCCAGCACGGCCAGATCGAGATAAGACGGCATTCCTCGTCTCCTTCATAGCCTTGCGCGACTCGCCCGTCGCGCCGGCGGCTCCTGTCCGAAAAGGACCCGGGGAGCAAACGCAAATGCCGCGGAACGGCGGGAGCTCCCTCCCGCTCGGCGGCGGTTCGCTCGGCGCATGACGCCTAGCGCGTTTCCTTGCAGGACGGAACGGCTAACGCCAAACCGTCCGCGGCGCAATCCCCGAAATCCTGAACCTGGCGCTTTGACGCGCCAGACGGCTTCGCCACGACGGCGAGGCGGCGCGAATCATGCCCGATATTTTTCGGCAGGATTCGCGCCTCAAAACCGTGTCGCCCCAGCAGCGCCGAGATCTCTGCGGCGGAGTAGCGCGAAAACCCGACGTCGCGGCGCAGGCGGCGGTAGGGCGAAAAGTAAAGCCGCGCAAGGCTCAGGAGCGCTGCGACGAAGAAGCGGCTGCGCAATCCAAAGACGAGCAGCGACAAGGCGTCGGCGACGGCTGTGGACTGCGGCGCAGGGATGTCGGCGATGAGCAGCGCCCCATCGGCTTTGAGCTTGGCGCGCCAGAGGTCGAGCAGGGCGCGAAGCTCGGCTTGCGAAAGATATTGGATCAGCGAGGCGGCGACGACGAGATCGAGCGACGCGTCCTCGATCCCGCACAGCGCCCCATCGTGCAGCACGAAGATGCGGTCTGTGTCCGAAAAGAGCGCAACGAGCTTGCTGCGAACATAGGGCGAGGCGTCGAACAAGAACAACGCGCCGCATCCGCGCGCCAGCGTCGCGGCGCTCAGCGCCTCCCCGCAGCCGTGATCGAGAACGCGCGCGATCTTGCTGGGCGCATGCTCAGCGATGCCGCGTGCGAGCGCGGCGTAATGCAGCTCCTTATGCCTCGCATTGGCGTAGATGGCGGTATCGGCGCTCCAGAACTCCAGCCAGCTCGCGACGGCGGCTTGCGAATGGGCGGTCATCGAGGCCCTTTCGCGAAATCCAAATACAGGTTCACCGAGGTTCCCGTGGGCGTCGCGGGAAACGGCGCCGCGCGCCGGATCGCCGAAACGACGGACTGATCGAAGGACGCGTCTCCCGACGATTGCAGGATAGCGCAGTGGGTCAGGCGCCCCTCCTGATCGAGGTAGATGCCGAAAGCCGGAGGCATGAACGGCTTGGCGTGCCCCGGCGGCGCGAGTCTCCGCATGATGAGGCCAAGCACCACGGATTTGTATTCAGACTCCGCGGTGCCGCCCGTGATCGGCGCGCCGTGCGACCTTCCCGCTGACTTGAACTCGGGCGTGGGCGTGAGAGAGGCGACGATCTGCGAGATGGACTTCTGCTCCTCGCCCTGCACGGCCCTGACGCGGGGCTTGGTCCCTTTCTTGTCGTTGGCTTCACCCAATTTCGGCGCCGCCTGCTGGATGACCTCCGCGTCTCTCTGGTCGCTCTTGTTCTCCAGCTTCGGCGCGGTCGCCTGCTCTTCCGGGGAGGCCTCGGGCGCCTGCTCCGCTTGTGCTTTTTGGCGCTGCTGTTGCTCCGGCTCGACCGCGGATCGTTCTTGCGTGGGCTGCTCGACGCGCTGCGATTTCGTTTCGTCGTCGGGCGCATCGCGCTTTAAGGGATTTTCTTTCTCGGCGCGCGGCGCGTCGGTTGCGATCTTGTCGTCGAGCTTCAGCTTTTGCTGAGACGTGTCCGCCTCTTCATGGCGGTGAATCGTTCGCTCGAAGCGCTCGAACAGCGGCATCGGCGGCTGCTGCGCCTGCGCCTGGGGCGGCGGGGGAGGCGGCTCCTCGGGTTTGGGAACCTCGGGCACGACCTCGACGGCGACCTCCTGTTCCGGCGGCGCGAGCTCCGCGTTCGTCCACTGCTCAATAAGAAGGCCGGCGAGGAGAGCGGCATGCAGCACGAACGCCATCGCGAGAAGCGCGAGAAACGGGCCGCGCGCGGCCTTCTCCAGACGCAAAAACCGCTCCTGCGGCCTCGCCCGCAGCGGCCCGACCTTCGCTCGAGATTCGTCGGCCATGAACCGCGCCTCGTCCACGCTCAGTTCTCTGTCCTCCGTTTCGCGTCCATGCTAGCAAGGCGCCATGGACAAAGCCGCCAAGCCCCCGCCTGCCAAAGCCTTAGACGGCGCAACGCCTATGATCGCCCAATATATCGAGATCAAGGCGGCCAATCCAGATTGTCTACTTTTCTACCGGATGGGCGATTTCTACGAGCTGTTTTTCGAGGACTCCGTTGTCGCCTCGCGCGCGCTCGGCATCATGCTCACCAAGCGCGGCCGCCACCGGGGCGAGGAAATTCCCATGTGCGGCGTGCCGGTCGAGCGCGCCAACGACTATCTGCAAAAGCTCATCGCGCTCGGACACAGGGTCGCGGTTTGCGAGCAGCTCGAGGACCCAGCCGAGGCCAAGAAGCGCGGGGCGAAATCCGTCGTGCGCCGCGACGTGGTCCGGCTCGTCACGCCCGGCACGATCACCGAGGAGGCCCTGCTCGACCCCGCCCGCGCCAACGCTTTCGCCGCGTTGGCGCGAATCAGGGGGGAGCAAGGCTCCTGGCGCTACGGCCTGGCCGGCGTCGACATCTCCACCGGCGCCTTCACGGTTGTCGAGCGCGGCGAAGACGAGCTTACGGGCGAGCTTGCGCGCCTCGAGCCTTCCGAGATCGTCGCGCCCGAGGCTCTGGCGCGCGACGCTCGCATCGCCGCAATCTTTGCGGGGCAGAGCGCGCCGGTGACTCCGCTCGGACGCGTCGATTTCGACGGCGACGGGGCGGCGCGGGCGCTGCGGGACTTTTACGGCGTCGCGACGCTCGACGGCTTCGGCGCGCTGTCTCCGGCCGAGCTTGCGGCGAGCGCCGCCGCGATCCATTTCGTGGAGCGCACGCAGAAGGCGCAGCGCCCGGCGCTCGCGCGCCCGATGAGCCAGCGCGAAAGCAGGACGTTGGAAATCGACGCCTCGACGCGCGCCAACCTAGAAATCTCGCGCACGCTTTCGGGCGCCCGCGAAGGATCGCTGATCGCCTGCATCGATCTGACGATCACGCCCGGCGGCGCGCGCCTCTTCGCGGAACGCGTCGCGGTGCCCTCGACCGATGTGGATGAGATCGCGCGGCGGCTCGACGCGGTCTCGTTTTTCCTCGACACCGCTGGCTTGCGCGACGGCTTGCGCAAAAGGCTCGCGCGCGCGCCGGATCTCGCAAGAGCGCTATCGCGACTTTCCTTGCAGCGCGGCGGCCCGCGCGATCTCGCCTCGGTGGCGGCTATGCTCGCCGCCGCGCGCGACATTGCAGCCTTTCTGAGCGCCGCCGACGCGCCGGCTCTCGTCGCGCAGGACATTGCCGAGCTTGCCGCCGCCAATGGCGCGCTCGAGCGCAAGATCGCGCAAAGCCTGGTCGCCGAGCCGCCCGCTGACAAGCGCGCCGGCGGCTTCATCGCGCGCGGCCTCGACGCCGAGCTCGACGAGGCGAGGAGCCTGCGCGACGAGAGCCGCAGCGTGGTCGCGTTCCTGCAGGCGAAATACGCCGAGCAGACCGGGATCAAGCAGCTCAAGGTCAAGCACAACAACTTTCTCGGCTACTTCCTGGAAACGCCGCAGGCGCAGGGCGAGAAGCTCCTGCGTCCGCCCTTCGACGCCGAGTTCACGCATCGGCAGACGATGGCCGACGCCATGCGCTTCTCGACGCGCGAGCTCGTCGAGATCGAGGCCAAGATCGCCTCGGCCGGCGAACGCGCCGAAGCGCGCGAGCAGGCCCTGTTCGACGCGCTCTGCGCCGAGATCCTGCAAGAGGCGCTGGCGCTGCGAAAGCTTTGCGACGCCGCCGCGCGGCTCGACGTGGCGAGCGCACTGGCCGAGCTTGCGGCGCGGTGCGACTGGACCCGGCCCAAGGTCGACTCTTCACGCGATTTCGCGATCGTCGAGGGGCGTCATCCGGTGGTCGAGGCGGCGCTGAAGGCGCAGGGCAAGCTCTTCTCGCCGAACGGCTGTGAGCTTTCGGATGGCGCCATCGCTGTGGTCACCGGGCCCAACATGGCCGGCAAATCGACCTTCCTGCGCCAGAACGCGCTGATCGTCGTGCTCGCGCAGGCGGGCTCCTTCGTTCCGGCGAAGTCGGCGCATATCGGCGTGGTCGACCGGCTGTTCTCGCGTGTCGGCGCTTCCGACGACCTTGCGCGCGGCCGCTCGACCTTCATGGTCGAGATGGTCGAGACGGCGGCGATTCTGAACTGCGCGGGGCCGCGATCGCTTGTGATCTTGGACGAGATCGGTCGCGGCACGGCGACCTTCGACGGACTCTCGATCGCCTGGGCCAGCCTCGAGCATCTGCACGAGGTCAATCGCGCGCGGGCGCTGTTCGCCACGCATTTCCATGAGCTGACGCAGCTCAAGAAGCGCCTGCCCCGGCTCGTGAACCTCACGATGAAGGTCACGGATCACGCGGGCGAGATCGTGTTTCTGCACGAGGTGATCAAAGGCGCCGCCGACCGTTCTTACGGCGTGCATGTCGCCGAGCTCGCCGGCCTGCCGCCGAGCGTGGTCGCGCGTGCGCACAAGATTCTGGCGGAGCTGGAGGCGACCGAGCGGCGCTCGCCGGTCGAGAAGACGATCGACGACCTGCCGCTGTTCTCCCGCGCCGCCGCGGCGCCCGCGCGGGCGGCCGATCCGTTGCGCGAGGCCTTGAAGGCGGTCGATCCCGACGGCATGGCGCCGCGAGAGGCGCTCGCGGCGCTTTATGCGCTGAAGGAAAAGCTCTAGCCCGCTCGGTCAGCAGACGCGGCGCCAATGCGGGTAGCCGTAATAATCGACCCACCGGCGCAGGCAGGAGCGGGGGTAATAGGGACCCGGCCCATAATAGGCCGGCGCCGCGTAATAGCCGTTGTAGTAATAAGGCGAGGACGCCGCGGCCGCCGCGCCGATCGCCGTGCCGGCGACAAGGCCGCCCACGACCGCCGCGGGACCCCAGCCCCAGCCGCAGCCGCCCCAGCCGCACCAGACCTTTTCGACCTGGGGTCCGGCCTGCGGCGCGGCGGGCGCGGCGAGCGTCATGGCCGAGGAGGGGCTTGCGGCGGCGGCGAGCGCCGCGGCGCAGGCGAGCGCCGCGATCGAACGGCGAAGAAGCTTTTCGGCTGGCATGTTTGCCTCCTGATTCATCTCGATGCCTTGCCGTGAGCGGCGCCGCCGACCTCTCATGACGGGGCGCCCACACACGCAAGCCTCAGCATAGACTGGCCGCCTGAACGGCGCCTGAACGAGTGGAATAAAAGACAGGGTTTCCTCCAGACCTCGTCCGGAAACCATTGCCGCATTTCCTGCGGCGGCCCCAAGTTTCGATTTGACGAGTTCTATCGGCGCCTTCTTTGTGTCCTTCGTGTCTTTGTGGTGGCTTTTTACCAGAAAGACACGAAGGACACGAAGAATTGCCGCTTCATATGCGCCGGATGGCGCGCCCAAAGCTTCTTCTGCAGCAAACCTTGATCGGTTCAGTTATTTCGTGACATTGCCTTAGTAGACGCTATTCCTCGGCTTTGACCAAATTAATTCTCTCTGCTTCCTCGCGCAGCGGTGCGAAGGCCGTCGCTTGGAGTATCGGCGCGGCGCCGTTGATCAGCCGGATGGGCGGCGCGGCGGGAACAGGCCCCGCGACCACCTCCGCCTCGAAATTCGGGCGGCGAGGGGGCAGCGGCGCTACGAAGGCCGCGAGCCGCGTCTCCACAACCTTGGGCGGCAGCGGCGAGCGGTCGGGCGCGGCGACGAGCTGCGTCGGCGCGCCTTCGGGCTGCGCGAGCGCTTTCGTCACTGCGACACGAATATTTTGCGCAATCTCGCGCAGAGAATCGGCCCCCGGCGAAGCGGCGGCGGCGGCGACGGCGGTTGGCGGCCCCGCGACGGGCTGGCGTCTCTTGGCGATGAGCGTCTTGTCGTCGTTGAGGCAATTGCGCATCCCGAGCGAGATCAGCTCGACGCCGGAAAGCACCTTATACTGCCGGGTGAGCGTGCCGAGCCGCGCGCGCACCGGGGCGGGATAGCTGTCGAAGAGCTTCGCCGAGACGCTGAAATCGGTCTCGCGCGTGATCTCGTTGTAGGCCTGGTGGAATTTGACCTGGGCGTCGGGATAGACGCAGACGTTGGGCAGGCTCAGCGCCAGCGTGCAGGCGGAGCGGCACTCGTGCAGCCGCACCTCGCGGTTCTCGCGGCGGTAGGCTTCGGTCATGGCCTCATAGTCGCTGACGAGCCCCCCGACGTCCTTATAGACGACGACCGGCTGCGGCGACGGCGGCGGCGAGAGATAACCCAAGCTCGTGACCCTTTACGCGACGCGTTTGATTAAAATTCACCACGATAGGGTGAACCGTTCCTTAAGGGCGCGGCGGCGTCGAACGGGGGCTGCGCCCACCTGTCTTTGAAACGCCCAACTGCGACGAAATTAGGCCGTAAATCAGGTATTTGCGGAACGCTCGGCGCGCTCCTCACTTGCCGTAGTCATAATCCTTGAACAGCTTGGATATCCGCAACGGCGCCTCGACGCCGGATTTCGTGTCGACGTCGTCGAGCTTCCACTCGCCGTCCTCGCGCACGAAATAATAGATATTCCTGCAAGCCTTCCTCATATTCGTGAACGACACCGCAACTGTCGCCTTGTCGCCAGCGACGACGGCGGGGGCGACCTTGACCTTCGATAGCCTCCAGTCCTGGCCGTCGATGATGAAATCCCAATCGAGCGCGCAAACGCCCTCCTCCTTCGCGGAGCAATCCTCGTCCTTCTTCAACGCCGCCCCGAAGGATTTGGAGGCCCGCGCCGCGACGAGCTTCGTGCCCAGCTGATCCGAGGCCGTGTCCGCGTTCTCCATGCGGTGGTAATACCCGTAGACTTGGCGCAGCCACGCGGCGGGATCGGGCTCGCGCGCATTCACCTGCGCTCCCGCCGGGGCCACGCTTGCCGAGAGCGCGACCGCGAGCCCGGTCGCCAGCGCGAAAATCCTTTTATTCGTCATTGCGTCTCCTCCTCTCGCGTCTGGCCAGCGTCGTCGTCTTTCACTCGAAACCCTTGCGGTTCTCGCAGCTCGGAACCTGTCGAAAAGCGCGTCGCGCGGCCCCAGAATTAAGACACCTTCTCTTCGCGTCGCTTCAGCCAGGCGAGCGCCTCGCCGCGCAGCCCCGCCGTGTCGAAGCCGAAAGTCATCACGCCGTAAACGGATGCGCCGAGCATAATTTGCAACGTCAACGTCAAAAACCCCGGCTCGATATGCTGCGTCGGCCGCAGCGCTGCAGCCGTGGCGATCGTCGCCGCGATCGTCGCGGCGATGTCTCGCAACCGCGGCCAGAACGGCTTCTCGCGCGCGGCGAAGACGAGGGTTGCGATCAGCGCAGCGATATAGGCGCCGCATTGCGCGAGCGCCAGATTGCTTGCGTCCTTCCCCCAGGGCAGCACGGCGAGCAGCACGAGGCCCGCAGTCGCGGCGACCATCGCTGCGCCGATCATCGGCGCCGTCTTCTTGGCGATCTGAAACACCGGATTGACGCCGAACAGGATCATGCCCATGGCGAAGAGCCCTGGCAGCTGCAGATCGAGATAATGCCTGAACGGTCCGTGATACTGCGCGGGCACGACGAGCAGTTCGATAGACGGGAGCACATAGTAGACGCCGACGGTGGCCGGCAGCAGCAGCGCGAGCACGATCGACATGTTGCGGCCGACCTGCCGCCGCGCGCGATAGGAGCCGTGGTTCTCATGCGCGGCGACGGCGATCTGGAACAGCAGCACGTCAAGCCCCGAACCCAGAGCCTGAAAGGCGCGCATGCCGATGTCGAAGGCGAGCGCGAACTGTCCCGTCTCTGCGAAATCATAGACGCTGGCGACGACCGCGCGCGTTGCGAGCGGAATCGCCTGATAAATCAGATGGGCGGCGACGATCGGCGCGCTATAGGCGAGGAGCGTCAAGGCGGTCTGGCGCCGCGCGGCCGAAAATCCCGCGGATCTATCGGCGAGCGAGGCGCGCGCGGCGGCGACCGTCCCGAGCAGGCTGACGACGACGCCCGACATCGCGACGGCCGCGGACTGAAAAACCATCGCCCCGCCGCCCGTGAGCACGAGCGAAAGAATGTTCTTCACGAACACCAGCCGCCAGTAGAGGCCGTCCTCGAAGCGCGCGCGCACCAGCGCGGTGGAATAGTCATAGAGGCCATTGACGACCGCGATCAGCAGAGCGAGCAGCAGCAGGTCGCCGTTGAAGTCGAGCGTCGGACCGACCGCGGCGAAGAGGCCCGTTGTTACGGCGAGCGCCAGGGTGACCGCGCCGAAGGAGAGATCGAGGCTTGCGCGCACGACCGGCTGCTTCTCGCGCACCCTGTTGGAATAAAAACGCGCCGCCGCCAAGCGCAGCCAATCGAACAATGCGGTCTGCACGACCGCGGTGATGGCGAAGGCGAGCGCGAAGCGCCCGTATTCCTCGGGCCCGAGATATTTCGCCACCAAGAGTCCGATCAGGAAGTTGGCGATCGAATTGGCGAGGAAGGCGACGAGGACTTTCAACGAGTCCTTCTCCCGCTTGCGGGCAAAGGCGGCCCGCCGAAGGCGGGTCGGATGAAAGGGGCTGGGAGTAGGAGGAAATGGTGCGGAATTGTTTGGGGCGCGGCGCCCCTCATCCGGCCTTCGGCCACCTTCTCCCGCAAGCGGGAGAAGGGGCAACCTCCCCATAACGCAGTCGTCCCGCTCATCCCAAACCCACCTTGCCCTGCAGCTCGCGCAGCGCCTGCGCGTCGCGGGGCGTCACGTCGGGATAGGCGGAATCGGCGGTCGCGGGATCGAAATAACGCCAGGACCGCTGGCACTTGACCCCCTTCGCCGGCGCGAAGCTCACCGCGACTCCTTTCACCTCGGGCAGCCGGAACGCTTCCGCCGGCGCCTCGCCGCCCGTGACGATCTCGATGTCGGAGGTGATGCACACCTCCGCGAAGTCGACCCCGTCGAGCTTCGCGGCGAGATGCGGGTCAGCGACGTGGACCGCCGGCGCGGCCTCGAGCGAGGACCCGATACGCTTGCCCGCGCGCTCCAGCTCCAGCGCGCCGGTGACGACGCTGCGCAGCGCGCGCACGGCGTCCCACTTCTGCGCCAGCTCGTCGTCGCGCCAATGCGAGGGGACGTCCGGAAACAGCTCCAGATGCACCGAGGTCGCGTCCTCGTAGCGCGACAGCCACGCCTCTTCCGCCGTGAAGACGAGGATCGGCGCGAGCCAGGTCGCAACACAGCGGAAGATCTGCTCGATCACCGCCAGCGCCGCCCGGCGCTTCACGGAGGACGGCGGATCGCAATAAAGCGCATCCTTGCGGACGTCGAAATAGAAAGCCGAAAGATCGCTGATCAGGAACGGCGTCAAGAGCGCGACGACTCGCTTGTAGTCATAGGCG
>DASPSI010000156.1:0-30310 GCA_035624015.1 Methylocystis sp.
CTGTCCGCCTCGCCGCCGACGCAAAGCTCCAGCCGCAGCACGCGTTTCACGTTCTCGCGCCTGAACGCCGCATAGAAAGCCCGCGTCTGCGCCATGTCCTTTATCGGATGCCAAAGCGCGTAAATCCCCGTCGGCCACTTCCGCCACGCGCCGAGAAACGCCGAGAACATCGCGGCATACTCGTCCGTGCGCTCGAAGGGCGGGTCGATCAGCACGAGCCCGCGCCGCTCGACCGGCGGCACGAAGGCGCCGAGGCCGGTGTAGCCGTCGAGATGGATCGACTTGATCCGCTTGTCGCGCGCGAAGCGCGCCCGCAGCGCCGCAAAGGCGTCCTCACGCAATTCGCAAAAAATCGCGCGATCCGTAGCGCGCAGGAACCGTTGGGCGATGAGCGGCGAGCCAGGATAAAGCTTCGGCCGCCCCTCGGCCAAAGGCCCCAATGCTTCGAGATAGGGCGCGAGCAACGCCCGCACGTCCTCACCGACGCCGGAAACATCCGCCAGCCTGCCGACGCCATCGCGCCATTCGCCGGTGCGTTCAGCCTCGTCGGCGAAGAGATCATAGGCCCCTTCGCCCGCATGGGTGTCGATGACGCGGAACGGCGTCTCCTTGCGCCTCAAAGCGCTCAGCAGCTGCGTCAGCAGCGCATGCTTGAAGACGTCTGCGAAGTTGCCGGCGTGAAAGCCGTGACGGTAGTTCAATAGGGCGCGGGCGCCAGCACGGTACGGACGTGGCAGCCGCGGCGCGCGACCTCGGGGCAGGCGCGGAAGGCCGTCAGATCCTTGGTGAAGCAAATGCGCACTTCCGCGAGGGCGTCGCGGCGGCACTCGAGGCTCATCATGCCGGGCCTCAGCCGCGTGTTGGCGTCGCGGAACGCCTGCTCGATCTGTTGCGTCGACAGCGTCTGGTCCGCGCTCGCCCTGGCGAAAATGTCCGGGATCGTCACGCTGCTCCGGGCGCGCGCGACATCGTCGAAATAATCGCCGGGGCTGCGTCCGCTGCAGGTTCCGTGCTTGCGCCATTCGTAGCGCGCGAGTCCTTCGTCCGGATAGACGCCCTTGGCGCGATCGAGCGCCATGCGCGAGACCGTCGTCGGGCCGCCGCAGTCGCTCGGGAAACCGTGCTCATATTGCGGCCACAGCCCATGCACGACGAAGCCCAGATTGGCGCCGGGCTCGCATTGCCTTGAATTGGAGCGGCTCTGCTCGCAAAAGCCCGGCGACCAAGACAGCGCCAGGACATAAAAGTCGAAGTCGCCCGTGGCGACGCCGGAGGAACGCTGCACGGATCGCGCCGACGGCTCGGCGGGCGCGGGCGGCGCGCGATCGGCGCATTTATCGAGAATGCAATCCTCCGGCCGCGCCGGCCCAGCCATGGCCAGGAGGAGAAGCAGCGCCTTGAGGCAGCGTAGCCGACGCATGAAACGGTTCCCTTAACGAGACAAATGGCCGAAAGAGGTTTCGCGCTGGCGATCGAGGCCTTCAATACGCCAGCTCACGCCGTAGCCGATCCCCATAAATCCCAAATCTTCCCCGATCTCATAGGCGATGCGCCGCTTCTCGCCATTGTTGAGCACTGCATACGCCTCGCAATAGCGGCGCGGAACATAGCTCAAGCCGCGCTTGCGATAGCCGGTCTCCCGCACGTCGCTAATCTGTGTGATTTCAAGGCCGCTCCGCCAATACTCCTCTTCGTGATCGACAAAATCCCGCATGATGCGAGCGGCGACGAATGGATAGTCGCAGCGCGGGGCGTCGCCGGCGTAGGGGGCGTATCGCAACTCCGCCGCCGGAGCGTCATTGAGGCGTTGGTCAGCGCGCAGGCTTGGAGCGCCGAGACTCCACAGGGCGACGATGACCACGGCCAAGCGAGTCCAAATCAACTTCTCCCTCCCGAGCAGCTCCCCGAGCAATTTCACGTCAAGAACTCCGCGGCTGTCAACACGGGCGCTCGAATAAAGCGTAATTTTTCGCGCCGCGCCGCCCCGGCGTTTCTGCCGTATTGGCGCAATCCAGATATTCACTAAAAATTTTTCCGCGTGCGAAGGTTTCACGGATTGATCTCGGAATTTATAGGCGGCGGCCACTGGGCCGCCGTGTGTTTTTAGAAGGCTCCACCCGCGGAAGCTCAGGCGCGAAGAGGGCTGAAGAATATTGATTTTCGTTAGTCGTCATGCCATCCATTGGATCACACTCAGTGAGGTTCATGTCTCAACCCCCAAAACGGCGGCGATGAAACGCACCAATGTTCTCGTTCTCCTGCTGGCGACGACGCCCCTGTCGCTGTCGACGGCGGCCTGCGATCGGCAATCCAAAGGCGCGGAGGATCACACGCAGACGCGCCCGGTGCTCGTCGCCGTGGCGCATTATGCGGCCGCGATGCAGCGGCGCGAATTCGCCGCAGTCATTCGTCCGCGCATCGAGTCGGATTTGGGCTTTCGCGTGCCTGGCAAGGTGCTGAAGCGGCTGGTCGAGGTCGGGCAGGTGGTAAAGGCCGGCGACGTGCTAGCGACGCTCGACGACACGGATCTCAAGCTGCAAAAGGAGCAGGCGGACGCCGAGCTCGCAGCGGCGAACGCCGCTGTCCTCCAATCCTCCGCCGACGAGACGCGCGCGGCCGCGTTGCGGCGCGGGGGCTGGACGGCGCAAGCCGCGCTCGATCGCGCCCGCGCCGCGGCGCAGGAGGCGCGTGGGCGGAAGGAGCGCGGCGCGCGCAGCGTCGATCTCGCTCGCAACAATCTCGATTATGCGACGCTGCGCGCCGACGCCTCGGGCGTCGTCACGGCGACCATGATCGAGGCCGGTCAGGTCGTCGCCGGCGGCGCGCCGGCAGTGCGGCTCGCGCGCTCAGATGAGCTCGAAGCGGCGGTCGCCGTGCCGGAAGGTTACGTGAGCGAGGCGCGCGAGGGCGAAGCCGAGCTTTATCTGTGGTCGAGGCCTGAAACGGTCCACCACGCGAAGCTGCGCGAGCTCAGCCCATCCGCCGACCCGGCGACACGCAATTTCGCCGCGCGCTTCTCCATTCTCGAGGCGGATCCGCATATCGCCATCGGCATGTCGGCGACGCTCGCGATCGTCAACAAGGACCACGCCCCGGCGCTCGGCGTGCCGCTCTCGGCGATCTACGACGACGGCCGCGGTTCCTCGCTCTGGCGCGTCTCCGACGACGGCAGGCTCGAGCTCGTACGGGTGGCGATGCGACGGTTCGACTCGAGCATGGCCTTCGTCTCGGGCCCGATCAACGAAGGCGACCGCATCGTCATCTTGGGCGTGCACAAGCTCGACAGCGGTCAGAGAGTCCGGGTGATGGAGGAGCGGGAAACAATGGGCGGCGGCGCGCGATGAACCTGTCGAAATGGGCCGTGGATCGCCCGACGCTGATGCTGTTTCTCATCATCGTCATCGGCCTTGCCGGCGCGATTTCCTATTTGCGGCTCGGACGCGCCGAAGACCCGAGCTTCACGATCAAGGTCGCCGTGGTGACAGCGTCCTGGCCCGGGGCGTCGGCGAAAGACATGCGCGATCAGGTCGCCGATCCGATCGAGAAGAAGCTGCAGGAGCTGCCCTATTTCGAGAAGACCGACACCTACACGAAGCCAGGCTATATGGCGATCTCGGTGACGTTTCGCGACACGACTCCGCCTGCGCTCGTGCCCTGGATGTTTTATCAGCTGCGCAAGAAGCTCAACGATATCGCCTACACCCTTCCGGCCGGCGTGACAGGCCCCGTCGTCAACGACGAGTATGGCGACGTGGACTCCGTGCTTTACGCCGTGAAGGGCGAAGGGGCAGACTATCACCAGCTCGATCAGGTCGTGCAGAAGCTGCGGCAGCGCCTGCTGCAGGCCCCAGACGTGGTCAAGGTCGACGTCTATGGCGACCAGGAGCGGCGGATCTTCGTCGAGTTCAGCCAGGCCAAGCTCGCCAATCTCCACCTCCCGCCGCAGGCGATCTTCGACTCGCTGGTCAAGCAGAACGCCCTGAACGAGGGCGGAGTGTTCCAGACCTCGACGTCGCGCGTGCGCGTCGACGTGAGTGGCGCCCTGACCGGCGTCGAGGCCATCGCCGCGCTGCCGGTGGCGGCAAACGGCGACGCCCTGCGTCTCGGCGACATCGCCACGGTCGGCGCAGGCTTCGAGGATCCGCCCTCCTTTCTCGCGCGCAGCGAAGGAGAGCCGGCGATCATCGTCGGCGTCGCCATGGCGCGCGGCGGCAACGTGTTGTCGTTCGGCAAGAATCTCGAGCAGGCGGTCGCGGAGGTGCGCGCCGAGACCCCGGTCGGCATCGAGATCGAGCAGATCGCCGATCAGCCGAAAGTCGTCGAGCAGGCGGTCGGCCTCTTCCTGCGCTCCTTCGCGGAAGCCCTCGTCATTGTGCTCCTCGTAAGCTTCGCCTCGCTCGGTTTCCGCACCGGCGTCGTCGTGGCACTGAGCGTGCCGCTCGTGCTAGGAATGGTGTTCATCTTCATGAACGCGATGTCGATCGACTTGCAGCGCGTATCGCTCGGCGCGCTGATCATTGCGCTGGGCCTCCTCGTCGACGACGCCATCATCGCGGTCGAGATGATGATGGTGAAGATGGAGCAAGGCTTCTCCCGCATCAAGGCGGCGACATTCGCATGGAATTCTACGGCCTTCCCGATGTTGACCGGCACGTTGATCACGGCGGCGGGCTTCATGCCGGTCGGTCTCGCAGCCTCCTCCACGGGGGAGTACACCGGCTCGATGTTTCAGGTCCTCGTCGCCGCGCTCATCGCATCCTGGTTCGTAGCGGTGATCTTCACCCCCTATCTCGGCGTCAAGCTGCTGCCGGATTTTGCGAAGCTTCATCGCCATGAGGATCCCGACGAAATCTATCGAACGCCATTCTACCGCTGGCTGCGCCGCGTCATCGCCTGGAGTGTCGATCACCGCGTCACGGTCGTATCCGCGACGGCGGCCGTCTTCGTCCTGGCGGCGTTAGGTTTTTTGCATGTGCAGCAGCAGTTCTTCCCGCTCTCCGACCGCCCGGAGCTCTTCTTCCAGATGCGCCTGCCCGAAGGCTCGTCCATCGGCGCCTCGCTCGCGACGGTGAAGGAAGCCGAGCAGCTGCTCAAGAACGATCCCGACGCGAGCTTCTACACGAGCTATGTCGGTCACGGTCCGCCGCGCTTCTGGCTCGGGCTCAATCCTGAGCTGCCGAATGAATCCTATTGCGAGATCGTCATCGTCGCGCGCGACGTCAAGGCGCGCGAGCGCATCAAGACGAAGATTGAGAACGCCGTGGCGCAGGGCACGCTGGCGCAGGCGCGCGTGCGCGTCGACCGCTTCACTTTCGGCCCGCCGGTCGGCTTTCCCGTGCAGTTCCGAGTGATCGGCGACGATCCGGCGAAGCTGCGTGCGATCGCCGGCGAAATGCGCCAGCTCATGCGTCAGGACGATGCCGTCATCGACCCGAGCTTCAGCTGGAACGAGCTTGCGCCGGAAGCTAGGCTTGTTGTCGATCAGGACCGCGCCCGCATGCTCGGCTTCACCCCGCAGGACGTGGCCTCGAGGCTGCGGATGCTGATTTCTGGCGTCACGGTGACGACAGTGCGCGACGGTATCGATCAGGTCAACGTCGTCGCGCGCGCTGTCCCCGCCGAGCGTGGCGACCTCTCGAAGCTCGGCGACATGGTGATTTATTCGAACGGCGGCCTGCCGGTGAACGTGTCGCAAATCGCCAAGGTCGAATACGGCTATGAGGAGCCGATCTATCGGCGCCGTTCCCGCGCGCTCTCGATCACGGTGCGCAGCGACGTGCGGGACGGCGTGCAGCCGCCCGATGTTACGACGCGGCTCTGGTCGAAATTCGACGCCCTCCGGGCGCGCCTGCCTGCCGGCTACCGCGTGGAGATCGGCGGCGCGATCGAGGAGGCGAACAAGGCCAACGAAGCGATCGCCGGCGTGTTTCCCGCTGTTCTGCTGCTGATGCTGACGATCGTGATGTTCCAGCTCCAAAACTTCACCCGTCTCGCGCTCGTGATGATGAGCGCGCCGCTCGGGGTTATTGGGGCTTCGCTCGCGCTCAACCTCGCCGATGCGCCTTTCGGCTTCGTGGCGCTTCTCGGCCTCATCGCGCTCTCGGGCATGGACATGCGCAACTCGATCATCCTCGTAGATCAGGTGCGCCAGGATCTCGAGAGCGGCGCGAACTATCGCGAAGCCATCATTGGCTCCACGGTGCGGCGCGCGCGCCCTGTGGCGCTGACGTCAATGGCCGCGATCTTAGCGATGATTCCGCTGAGCCGCTCGGCCTTCTGGGGGCCAATGGCGCTCACCATCATGGGCGGCCTCTTCGTTGCGACCTTCCTGACTGTGCTCTTCCTCCCGGCGCTCTATGCGCTGTGGTTCCGCCACAAGGTCGACCAGAATCTCGGCGAGCCGGCGAGGCACAGCGCCGCGGCGACGTTCGAGAACGGCCTGATTGGAGACGCCGCGGAATGAGCGCCGCCTCCGACACGCCGAACGCTCGCCGCGGCGAGCAGCGCTGCGAGATCGTTTCGGTCGCGGCGCGGCTCTTTCGCGAGTTCGGCTTCAAGAAGACCACGGTGGCTGACATCGCCGAGGCGCTGGGAATGTCGCCGGCCAACATCTATCGTTTCTTCGCCGCCAAGGCCGAGATCAACGAGGAGGTCGTGCGGCAGATGATGCGCGAGGTCGAGGAGGCGCTCGCGGCCATCGTCAACGGACCCGGCTCCGCGACGGAGCGACTGCGCGCGTTGATCACCACGAACGAGCGCATGAATGCGGACCGCTACATCTCGGAGCGTAGGCTCCATGAGATGGTCGAGGTCGCGCTGGAGGAGAAGTGGCCGATCGTGAAGGAGCACGTCAACCGCATCGATGCGCTGATCGAGGCGGTCATCGCCTCTGGGATGAAGTCGGGCGAATTCGCGCCGGGCGACGCCAAGCTCGCCGCTTGCCAGATGCACGCCGCCTGCACGCAATTCTGCCATCCCCGCCTCATGGTCGAATGCGCGAGCTGGGGCATGCTGACGAGCGCGCAGATGTTGGACTTTTGCCTCGCGGCGCTGCGCGCGGGCGTCCCCGCTCCGCCGCGCTAGTGACCTGCGTCAGCCAAGCTGATGGGATATTGCCGAGCGAGCCCGGAGGCTCGCGGTCCGCCCGCGCTTGGGACCGCGAGCCTCCCGGCTCGCATCTCGACCTATCAAATCAAGTGACGCAGGCCGCTAGGGCGGCGGCGCCTGATCGGATTGCGCTCTTCTAGCGGGCATGGTCGACAAGCTTATTCTCGGCGAGATCCAAGGCCAGCCGCAGATCATCCACCTGGGCGGGCTTCGTCAAATGACGATCGAAGCCGGCGGCTTCGACGCGCTTGCGTGTCTCCTCCTCGCCCCAGCCCGTAAGCGCGATGAGCGCGACGTCGCGCCCTTGCGGACACTCGCGCATGCGTCGCGCCGTTTCGAATCCGTCCATGCCGGGCATCCCGATATCCAGAAAAACGACCTCTGGACTGAACTCGGCGAGGCTGCTCAAACCTTGGGCGCCATCGTAGGCGACGCGGACTTCTGCGCCCAGTATTTCCATTTGCAGCGCAAGGCTGTCGGCGACGTCGCGCGTATCGTCGACGATCAGCACCCGGCGCGGCCGCATCGATGGAGGAATGGCGGCGTGACCTTGGGCAGAACCCCTGTCGATGGCGACAGGGGCGAGCGGCAGGCGGACTAAGAAGCGGCTGCCCTTGCCTTCGCCTTCGCTTGCAGCCTCGACGCTGCCGCCATGCAGCTGAATGAGATCGCGAACCAGGGCGAGGCCGATGCCAAGCCCGCCCTGAGCGCGACCGAGCGTACGGTCCACCTGCGCGAAGAGATCGAACACGCGGGGCAGCATGTCTGCGGGTATTCCGACGCCGGTGTCCGCCACAGTCACGACGGCCTCGTCGCCTTGGCGTTCCGCTCGAAGGTCGATTCGGCCTCCCGGATCCGTATATTTCGCGGCGTTGTTGAGCAGATTTGCGATGACCTGCGTGATGCGAACCGGGTCGGCTTCAAGCCGCAGGGGCTCCTTGGGCAGATCGATCCGAAGCTCGAGATCGCCCGTCTCGAAGAGCTGGCGGCTCGTTTCGACGGCGTCCTCAATGACGCTCACCAGGTCCAACGGCTCTTTCTTAAGCGGGATCGTGCCGCGGCTGATGCGCGAGACCTCGAGCAGATCGTCGACGAGACGAACAAGGTGATCGACCTGTCGCTCCATGATGCTTTGGATCTTAGTGGCCCCTGGGCTCCGGCCGCCATCGGTTCTGCGCAGCACGGCCAGCCCTGAGCGTATCGGGGCCAAGGGGTTGCGCAGCTCATGCGCGAGCGTCGCCAGAAACTCGTCCTTGCGCCGGTCGGCTTCGCGCAGCTTTTCGGCGGCGTCTTGCAGTCTTTCCTCGGCCTGCGTCCGCTGAGTGTCATCGATGGCGACGCCGCCGACGTAAGACTTCAATTTATTGTCGTAGCCGCCCGGGATCGGGAACTTGCTCACGAGGTAGTGACGTCTCGTTCCGCAGCTATCAACCAGATGCTCGATCGTCGTCAGTCCGGACGGGTTTTCGACGGCGATGCGGTCGTGCTCTCTGAATGCGGCCGCCGTCTCGGCCCCAAAAAGTTCGTCGTCGGTCTTGCCGATGACCTGATCCAATGGCCGAGCCGTGACGTTAGTGAAGGCGTCGTTTACGAAAACGTAACGACCTTCGCCGTCCTTGATCCACGCGTAGCCCATCAAGTGGCGCATGAAGCGCGAGAAGCGCTCCTCGCTCTCGCGCAACGCGGTCTCCATCCGCATGCGGCTCAGCGCCAACGACGCCAGATGGCTTACGGCCTCCATCGCCTCGATGAGCGACGGATCAAAGGAGGATCGAGTGCGGTCGCCGAAGATCAGCCCGCCGACGACGCCTCCCTGTTCGTCGAACAGGGGACAGCAGCAATAGCATCGAATTCCGAGCGAGTTGAGCAGCTCCGTTTGCGAGCAACGTGAGACGTGCGAGTCGGCAGTGACGCGCACACAAGCCCCGCCCCCGCAGTCGAGGCGCTGCATCTTTGAGGCGTCCTCTTCGGAGACGCCGACGCAAGCGTTAAGATGCACGCGTCCAGAGCGCTGATCGAGCAAAAAGTTGAGGAAGACGTCGCAGCCCAGGAAATCCATGACTTCTCGGCAGAGCTCCCGGATGACGCTCTGCGGATCGGCGCTTTGCAGCATTCGGGCGGCGATCTCGGACAGCAGCTCGTCTCGCGCGGCGCTCCACTCCAGCGCCTTCTTAGCCGCCTCGGACCTTATCGCTCGGGTCTGCGCGTGAAAAAACAGTTCGACAATGCTCGTGGTCAGCACGTTGCTGCCGAGAAAAAACAGCAAGTCAATCCAGTCGCCAAGCTCGACCAGGGGCACGAAGAAGCAGTGAACGATTGTGGCGCTCAAGACGATCGCCATGATCGCGCCTGGGGCTCCCCCAAGAAGGGCGGCCATGGTGATGGCCGGGAAAAAGGTCACATAAGGAACGTTGGTTGTCGTCGGTCCGATCAATGCGAGACGAAGGAGTAGGCCTACGCCCGCAAGCAGCCCCCCAACGGCAATGCTGAGCCAGACGCTCGATCGAATGTACGTTGTGACCCGGAGAAAAAAATTATCGAAGAATCTCATTTGCGGCATCAGCCTCCCCGCTCCCGGAAAGCCCGCCGAGAGTTTCCCCGAGCCGAGTTCAAGCATAGTTTAAATTACACCACTAAGCTGTTGCTTCGCAAGCCGAATTCACGGCAAAAGCCCCCTCGCGCCCGGGCTAGTCCTGCGAAGCTCTCCCCAAATCGTCCGCGGCGCCCTTATTCTTGCGTGTCGAATCAGCGTTTCTCGGAATAATGCGGCATGGCGGAACAGCTCCAGCTCGGCTTCTATCGCGAGGTTCTGCTCTTCCTCGCCACCGCCGGCGTGATCGTGCCGCTGTTCCATCGGCTGCGCGTCAGCCCGGTGCTCGGCTTTCTGCTCGCGGGCGTCGCGCTCGGCCCTCTCGGGCTCGGGCGGCTCGCGGACCGTTACGATTTTCTTAAGCTGCTGACGATCTCCGACGTCGAGCAGGTCTCCGAGGTCGCCGAATTCGGCCTCGTCTTTCTGCTGTTCATGATCGGGCTGGAGCTCTCCTGGGATCGGCTTTCGCGCATGCGGCGGCTCGTGTTCGGCCTCGGGCTCGCGCAGGTGCTCGGCTGCGCGCTGGCGCTCGGCGTCATCGGACGTCTCTGGTTCCGGCTCGATCTTTCCTCCGCCGTGGTTATGGGCGCGGCGCTGGCGATGTCCTCGACCGGCATCGTCATGCCGGTGCTCGCGGAAACGCGCCGCCTCAACAAGGCGTCGGGCCGCGCTGCTTTCGCGGTGCTGCTCATGCAGGACCTGGCCGTCGCGCCGGTGCTGCTGTTCATCTCTGTGCTGGAGCACGCCAGGGACGGACTATCCGGGCTCGCGATCCTGTCCACCTTCCTGCCGGCCGTCGCCGCGCTCGCCGTTCTGATCGTCATCGGTCGGCTGCTGCTGCGGCCGCTGTTCCATCTCGTGGCGGCGGCGCGATCGACCGAACTGTTCATGGCGGCCTGCCTCCTCGTCGTCATCGGCTCGGCGGTCGCCTCGGCGCTCGCGGGCTTCTCCATGGGGCTCGGCGCCTTCATCGCCGGCTTGCTGCTCGCCGAAACCGAGTTCCGCCGCGAGGTCGAGGTGACCATCGAGCCGTTCAAAGGCCTCCTGCTGGGCCTCTTCTTCGTCTCGATCGGCGCCGGCCTCGACATCGGCGTCGCCGCGCGCAGTCCGCAGGTGCTGCTGCATGCTGTCGGTCTCGTGGCGGCAAAGTCCGCGCTTATTTTCGTCTTCGCGCGCCTATTCCGCCTGCCCGCGCCTATCGCCGGCGAAGCGGCGCTGCTGCTTGCCCCCGGGGGCGAATTCGCCTTCGTGCTGCTGACCACGGCGACAGCCGTCGGCGTGCTGCCGGGAGGCGAGGGTGCCGACGCCATGATCGTCGTGACCATGACTATGTTCGCCATCCCCGCGCTCGGCCGGCTCGGCGCGCGGCTTGCGCCCAAGAAATCCCTGGAAGAACTGCAGGCCGAGTTCGCGCATCTGGCGCCTGAGGGCGACGTGGCTGCGGGCAAGGTCGTCATCGTCGGCTATGGCCGCGTCGGCGCGCTCGTCGGCGAGATGCTGAGCCGCCATGAGATCCCTTTCGTCGCCATCGACAATGCGGCCGAGGTCGTGCGGCGGCGGCGCGACGAGGGCGTGGAAATCTACTGGGGAAGCGCGACCGGCCGCGAGCTTTTGGCGGCCTGCGGCGTCGCGCAGGCGAAGGCGCTCGCCGTGACCGTGACCGATCCCAACGTCGCGGTCGACATCGTGCGCCTCGCGCATGAGATGCGCGCGGACATGACGATTGTCGCGAGAGCCCGCGACGCGGCGCACGCCACAAAGCTTTACGAGGCCGGCGCGAGCGACGCCATCCCCGAAACGATCGAGGCGAGCCTGCAGCTTGCCGAGACCGTGCTCGTGGATATCGGCGTGCCGATGGGCTTCGTCATCGCCTCGATCCACGGCAAGCGCGACGAGTTTCGCGAGCTCTTGAAGGCGAAGACCGAGGTCGCGCGCGAGCGCCAGGTCGCACGCACGGCGCTGCGCAGCCGCATTCTGGCCCGCCGGCGTCTCGGGCCGAAGGGCGGAGCGGAGCAGATGGAATGACGTTCTTGGCTTGAGAGCGGCCGGGGGACTGGTCAGGAACGCGCGATTTGCTCGGCGGCCTTCAGCCATTCGCCTTGCGCCTTGACCACGTGGCGAGGGCTGCGGCGCAGCTCGGCGACAACGTTCTGCGCGAGCCCCTTCGCTTCCTCGCGCTGGCCGCGGCGCAGCAGCGTCTGCGCCAGGCGCACGCGCGGCTCGACGCCAGGATAGGACGGCGCCAGCGCGCGATACTCCTTCTCGGCTTCTTCGTCGCGGCCAAGCGCCTCGAGCAGGCGCGCATAAAGCAGCTGGCCCTCGCTCGACTGATAGTCGGGCCATCTGCGCTTGAGCTCATCGAGGGTCGCCAGCGCTTCGGCGTGTTGCCTGAGCCCGGCTTCGGCGCGCGCCTTGTCGATGAAGAAAGCCGGCTCATCGCCTTGGGGATGCGCGACGACGCTGGAAAGGATCGTCAGCGCCTCGTCATATTTTTCGAGCTCGAGACATTCACGGGCGAGCGCGACGCGATTGACGATCGTGTCCGAGATCGCAAGATTGTCCGAAAGCTCGCGATAGCGGCGCTTCGGATCGACGGCGCGCGCGATCTGGCTTTGCGCCCTTTGTCCCTGATGGCTGCCCATGAACTCGGGCGCGAGCTCCATGACGACATAGGCCAGCGCGCCGATGCCGGGCAGCATCAGAATGACCCAGAACCAGGGCCAGAAGCGCCCCGTGCGCAGGGCGTGGATGATCAGTCCCGCATTCACGAGAAACATGATCGTGGCGTATTCCATCGGCGAGACCCCAAGTAGGCGCGGAGAGCGCCCGTATAGGCCAGCGCCTGATGGGAGGCAATCTCCGGTTTTAGCGCGCCAGCAGGTCCAGCAGGCTGTCTTCGTCCGGCGCTGCGGCGATCGCCGGCTCGATCGCAAGCTCGCGCCGCAGCGGGGCGGCGACATCGGCGGAGAGCGCAAAGTGCTTGGAATTGTGCAGCTTCACCAGCAGCGCCGGGTCTTCGCGCCCGAGCGTCAGCCGCACGAAAATCTCTGCGCTACGGCGGGAGTAGTGGAGCGTCGCGTAAACGTCCTCCGCCGCCAGCGCTGCGAGCACGGCTTCGGAGAGCGTCGCCGCGGCGCGCGCCTCATAAGTTTCGACGACGCGGACGTCGTGTCCCGCGGCGCCTAACCGAATCTCCAGCTCGTCCTTGCGGTCACGCCCCGCGAGATAGAGGAAGCGCGCAGGCGAGGGGAATATCTCGATGAGAAGCGCCGCGAGCGCCGTCGCGTCCTTCGCGGCGGCGCCCGCGCGCCAGCCCCGCGCCTCGGCGGCCTCGAGCGCGCGTGCGCCGAGAGCGTAGAGCGGTAGGGGAAACGAGAACCGTGCGAGCTCGACGCCCTTGGCGCTCGTCGCGAGCACGGCGTCGAAAGCGCCCTGCGGCGCCTTCGCGGCGGTCGCGACGATCTCCAGCACGGGGGAAATCAGCGGCTCATAGCCTAAGCTACGCAGCTTCGCGCCGGTGCGTTCCGCGTCCTGGCGGGCGCGCAGCACGAGCACGCGCCTCACGCGAGCCCCGCGACGCCGTGCGGCAGGCGCATCAAAATGTCGTGGCCGGCGTTGTAGCCGATCAGCGCAGCGTCGGCCGGTGCGCCGCGGCCCCTGGCCGCGAAGGTCTCGCGGCCGTCGCTGCGCAGCGCCTCGCCAAAGAACAGCAGCTCCTTGCCCTCGATGCGCGCGTGTGCAGCGATCGGCGTGCGGCAGGAGCCGTCGAGCACGGCGAGAAAGGCGCGCTCGGCGGCAAGAGCGAAGCCCGTGGCTTGATCGAGGATCGGCGCCAGCGCCGCTTTGACAGCCGCATCGCCAGCGCGGCAGGTGACGCCGATCGCGCCCTGTCCCGCCGCCGGCAGGAACTTGTCGAGCGGCAGGATCTCGCTCGCTTTCGCCTGGAGGCCCAGGCGCTTGAGGCCGGCGAGCGCCAGCAGCGAGCCGTCGACCTCGCCGCTCTCGACTTTCTTGAGCCGCGTCTCGACGTTTCCGCGCAGCAGGGTCGTGGCGAGGTCCTGGCGCAGGCGCTTGACCTGCGCAGCGCGGCGCAGCGAGGCGGTCCCGACGATCGCGCCCTGGGGCAGGTCGGCGAGCGTGGCGCCGGAGCGGCCGATGAATGCGTCGCGCGCGTCCTCGCGCGGCAGGAAGCCGGCGACGACGATCTCGGCAGGCAGATGCGTCGGCAGGTCCTTGGAGGAATGCACGGCGCAGTCGATCGTCTCAGCGATGAGCGCGGCGTCGAGCTCCTTGGTGAATAGGCCCTTGCCGCCGGCCTCAGAGAGCGCGCGGTCCTGGATGGCGTCGCCGGTCGTGCGGATGACGGCCAGCGGAAAGCTCTCGGGCGCGACGCCGTGCGCCGCCGCCAGCCGGGCGCAGAGCTCGCGCGCCTGCGCCAGCGCGAGCGGGCTGCCGCGGGTGCCGATGCGCAGACGGAAGGTCATGGGATTTTCCTATAGGGCCGATTTGCGCGCGACTATAGGCGCGCCGGCGAGAGAGGCAAGCGCGGACGAAGGCTTGACGCGCGCCGGCGCCGGCCAATCTGCTTTCATGCAGCTCAGCGCGGTCGCAGGAGGCGAGCGTGGTCTACACGATGATCATCACCAAGGACGGCAAGCCAATTTTCACGCATGACGTCACGATCCCCGAGGACAATGCCTATGCGGCGGAAGTCGCCGAGGCGCTCGACACCTTCCGCATGGATTTCAAGGAAACGAGCCTTCTGGAGGAAGACATCGCCATCAGCTTCGAGAAGCGGGAGCAGCAGCTTTAGGCGCTTGCGCGGGGGGGCTTGAGCGGCTATACCCCCTCCCCACGCGAGACGCCGCGAGGCGCTCGGGGCGCGTAGCTCAGCGGGAGAGCACTTCGTTGACATCGAAGGGGTCACAGGTTCAATCCCTGTCGCGCCCACCATTTGAATCAGTAGCTTGCGAGCTGCGCCGGTAACGACCGTGCTTTCTCGGCCCCCTATGGAACCTTCGGCGACCAAAGGGCCGCGCCGCCGAGACGCTCAGCTCTTGACTGCTATTGCGGCGCGCGGTGGTCGAGGCGCTGGACCTCGGCGGCTCGATCTTTGCTCCCTCGCCGCGCTGGCGACTGCGATGCGGGGGCTGCGGAGAACGGCCTCACGACGTGCAGCTCTAAGGATTAGTCGCTTTTGGTTCCGCCGCCGAAGCGATCCATTAAGTGATAACCGAGAAATCCCCCCAACGCCCCGCCAACAACCACAGCCGTCAAGCTTGCCATGCCTAGGCCCATCGCCACCCCGAGAATAGCCCCGGCTGTCGCGAAGATGTAACGATTTTTTCTCAGCCTTGAATTTGGGTCTTCGTTCGTCATCGCTTTTCTTTTCTCCCGTTTGCTTGATCGCAGCTCTACCCATTCACGCTTCTGCGCGATCTGGACATCCGCGAGCGCTCGGCGCGGAGAACGCGAAGGCGAAAGACAAAAACGGGAGAAAGGCGCGATACCCTTACTGCGCCCTCTCCCGGTCAAAGCGCACTGCGCTGAGGGCGCCACAGCCCTTGCTAAAGAAATCCATTGAGGTCGATTTGGTTCCGTGCGACGCCGCGCCAAGGTGTCGCAGAGGCCGATTATCCCACGCGCCGGCTCACGCGCCGGCGGAATCCGCCTCGACATAGATCTCCCCGCCCTTCTCCACAAACTCTGCGGCCTTAAAAGCCATGCCGGCCTCCCGCGCGGCGATCGCCGCCGCCTCCTCCCGCAAATCGCGCGTGATTTGCATCGAGCAGAACTTCGGCCCGCACATCGAGCAGAAATGGGCGAGCTTGTGCGCCTCTTTCGGCAGCGTCGCGTCGTGGTACTTGCGCGCCGTGTCGGGGTCGAGGCCAATGTCGAACTGGTCCTGCCAGCGGAAGTCGAAGCGCGCCCGGCTCATCGCATTGTCGCGCTCGATCGCCGCCGGGTGTCCTTTCGCGAGATCGGCAGCATGCGCGGCGATGCGATAGGTGATCACGCCCGTCTTGACGTCGTCGCGGTCGGGCAGGCCGAGATGTTCCTTCGGCGTCACATAGCAGAGCATCGCCGTGCCGAACCAGCCGATCATGGCCGCGCCGATCCCCGAGGTGATGTGGTCGTAGCCCGGCGCGATGTCGGTCACGAGCGGCCCTAGCGTGTAGAAGGGCGCCTCGCCGCAGGCCGCAAGCTGCTTCTCCATGTTGGCCCTGATCTTGTGCATCGGCACATGGCCAGGGCCTTCGATCATGACCTGGCAGCCCTTGGCCCAGGCGATTCTCGTGAGCTCGCCGAGCGTCTCCAGCTCCGCGAATTGCGCCGCGTCGTTGGCGTCGGCGTTGCTTCCCGGACGCAGCCCGTCGCCGAGCGAGAAGGACACGTCGTAGCGGCGCATGATGTCGCAAATCTCGTCGAAGCGCTCATAGAGGAAGCTCTCGCGGTGTTTCGAGAGGCACCAGCGCGCCATGATCGAGCCGCCGCGCGAGACGATGCCCGTCACGCGGTTGGCGGTCAGCGGCACATAGGCGAGCCGCACGCCGGCATGGATCGTGAAATAATCGACCCCCTGCTCGGCCTGCTCGATCAGAGTGTCCTTGAAAATCTCCCAGTCGAGCTTGAGCGCGTCACCGCCGACCTTCTCCAGCGCCTGATAAATCGGCACGGTGCCGATCGGGACGGAAGCGTTGCGGATGATCCAGTCGCGGATGTTGTGGATGTTGCGCCCGGTCGAGAGATCCATAACCGTGTCGGCCCCCCAGCGGCAGGCCCACACCATCTTCTCGACCTCTTCCGCGACCGAGGAGGTGACCGCCGAATTGCCGATATTGGCGTTGATCTTGACGAGAAAGTTCCGCCCGATGATCACGGGCTCGAGCTCGGGATGATTGACGTTCGCGGGGATGATCGCACGCCCGCGCGCGACTTCCTCGCGCACGAATTCCGGCGTCACGAAGGGCGGGATGGACGCGCCAAAACTCTCGCCGTCATCGATGCGGGCCTGCGCCTCTTCGAACACTTGTTCGCGGCAGAGGTTCTCACGGTGCGCGACATAGCGCATTTCGGGCGTGACGATCCCGGCGCGGGCGAATTCGAGCTGCGTCGCCACCGCGCCGTCTTTCGCCCGCAGCGTGCGGCGCTCGGCGGGGCAAGGAGGGACGAGACGCTCGCCCTCGGCGAAGCCATTGTCCTCAGGCTTGATCCCGCGGCCTTCGTAGCTCTCCAGGCCGTCGCGCGCGGCGAGCCACAGGCGCGCGATAGGCAGGCCGGCGTCGAGTTTGGGCGAGAAGGTGTCGCAGCCATAGGGACCGGATGAATCATAGATGCGCAGCGGCGCTTCGCCAGAGAGCGCGATTTCGCGATAGGGGACTTTGAGGTCGGGCGCGCCGGCGGGCGAGGAATAGAGCTTGCGCGAGCTGCCGATAGGGCCCGTGGTGACGACGCTCGGCCGCTTTGCCTGCACATTCATGGTCGCGCTCCTTCCAAACGAGCAAGACCCGGGCGCGGCGGAGTCTACGGATGAGGCCTCGCCGCTTCGCGGCGGAATCGTCCTGGCATTCCCTCCGCCGGCATGACCCGGATCAGGTTCGACGGGTGCTTCTCAGCCGCTCGCGCGGCGCCCCTCGCCATTGCGTGAGAAAGTAGCGATAAACCAGGAGGGCCGCAAGCGAGGCCGAAATGGGGCAGCGGGACAGGCTGAGCTTAGAAGCTCAGACCCCTTGGCGAAGCGCTGATCATCGCAGTCGGCAAAGGGGATCGGACCGACAGGAGGACTGCCACCGAGCGTGGTGGCCTGCTTCAACGAAACTGAGGGTCATTTGCCCCGGGGCCGACTTCCCCCGAAAGCGGGAGGGGACGCTCGCTCAAGAGACAAAGAGGATAAGGCCCACGGTCGCCCCCCGGGACGCTGTAAGCAATGCGACCGGTGAAATCCGCAATGCTGCGGACGCCTCGAAGCCGCCGTGACGCCGCCCCCATTGTCGCGTCGGACAGGCGCAGAAGACTGACTACCCAAAGCGATTGTTCTTCGGGAACCCCCTAGGCGGCAGCCGCCCAGCCTCCGCCCGATGGCCCAGCCACTCCTTCAGCTCGCCCCTCGCGACGTTGAACGCGCGGCCGGCCGAATCCGTCCACGACAGCCCCTCGGCCAGAGCGAACACCTTGGCGTCCGCCACGCCGCCGTCCTTGTAGCGCTGCATGCGCACGCCCTTGCCGCGCGCCATGCGCGGGGCCTCGGCAAGCGGAAACACCAGAAGCTTCCTGTTCTCGCCGATGATCGCGACGTGATCGCCCTCCGCCGCGGTCACAATCCTCAGTTTCGCCGGCGCGTCGAGGTTCAGCACGTTGCGGCCCTTGCGCGTGGAGGAGACGAGATCGTCCTCGCCGACCACGAAGCCGCGCCCGTCGTCGCCGATAAGCAGCAGCGATGCGCCCGGCGTATGAAGCGCGACACGCACCACGGCCGCATCCTCCTCGATGTCGGCGAAGAGCCGGATCGGCTCGCCGAAGCCGCGCCCGCCGGGAAGCTTCGCCGCCTCCAGCGTGAAGACCTTGCCGTTGGAGGCGAAGGCCAAAATCTTCGAGGTCGTCTGCGCGAAAAAGGCTGTCTCCAGCGCGTCGTCACCCTTGTATTGCAGGTTCGACACGTCGGCGATGTGCCCCTTGAGCACGCGGATCCAGCCCTTTTGCGAGACGACCACCGTGATCGGCTCGCGCTCGATCATCGCCTCGGTCAGATCGATGTCCGCCGCCGGCGGAGCGTCCTCGAAGCTCGTGCGGCGCTTGCCGAGCGGCGTCTGCGGCCCGAAGGACTTCTTCAGCTCGCGAATTTGGCCGGCGATGGCGCGCCACTGCTTGGTCTCGTCGCCGATGAGGCCCTCGACTTCCGCACGCTCTTTGACGAGCTCCGCATGCTCCTTGCGCAGCTCCATTTCTTCCAGCTTGCGCAGGGCGCGCAGGCGCGTGTCGAGAACGTAGTCGATCTGCAGATCGCTGAGCTTGAACGCCGCTTTCAACGCCGCCTTGGCGTCGTCCTCCTCGCGAATAATGCGGATCACTTCGTCGAGATTGAGGAAGACGACGATCATGCCGTCGAGCTGCTCGAGGCGGCGCAGAATCGCCGCCAAGCGATGCCGCGCGCGGCGCAGCAGCACGACGCGGCGATGATCGAGCCATTGTCGCAGCGCCTCGTCGAGCGAGACGACGCGCGGGGTGACGCCGTCGACGAGGACGTTCATGTTGACGGGAACGCGCGCCTCGAGCTCGGAGAGCTTGAACACTGTCTCCATCATGAGCTGCGGATCGACGTTGCGCGCGCGAGGCTCGATCACGATGCGGATGTCCTCCGCTGATTCGTCGCGTACGTCGTTGACAAGCGGCAGCTTCTTTTCGCCCACGAGCTCCGCGAGCTTCTCGATGAGCCGCGACTTCTGCACGCCGTAAGGGATCTCGGTCACGACGGCGACCCACCCGCCGCGCGGAAGCTCCTCCTTCGTCCAGCGCGCGCGGAGCCGAAACGAGCCGCGCCCCGTCTTGTAAGTCTCGGCGATCTCTGCGCGCGGATCGACGACGATCCCGCCCGTTGGGAAATCTGGGCCCTGCACAAAGGTCAGGAGCTGCTCGGCGGAAGCAGTGCGATGGGCGATAAGATAGAGCGCCGCGTCGCAAAGCTCCGCGACATTATGGGGCGGCACTGAGGTCGCCATGCCGACCGCAATGCCCTGCGAGCCGTTGGCGAGCAGGTTCGGCAGCGCCGACGGGAGGACGACCGGCTCCTTGTCCTCCCCGGAATAGCTCGGCTTGAAATCGATGGCGTCATCATCGACGCCCTCTAATATCGCGCGCGCGACGGCAGTCATGCGCGCTTCGGTATAACGATAGGCGGCGGCTGAATCGCCGTCGACATTGCCGAAATTTCCTTGGCCGTCGACGAGCGGATAGCGCGAGGAGAAATCCTGCGCCAGGCGCACGAGCGCGTCATAAATCGCCTGATCGCCGTGCGGATGGAAATTGCCCATCACGTCGCCGACGATCTTCGCGCATTTCTTGAACGGCGCGCCGGGATCGAGCCTCAAAATATGCATGCCATAAAGAATGCGACGATGCACGGGCTTGAGTCCGTCGCGCGCGTCGGGCAGCGCACGCCCGGTGATTGTGGACAAAGCATAGCGCAAATAGCGCTCCTCCAGCGCCTCGCGCAGCTCGACCGGCGTCGCCGGCTTGTCTTCGCCGCCGCCTGCCGCGGAAGAGGAGTGTTTTGACGCCATCCTGCCTCAGTCCTGATCGAATTCTCGCGCGTCCGGCGCGAATCACTTCAATGCGACGGAACTTTGTCTCATTCATCCGGCCCTGTCGCCCGCGCCGGCATCGCATTCGTTAATTCCATCTTAACAAAACGCAAATATTTTTCGGGCCGTCGTTCGCGATATTTTGCTTGTGGAGTCCGCTGCGACTGAACTAAAACCTCGCCATGACGGCCCGCGCGAGCAGGGCCCGAAGGTTTCCAACCTCACGCCAGATTGGGGTCATGCCCTCATGAAATCCTTGTCCTTCGCACTCGCTCTTTGCTCGCTCGTCTCCCTCGCATCGGCCGCTCCTGCGCGCGAAAGCCTCGCCGGATCGGAGACCGGTCCGTCCGCAGCGGCGCAAAACCCAAACGACGTCACCGCCAGCCTGCCTTGCAGGAAGGTCGTCGTCGAGATCGACGAGGGATACGGCGTCAGCAGCCATGAGACGCGCTATGAGTGCGCACCGCGAGACTAATCTCAAAACCTAGCTTTCAGCCGCGAGACGACCCGCACAGGCAATCGCAAACGCGTATTCGAGCGCGGTCTCGTCGAGGCGCTCGAAGCGGCCCGAGGCGCCGGCATGGCCTGCGCCCATCTGCGTATAGAGCAATGCCGGCCCGCCGCCATTCATCGTCGCGCGCAACCGCTGCACCCATTTGAGCGGCTCCCAATAGGTGACGCGCGGGTCAGCGAGCGCGGCAAGCGCAAGGATCGGCGGGTAGCTTTGCGCGCGAACGTTGTCGTAGGGCGAATAGGCGGCGAGGCGCCCGTAGGCGGCAGCATCGCGGATCGGATCGCCCCATTCGAGCCATTCAGGCGGCGTGAGCGGCAAATCGTCGCGCAGCATGGTGTTGAGCACGTCGACGAATGGCACGCCGGCGATGACTCCCGCGAAAAGATCAGGCGCCATATTGGCGATGGCGCCCATGAGCATGCCGCCGGCGCTCGCGCCTTGAGCGACGATCGCGCCTTCGCGCGTGTAGCCCACATCTATCAGACGCCGCGCGCAAGCGATGAAGTCGGTGAAGCTGTTGGTCTTGTGCTCGAGCTTGCCCTGCTCGTACCAGCGCCAGCCGCGGTCGGTCCCGCCACGCACGTGCGCGAGCGCATAGACAAAGCCGCGGTCGACGAGCGAGAGCGCGTTCGAGTCGAAGCTCGCCGAGAGCGAATCGCCATAGGCGCCGTAGCCATAAAGCAGCAGCGGCGCGCCGGCGCCCGGCGTAAAGTCCGCACGATGCAGCAGCGTTATCGGCACGCTCTCACCGTCTTCCGTCGGAGCGAACAGGCGGCGTGTCACATAGTCCTTCGGATCGTGTCCGCTCGGGATCTCCTCGCGCTTCACCAGCGTGCGCGCACGCGTCTTCATGTCGTAATCGTAGGTCTCGTCCGGCGTCGTCATCGAGCAATAGACGAAGCGCAGCGTTTGCGTGTCGAACTCCAGACCGGGGTCAAAATCGAGCGCGTAGGCTTCTTCCGCGAAGGCGATCGCATGCTCTGCGCCGCTTTCGAGATTGCGCACCTTGAGCCGCGGCAGCGAGTCCTCGCGCTCGAGCCAGACGAGATGGCGCGCGTAGACCGTGAAGCTCTCGATTATGCGCCCCTGCCGATGCGGCTCGACGACGCGCCAGTCGGCGCGCGAGGACGAGGTCAGCGGCGCCAAGAACAGCGCGAAATCTTCGGCGCCGTCAGCATTGGCGAGGATGTAGAGCTGATCGCCGTGGGGCTCGACTTCATAACGCAGGCGAGGCTCGCGCGGAGCGATCAGGCGAGGCTGCGCGCGGTCGTCGAATAGATCGACGAGATGGCATTCGGTCGAATCATGCCCGTGGACCGAGATGATCGCGAATCTTCCGTCGCGACTCTCGCTGAGCGAGACGGACCACGCGCAATCCTTTTCTTCGAATACGAGCTCGTCCTTTGCGCCGCTCTCGCCGACCACATGGCGGAACGCCCGCATCGCGCGATGGTTGTCGTCGACGCGCGCATAGAGAAAGCTCTTGGCGTCGGCGGACCACACGATGGCGCCGTCGGTGTCGGCTATGGCGTCCGGACGATCGAGCCCGTCGGCGATCGTGCGCGTGCGGATGGTGTAAAGTTCGGAGCCCGCGTCGTCCGCGCTCCAGCCGAGCTGCGCGTGATCGCGCGAGTGCGCGGCGTCGCCGATCTCCAAGAAGTCCCTGCCCTTCGCGAGCGCCTCGCCGTCGAGCAGGATTTCCTCCTCGCCGCCCTCCCGCTTGCATCGACAGAACAACGGATGCTCAGCGCCCTCGCGATAGCGTTCGTAATAGGCGAAGGGGCCGTCGGGCTGCGGCGGATCGCAGTCGTCCTCCTTGATCCGCCCGCGCATCTCCTCGACGAGCGTCTTGCGCAACGGCGTCAGCGCCGCTAGCACGTTGTTTGTGTAAGCATTCTCGGCTTCGAGCAGCGCGGCGATATCCTTTGGCAGCGCCTTGGGATCGCGCAGCACCTCGCGCCAATTCTGGGCGGCGAGCCAGGCGTAAGGGTCGTCGAGGCGGCGGCCGTGATAGTCGCGCGAGGTCGGGCGCGGCTCGGCGCGCGGCGGCTCGGCGCCTTCTAAAGTGAAAACGGGCGAGGCCGCGGCGTCGTCACGACGAGAGATCATTTTCGGCTCCAAAAAAGTGGTCGTAAGCGGCGGATCATGAGCTAGCAGAAAGCGCTTTCAGGAGTGACACGGCCCAAGCGTTTGGTTGGCGGTAGATCTTTTGGATGCGTCCGTTAACGCTTCGAAACAGCAGCCGAGGCTCCTGCTCCTCGACAGAATTGTCGTAGATATAAGCTCGGTCTACTATCAGACTTGCGCCCACGCAGTTTGCGATCGATTTTTCGTAACGCTCGATGATTTTTTCAGAAGGGACGCCATGCCCGCCCGCCATAACCCGATTGGCGACGCGCGCCACATTGATCATCGGGCTGTCGGTTCCGACAAAAACTAGCCGCACGAAAAATCCGGCCTTCTTGGCGCGCCAAACGAAATCCAACTTGTCCGGCGCAGAAAAAACGGTTTCAAAGGCCATGCTCTGGCTCTCGCGCAGGCACCGCTCGCGCTCAGCTTGAGCGAAATTAGCAGCCTGCAATACGGCATCGCGGTTGTTCCAATCGCCGAATACGTCCCTAGCAATATTGTCAGGGTTTATGTAGACGCACCCGGTCAGCCATTCGTGCTGAAGGACATGTTCGGTCAGAGTTGTTTTCCCCGACCCGTTTGGGCCGGCCACGATAACGAGGACCGGACGCAAGTTTGTAGTCACGATGTCCTGGCGGCACTTACGATTGCCCGTTGGCTGGGCGGCTCCTCGCTCGCTTGCTCTTCAAGTCTCAAGAGCGCATTTCGCAACGTCGCCCACTCTGGAGGAAAGTGGTCCCGCGTAGCTTCCGCCAGCTCAAACTCCATTCGCCGCAGCATGTCGGCGCGCGCCTCTTCCTTAGCCGCAGCCATTCTTTGCCTGACTAGCGCTTTTTTCTCAAGCACATCCTTCAGAAATTCCTTTGCTATAACTTCAAGCTGCTCGTCGGACGGCTCCTGGTCCGGATCGGCGAGGTTCAAGCGCATCGAAACCATTTCCCCCTCCTTTCCGGCCTTTATATCGCCGGGGCGCACAACACGCCATACGTGTTCGGCCGCATTGCTTTCCAAGCTACTATAGAAAACTCACCCGCCCACATACGCCCGCGCATAGCGCTGGCCGAGCCGCGTCAAAATCTCATAGCCGATCGTCCGCGCGCGCTCCGCGAGCTCGTCCACGCCGATCTCCTCACCCAGAATCTCGACCCATCCCCCTCGCTCCGCTCCCCGCGCGTCGGTCACGTCGAGCACGGAAAGGTCCATCGACACGCGTCCGACGATCGGACAGCGCCGGCCCTCCACGAAGGCCTCCGCCGGCGGCTTTCCGGGCGCGGCCGAGGCTGAGACCGGCAAACCGTCGGCGTAGCCGACGCCCACCACCGCGAGCCTGGTCGGCCGCGTCGCCGCCCATGTCGCGCCATAGCCGACGGTTTCCCCCGGCGCCGCGTCTCGCATCTCCAAAATCCTCGCGGCCAGGCGCACGACCGGCTCCATCGGATTCGCTCGCCCCGGCGTTGGATTGCCGCCGTAAACCGCATAGCCCGGCCGCGTGAGGTCGAGCACGGGGTTTTGAGGAAGAAAAATCCCCGACGAATTGGCGAGCGAAGCCGGAACGCCCGGAAATTTCGCGCGCAGCGCCGCAAATTCCGCGATCTGCCGGTCGTTCATCGCCGCCGAGGCGCGCTCGGCGCAGGCGAAGTGGCTCATGACCAGGCTCAGCGTGAACCCTTGCGCAAGTATCGTCGCCAAATCCGCGTCCTTGGCCGGAAGCCCGAGACGGTTCATGCCCGTGTCGATATGCAGCGCGGCCGTCCCCCCGCCCGCCGCGGTCCATTCGGCGATTTCCGCCAGCCGGTTCAACACCGGACGAATGTTCAAGGCCTTGAGGCCTACGGGGGAATCCTGCGCGAGGCCATTCAGCAGATAGATCGTGGCGTCGCGCGAAACCGCCCGCGCGCGGCGGCCCTCGCTCAGGGTCGCGACGAAGAAGGTCGAGCACCCTTGCGCCAGCAGCACGCGCATGACGGGCTCCAGACCCAGCCCATAACCGTCGGCTTTGATGACCGCGCTGCAGATCCCTGGCTGCGACCTTCGGGCGACTTCGCGCCAGTTACGCCCGAGCGCGCCGAGATCGACGGTGAGCAGCGCCGATTCGTCGAGCTTGGGCTCCAGAGCGGACAAGAGGTGCGCGGTCATCGATTGGCGGCTGCCTTTGACTTTCACCCTGCCATTTTCCCCGGCTCCGAGCAAATTCGCCTCCCCTGGCGATGGGAGCGGTTAGAGAAATTCCTCCGCTATCGCGGCAAAAATCCGTTCCTACGCGCTTTTTTCGCGCCTTGACTCATCCCTTTGTGAAAAACTCATGTCCTTGTGGTTACTTCACCACAAAGGACACGAAGGACATCAAGAAAAGTCCCCGGCGCCACGAGCTTTTTCTCCTCATCCTTTTGACCTTCGCCGCGCCGCCGCGTAGAAGCGGGGCCAATTGTGACGAAACGACCTTCGACGCCCCGTGCGGAACGAAGCGTCCCCAGCCGAGGAACCGGAGCGAAAATGCGCGTTTATTACGATCGTGACGCCGACATCAACCTGATCAAGGGCAAGAAGGTCGCCGTCATCGGCTACGGCAGCCAGGGCTTCGCCCACGCCACCAATCTCAAGGATAGCGGCGTCGCGGAGATCGCGGTGGCGCTGCGCAAGGGGTCCGCCTCCGCCGCCAAGGCCGAGGGCGCGGGGCTCAAGGTCCTGGAGGTCGCCGAAGCCGCCAAATGGGCCGACGTCGTCATGGTGCTTGCCCCCGACGAGCTGCAAGGCGAGATCTACGCCCGCGACCTCGAGCCCAATCTCAAGCAGGGCGCGGCGCTGCTCTTCGCGCACGGCCTCAACATCCACTTCAACCTCATCGAGCCGCGCAAGGACCTCGACGTCGCGATGGTCGCCCCCAAGGGCCCGGGCCACACCGTGCGCGGCGAATATCTGAAGGGCGGCGGCGTGCCCTGCCTCATCGCCGTGCATCAAAACGCCTCGGGCCAGGCGCTGGAGCTCGGCCTCTCCTACGCGAGCGCCATCGGCGGCGGCCGCGCCGGCATCATCGAGACGACCTTCCGCGAGGAATGCGAGACCGACCTCTTCGGCGAGCAGGTCGTGCTCTGCGGCGGCCTCGTCGAGCTCATCCGCGGCGGCTTCGAGACCCTCGTCGAGGCGGGTTATGCGCCCGAAATGGCCTATTTCGAGTGCTTGCACGAGGTGAAGCTCATCGTCGACTTGATCTACGAGGGCGGCATCGCCAATATGAACTATTCGGTCTCGAACACCGCCGAATATGGCGAATATGTCACGGGCCCGCGCATCATCACGGCTGAGACCAAGGCGGAAATGAAGCGCGTCCTGCAAGATATCCAATCCGGCAAGTTCACGCGCGACTGGATGCTCGAGAACAAGGTCAACCAGACCTCGTTCAAGGCGACGCGCGCGCGCAACAATGCGCATCCGATCGAGGCGGTGGGCGCGCGGCTGCGCGCGATGATGCCCTGGATCGGCAAAAACAAACTTGTCGACAAGGACCGCAACTGAGCTAAGCTCATCCACAGTCGCGGGGATTCCCTTATTTTCGGAGCGTACGACGCTAGTGCAGGAGAGATAGCTCAGGAGGGCCGCGGCTTCGCCGAGCCGTGGCGGGAGTTCATGGGGAGGGGGCCGTCAATGGTTCAAGGGGCGGAGGGACCGACCCGTTTGACCCGAGGCGAGATTTGCCAACGACTGTCGGATATTGCGTCTTTACGGCTCTCGCGTCGGCTCGATTTGCTTATGCAGCATTTCGCCCCGGGCATGGTGTTCTTCCGCGACTGCTCGCGTCAGGGGCTGTTCCACAAAGGCGTGCTGAACGGGAGAGAGGCTTTCCGACAAAGCCTCCGGCTCATCGACGAGGAGTATCTTGCGGTCGACGGAGAAATTCTCGACGTCCTGATCGAGGATCAGCGCGCCTGGATGCGCTGGCGAACGCGCTGGCGGCATATCGGATCGGGAGGCCTCTATGATCTCGACATGGCCTATTTCTTCCGCTGGGAAGACAGCGAAGTCGTCGAGCTGCACGAGTTTCTCGACCGGCCGGTCCTTTCGAGCTCTTGCGTCTCCCTGCGCGGGGGGCTGGACGAGCTCATCACTCCCAAGCCCAGCGGGCTGCGGCGGGAGGAGATACACACGATTTGCCATGCGCTGGCCGATTTCCCCACGCCGCAAGGGCCCGACCCCGCGGCGATACACAAATATTGCGCGGCCAATATCGTTTGCGAATTCGTCGGCGACCGCGGCCGCATTCCTTACGCCGGCCGTCATATCGGCGTCGCCGCGCTGTGCGGCGTCGTCCGCGCCATCGCCGTGGAGTTCGAGCAGCTCAGCTACGAGATCGCCGATACGGTCATCGACGAGGGTCGCGTGGCCTCGCGCCGAAGGGTCGAATGGCGTCACAGAGGCACGGGCCGACGCGGCGTGGTCGCGCTCGCGGAATTTCTCAGGTTCGAGGACCGGCGGATCGTCGAGCTCATCGAGTTTCGCGACAGCATTACAATTCTCGCCATGCAGGACGGGTTGACCCTCAAATGAGCGCGCGGGCGGCATTCCATCTTCTGGACGTGTTCACGCGACGCAAGCTCGAGGGCCGCCCGCTCGCCGTTCTTGACTGCGAGAGCGCGCTTGAGCCGCGCGAGATGGCTCTGCTCGCGCACGAACTCGCCGCACCGACGACCGCCTTCGTTCTCCCGGCGCGCGACCCGATCAACACCGCGCGCCTCGTCTCTTTTTCCCCGCAAGGCGAAGAGCATGCGCTCGCCCCGCATGCGGCGATCGGCGCCGCGGCGGTGCTCGCGCAATCGCGCGCGCCGGAAATCCTCGCGCATCGAAGCGTTGTTGTCACAATCGAAACGCGAGACGAAACTCGCGCCTGCGAGGTCATCCGCAGCCGTCATGGAACTGTTTACGCTGAGCTCGCGCTCGAGCGCGCGCCGGTCCGCCGCGACGCCTCGATCGATCCTATGGGTCTAGCGCAAGCTGTCGGCCTCCACGCCGGCGACCTCGCCTTTGGCGCGCATGAGCCGCGCGTCTATGACTGTCTTGCGCCCTATTGCCTCGCGCCTGTGCGCAGCCGCAGCACGCTGGAGCGCGCGCGGCCCGTGAAGGCGGCGCTCGCGCCGCTGCTCGGCGCTGCGCAAGGCCTGTATCTTTACGCCGCCGATCCGATCGAATCCGATGCGGCGATTCACGCGCGGCTGATAAACCGCGACGGCGCGGACGCCTTGGCGAGCGGCGAGGCCCTGGCGGCCTTCGCCGGCGCAGCGCTGGAGTTCGAGCGGCCGAGCGACGGCCCTCATGAGCTCGTCGTCGAGCAAGGACATGCGGCGGGGCGTCCCGCGCGGCTGACCCTGCGTATGGAGGTTTTCAACGGCTCGCTCGCCAATCTGCATATCGGCGGCCAGACGACGCCGATTGTTTCCGGAGTCTTGCAGCTTTGACGGGCAACGACCGCATTGAGACCATAGATGCCCTGGACTGTCGCTTGGTCGAGGCCAGCTGGGCCTTCGCCCGCGATGAGGACGGCAAGATCGCCGAGCATTGGCGCCGTCGCGTTGAGGCCAATCCCACGCTCTATGACGGCATTGTGCTGCTCGCGAACCGGGTCGAGCGCCGCACGCGCGATGGCGGCGTCACGCTCGAGATCGATTGCTTCGAGACGCGCTTCTCGCGCTTCGTTGCCTGGCGCGACTTCGGCTTTCCCGATTGCGGCGTCCACAATGTCTTCGCCATGGCGGCCTTGCGCTCCTCAGACGGCGCGTTTCTACTGGGCGAGATGGGCCAAGCCCACGCGCTGCCCGGCGCGCGGTTCTTCCCGGGCGGCACGCCGGATCTCAACGACGTTGAAGCCGGGAAAGTCGACTTGTACGGCAGCCTCGTGCGCGAGCTGGCCGAAGAGACGGGGCTTGGCTTAGACATCGCGCGCATCGAGCCCGCCTGGCGCGTCGTTTTCGAAGCGCGGCGGGTCGCCTGCCTCAAGATCGTCGACTGGCCCGCGCCGGCTGCCGAAATCGCCGAAAGGGTCGCGCGCCATATCGCCCGCGATGCCAAGCCGGAGCTCGCGCGCGCCCATATGGTCCACGGCCGGAAGGAATTGGACGACCCGCGCATTCCGGCGTTCGTGCGGCTATTCTTGCAAGAAATGCTGAGCTGACGGGCGCATCTCGGTCAGCGACGCCGGGCTAATGCCCGAGCAAAAAATTCGACGAGCGGAACAGCGCCGCCACGATCTTGATCGCCACGCCGACGAGGCCCGTGCCGCCGTAAAAGCCGCTCTTGTTGAGCTGCACATAGACATAGGCCGGCCGATCCGAATGATTGACGACCTCGCAGACGAAAAACCCCTCGCGCGCCCTGATCGATTCGAACAGGGTCTTGAGGGACGCCCTCACCTCGCGCAGCCGCCGCTTCACCTCCGCCTTGCTGAGCCGAGTCGCAGGCGCCGGCGGCTCGTCGTCGAACGAAGCGCCGCACAACGAAACGACCGGGGCGTCCTGGGAATGGTACTGGTTGCTCGGGCGCAGCGTCGAGGAGATGTTGCTCGTGACCGCGACGATGTTGCCGAGTGCGAAATCGCGGCTTTGCCCCGGGGCGATGCGCTCCCGCCACACGTTGGTGCGGCCTGAGAGGCACAGAATGGCCGGACGCGAGGGCTCCGTGACGCGCTGCGTCCTGTAGACGTAAGGCGCGCGCGACCAGCTCATATGCGAGGCGTTGCAGGGGACCGATTTGAAGGCCACGTTGTCCGACGAGCACAGATAGGCGGTCTGCAGGAACAAGAGCGACGGTGCGCCCTCGCGCGCGAGCCTTGCGAGATCGATCTTCTCGACCACGTTGCGGTCGCCCGCGGTGAGCAGGATCTCGCGCTGCTCGCCCCCGGCGACGATCATGTTGACCGCGACGTCGCCGCCGCCGAACAGGATGCGCGCCGCGACTGCGAGCTCGTTCCAGAGCCGGGAGCGCGCGGGCAAGGCGTGCGGGCTCTGTCGCGGCAAGGTCTTCGTGCCGGTCCATTTGCACACCGACCTGCCGGGACGATCGAAGATATGCGTGTAGGGCCCGAGCGTGACCACGACGCCCTCGCGCCGCTCCAAGGGCTCGAAGGCGCTCTGGCCGACACCGAGCGAAGCTCGGGCCGCTTCGAGATGCAGGCTGCGCATGCCGCCCTCCCGTGACGTGCTGAATCAAATCTGCTGCACAATTTGTGCAGAGCAAAAACTTTCCAGACTTTCCGGCTCCCGCTTGGCTGCTCGCTCGATCATTTTCTTGAGGCGCCCGCAGACGAACGTCGTATACAACCATATGTTTTTACTGTCACATTTACGACAGCCGCCTCGCAGCCGACGCGGCGACGCTTACGATATTGCACTGCATTATGACCAAATTCGGATGTTTCGCAAGCTTGGGCGGCTGAGCCGTCACGCCTTGCCACTCACTCCCGCGCTCTCGAAGGTCGCCATGTCGCGGTGGCAGGCGAGCGCCGCTTTGACGACGCCGATCGCCAGCGCGGCGCCGGAGCCTTCGCCCAGACGCATGTCGAGATCGAGCAGCGGCCGCTTGCCGAGCCGCGCCAGGACCTCACGATGCGCGCCCTCCGCCGAGACATGGCCGGCGAGGCAATGGGCGACCGCGTCCTCGCTCGTCGCCTGGAGCAGCGCGGCGGCC
>DASPSI010000169.1:0-11790 GCA_035624015.1 Methylocystis sp.
CTCGTCATTGTCGAGCCCCGTGCGCTCGGGCCCGAAAAGCACGCCGTGGCGCTCGCCCGCCGTATATCCCGAGGCGAGCCGAGGCATGGCCTCGGAGGGCAGATGCACGGGCTTGGCCTGGCCGCGCCCGCGCGCCGTCGCGGCGTAGACGAAGCTCAAATCGGCGGTCGCCGCGGGCACGTCGGGATAGACTTTGGCGCTCTCCAAGAGATGCACGGCGCCGGCCGCGGCGGCATAGGCGCCCTTGCGATAGGCCCCGGTGCGCGGCCAGCCTTCGCGCGGGGCGACGAGGCGCAGATCGGAGAGACCGAAATTCGCCATGGCCCGCGCGCACATGCCGATGTTCACGGCGAGCTGCGGGCGCACGAGGATGATGGCAGGTCCGCCTTCGAGCTGAGGTTTGGTGTGGTCGGTGCCGGCGCCGGTCATGGGGTGCGATCGAGATCGTTCATAGCTCAATTATATCCGCGGCGACGGCCAGTTTCACCGCGATCTCCGCCACATGGCGATGATGCGTGAAGACGATCGCCTGCCGCGTCTTCCCGAACTCCGCGAGCAGCTCCAGCGCCCGCGCTGTTCGCAGCTCGTCGAAGCTTGCGAGCAGATCGTCGCCTATGAACGGCAGCGGCTCGCCGCCGCGCAGCTCCAGGAGCGCAAGCCGCAGCGCGAGGAAAAGCTGATCGCGCGTCCCCTCGCTCATGCGGGCGATCGCGACCCTGGCGCCGCTCGCCCGCAAGCCTTTGAGCGTCGGGCTGCCGTCCTCGTCGTAGTCGGCGCAGAGCCCCGCGAAGCCGCTATCCGTCGCGACGGCGAAGAGCTTCGACGCGCGCGCGATCAACGGGTCCTCCATCGTGGCGCGATGACGCTCGATTGCGAGCGCGGCGAGCTTTGCGGCGCTTGCCCGCAGCAGCCAACGGCGAGCGATCGAGCCAAGCTCGGCTGCGGCCTCGGTCTTCTCGCTTGCCACGCTCGCCGCGCCGCGGCCTCGCATGAGTTCGTCGCGACGGCGCGATGCGTCATGCAGCGCTGCCGCCGCGCCCTCGATGTCGGCCAAGATTTCCTTGCCGTCGATTTCCAGGCGAGCGATAGCCCCTGGCAGAAGTTCTGGCTGCAAATCGGTCTGTTCCGCGCGCAAAGCCGTTTCGTCGCGGCCGTCGGAGCTCTCGGCCAGGTCGTGCAGACAGGCGTCGAGTTCAGCGGCGTAGGCATTGCGTCTGTCCGCGCGCTCCAGCGCGAGGCCAAGAGCCTCGTTTGGCGCGAGAGCGAATGCTTCGAAAGCCGCCGCGAGCGTCGCTGTCGCCGCGTCGCGCCGACCCATTAGCTGCACGCGCGCCGCCTCGCGCTTGCGCGCCGCCTCACGCATCGTTTCGCGTCTTTCGTTGTCGGCCTGCGTCTTTAGGAGACGCTCATTCATAGCGTTCAGAGCCGAGCGTGGGCTCTGGCCATCGATATCCGGGGCGACCGACGCGATCAATGAGGCGACGGCCATCTCGAAATCCGAGATGCTTTTCTCCATTCCAGCGATTCGGTGCTGCGCAGTCCGCAGCCGCTCCCGATGCAACGGGATCGAGCGCCACTCGCGGAGATTGGCTTTTGCCTGCGCAGGCAGCGCTCCACTTTCGAGGCCGATCGCCCTGATCGCGTCGGGCCACCCGGACGCCGATCGTTCGAGTTCTTCTTGCGCCTTGAGTAGATTGTGCTCCGCGCGCGCGAGGTCCTTCATGGCGGCGTCCTTGAGCAAAGCCGCGCTGCGCGCCTGCGTCCAGCTCGTCTGCATTTTATCGAGCGTCGTCTGCGCGAGCCTGTAGGCGGATTCCAGTGGCAGCGCCGGGTCCGCGTCGGTGCGCATGTCTTCGATCAGACGCTGCAGGCTCGCGCCCTTCGCTTCCAACGTTTGCGAGAGAACGTCGAGATCGAGCCGGCCTGCGTCGAGGCGATCTCGTCTTTGCAAAATGTCCGTCGCCTTCCGGCGCCACTCGATCATCTCCAGCGGCGTCAGAGGCTCTATGCCGGATGCCGCCCAAAGCCGCCGCCAATTCTCCCTGAAGGTCTCCCAGCGAGCGAGGCGTTCGTCCTGCGCGCCGCGCATGTTCTCGTATTCACGCTGAAGCCTGGCGCGCCTTTCGCAAGCGGCGGCATAGCGCGCGGCGCGATCGGCACCGGTCAGGAGCAGATCGGTCGTTGCGTCGACCTTGCGATTGGCTGCGCCCAAGGCTTCGAACGCGACGCGCCGCTTGGAGGCGGCGTCAGTGTCCAGCACGGCGCTCAAGTCGTCGTATGCGTTCTCTCGCGCGGCGCGCGCCCCGCGCAAGTCTTCGCGTGTGGCCACTTCGCCTTCAAGTTGAAGGGAGACGATTTCCTGCTCCGCCTCCGTCAAGGCGTCGCGCGCCGCGGTGCTCTCAATCGCAGCGCGCTTTTCGTCGCTCTGCAACGCCTCGAGCTGCTGCCGAGCAGCTTCGATCTTGGCGGCGTCCGGCGCGGGCGCAAGGGCGAGCGCGTCGATCCCCCCAATGCGCGGCTCGAGCCGAGACGCCTCCTCTTCCAGGAGCCGCCTCGCAGCCCGATGCGTCAGAGCGTCCCGCTGCCGGCGATCGGCCAAAGCCGGCACGTCGGCGTGGAGGTCTAACAGCTGCTGGAAGCGCGCGGGATCGACTGCCCGCACGCCGCGTTCCGCCGCTTCATCCTGCGATTGCGCCTTGCTTCGCGCCGCGTCGACGGCCTCCGACGCTTGGGCGCGCTTCAGCTCCGCACGGCCTAGGCGATCGATGAGCTCCTCGACGAGCGCCAGCTGGGCTTCCGTGGGTTGGCGCAGCGCCAGCTCCTCGTGATCTCGCAATCCGAGCCGCTGCGCGCTCGTGTCGAGATTGTCGCGGGCCTCGCGTGCTTCCGCATGGCGACCCGGCAGGTCCTTTTCCGCCTCGCGCACCGCGCCGACGGCTTCCCGAAGCTCGCCTATCCTCACTGCTTGGCGCAGCAGGCGCTCGTCAACCTTGAGGTCCGCGATGGTTTCCGAATCGGACGCCTGCGCCCTTCGAAGCTCATCGAGCGCTTCATCGATGCGGCTCGCTTCCTCTGCTGCGGCGCGCCATCGCGCGAGCGACGCCGGCTCCAAGACGGGCAAGTCGGAATAGCAGAGAAGCTCAGCGCGCAGCGAGTCCAGCCGCCGCAGCTTCGACTGCGTGCGGAGCGCGCGCCTCAGGCGCGCAAGCTCGCGGCCGTTGGCGTCGTGCTTGGAGGCAAGCCGTTCCCGCTCGTCCTGTGCGGCGTTCACTGCGGCTTCTGCGACGGCGATCGCGTCGGTGGTGACGATCTTCTCGCGAAGAAGCTTTTCTGTCGCCTGGTAGCGGTCGTAAGCGATGTAGAACGGCTTGCTTGCGACGCGCCGCGCCGGGCTGAATAAGTTGTCGACCTCTTCGGAGAGGCGCGCGCGCAGTTGCGACAGCACGCTCAGACGGGAAGACGCCGCGGCGAGCATTTCGGCGAGACGCCCGCCAGTCTCCAAGAGCTCCCGTCCGCCCTCGCGCAACGCTTGCGCCGTGAGGCCGAACTCAGAGAAGAACACCTTGCGCGAGACGGCGCCGAGCGCGGGCGCGAGCAGCTCGTCGTCGAGCGGCTTGTCGTTGTCGTCGAACAGCGTGTTCTTGCGTCCCTTGCGCCGGCGCAACGTCAGCGTCTCGCCGCTCTTGAGCCGTATCTGAGCGCCCACGCGCAGCGTCGTCTGCTCGTGCAGAAAGGCGAAATCGGTCGTCTGCGGAAAGCCGAACAGCAGATCGCCGATGGCGGAAAGCGCCGTGCTCTTTCCGGCTTCGTTGCGCCCGAGCACGACATGAAGCGGCGCATCCTCGCGAAAGCTCAGAACGCGATCGGTGAAGGCGCCGTAGCGTTCGAGGTTCAGCGTGAGAAATCTCATGCGTCTACCGTTGCGATCGCAAGCTCGCCGAGCAGAAGGTCGCGCGCTTCGTTCGCGAGCGCGGCGGCGTCGAGATCGCGGCGCAGCGCCTCGCCGACCTCGCGCGGCGCCTTGGCGACGATCTCTTCCATAAGCTCGGCGACCGATTGCGCATAGCGCTCATCGGCCGCCTTTAGGATCAGCGCCTCGACGTCGAGCGCATCGGCGGCGCCGAGCGCGGACCGCGTCTTTGGCGCGTTGGTCGCGATCTTGAGCTGCTCGATCCAAAAGTCGTCGCCGAAGCGCAAGGCGAGGGCGCGCGCATCGTCTTCGATTGCCTCGCGGCGCGCGACGAGGCGTTCGTGCAGCGCCGTCGCGCCGGTGAGCGTCAAGCGCAGCGCTAGCGCGCGCCCGTCCGCCTTCGCGTGCTCCTCGCCGAGCCGCCCCTCGATCGTCGCCAGGAGCTGCGCTTCGTCCGCGCAGTCTCCCGCGTCGAGGCGAAGATGCGCCCAGCGCGCGCCGTCGAGCGGCACATGCGCAAGCGACGCCACGCGTCCGTCGGCGACCTCGACGCGCGTCGCGCCTTTGGCTCCGGTCTCGCGAACGTTGCGGCCCTGGAGATTGCCGGGATAGACGATATAGGGCTCGCCGCAAACCTCCTCGCGCGCGTGGATGTGTCCGAGCGCCCAATAGTCGTAGCCGAAGCGGCGCAAGTCCTCGACCGTGCAGGGGGCGTAGGAATTGTGGCCCTTACGCGAGCCGTCGAGCGCCGTGTGCAGCAGGCCGATATTGAACCAGCCTTCGCACCGCGCCGGATAGCTCGAGACGAAATCCGCGTCCGGGTTTCGTGCGCTAAAGCTCCTGCCGTGCAGCGCGACGCGCAGCTCCTCGATCGGATGCGTCTGCGCGCTGCGCGAGGAGAACACATGGACATTCGACGGATAGGGCAGGGATTTCGAAATCTGGCTCTCGGCGTCGTGATTGCCGCGCACGATGAAGACCTTGATATTCTCGCGCGCGAGCCGACCAAGCTCCTTGACGAAAAAATGCCCCGTCGACACGTCGCGCCAGTCGCCGTCAAAGATGTCGCCGCTGATGAGGAGAAAGGCGGCCTTGGACGTGATCGCAAGGTCGATCAGCGCCGAGACCGCGCGGCGTCCCGCCTCGGCGAAGCGCGCCGCCACCGCGGCGTCCTTGCAGCCGAGACCGTCGAGCGGGCTATCGATGTGGAGGTCGGCCGCGTGAATGAAGGTGAAGGACATGCTCTCTCCGGCGCCGCATTATGGCGAAAGGGGCTTCCGCGTGAAACCGCCGCGACGAGACGGTCTTAAATTGCGCACAAAAAAGGAGCGGGAGCGCGCCGCCACTTTGTTGCCGCTTTATTGACACAGTCTCCGGCGAACTTCCGGCCCGGCATTTCCACTGTCTCACCGCAAAAATCGTCCTGGAGATCAAAATGCGACTGCTGCTTGCCCTTGCGCTTTCCACCACCTTCGCCGCCTCGGCGGCCCTGGCGCAGACGCCGGCGCCCGCGCCCGCCGATCAGGCGCCGCCCGCCGCCGCGCCGGCGGACGCCTCGAACAGGAAGGCTAAGGAGGTCCGGACCCAGTGTCGGGAGGAGGGCAAAACGCAGGGCCTCAAGGGCAAGGAGCTCAAGGCTTCGGTCAAGGATTGCTTCGCCAAGGCGCGGCCCGATCTCGCCGCCGCCCAGGCCTGTCGCGACAAGGGCAAGGAGCAGGGGCTCTCGGGGCAGGAGCTCAAGGACTTCGTCAAGAAATGCAAGAAGGGCGAGCAATGAACACCCGAGTATTAAAGGGAGGAGCGATCATGACCACGAAGCAAATACTGTCGCCGCTGGTGGGCGCTGCGGCGTTCATCCTTATCGGCGCGAGCGTCGCCGGCGCCCAGGCTGTTGTCTTCGAGCGCGCGATGCCGGCGCCGATCGTGGAGGTCGTTCCGGCCGCGCCGGCCGTCGGCATGTCCTGGGTGCCTGGCCACTGGGTGTGGCGCGAACACGAGTGGTTCTGGGTCAAGGGCCATTATGTCGTGGGCGCTGTGCCGGCCGTCCCGGCGCTGATCGAGGAGCGGCAGCCGCCGCGGCCTTCATCCGAGCACGTCTGGGTGCGCGGCCATTGGGCCTGGGAAGGCGCCCGTTGGAACTGGCGCCCCGGAATCTGGTTCCGCCCGTAAAGCGCAATCAGGACTTTTTGTAGCGCGCGAAGAGGGTCGGCGCGCCGTCCGCGCCGACGAGACCTCGCGCGCACAGATCTTCCAGGTGCGCGAGGGTATTGAGCGCCGCCGCGCCGTGCAGCCGCCGGTCGACGTCGCGATAGATATGCGCGACCATCTGCGGGATCGTCTCGTCGCCGGCCTTTAGCCGCTGCAGGATCGCCGCCTCGCGCTGGCGCCGGTGGGCGATCAGCGCGCGCAAACGGCGTTGCGGCTCTTTGACGCCTGAGCCATGCGCCGGCCAGTAGACGACATCGTCGCGCCTGCGCAGCTTCTCGAGCGAAGCCATATAGTCGGTCATCGAGCCGTCGGGCGGCGCGACGACGGTCGTCGCGAAGTCCATGACGTGATCGCCGCTAAAGAGCGCGCGCTCCTCGCATAGCGCATAGCACAGGTGATTGGCCGTATGCCCTGGCGTCGCGACCGCTTCGATCGTCGCCGCGCCAAAGGCGACGCTTTCCCCGTCCTCGAGCGCGCGATTGGGCGCATAATCGAGGTCGTGCGAGGCGTCGAGCCCCGATCCCGTGGTCGCGATGTCTGCAGGTGGCGCATAGGGCGCGCAGCCGAGCACGGGCGCGCCGGTGACTTCGCGCAGCGTTCGGGCTGCAGGCGAATGGTCGCGATGCGTGTGGGTGACGAGGATCGCGACGAGCTTCTCACCCTGAATCGCCTTCAACAGCGCGTCGATATGCGCGGGGATCGCGGGACCCGGGTCGATGATCGCGACCTCGCCCTCGCCGACGATGTAGGAGCAGGTTCCACTGAAGGTGAAGACGCCGGCGTTTGGCGCGAGGATGCGGCGCGTGAGCTTCGCCACGCGCGTCGTCTCGCCGGTAAAAACGGGGAGAGAGAGGTCGAAAGTCAAGGACGCGGCTCCTGATCGCCTCGCGGCTTGGGCCCTTCATAGCGCGGCTTGGGCATGCGTCTACAGAGAGGGCGCCGCAAGCTGCTTGTCGCACGACCGAGGGGCTCTAATTCGCCATGCTGGAGATGGACTGCGTCGGACGAGCAAGGAAAGTCCCGAAAATGAGCATGGTCCACGAGTTGCGGCCGAGGGCGCTCGCGGAGCCCGAAGCGACCGAAATTTCCTACGTCAGGGATATGCGCAGCCAGGTCAAGGTCAATCAATCTCAGCTCGAGGAGCTGGTGGCCGTGCTCGAGTTGCAAAAGGCGCGACTTTTGACGCTGACGCTCTCGATCGGGAGCCTGACGCTGGTCGTCGCGCCAAGCCTTTATTTCATGACGCAGGAGAGAGGCCTGCTGACAGGATTGGGGAACGCGGCGGCGGTGTTCGTCCTTTTCGGCGTCTGCAAGCTCGTTCCGCTCTGGCGCGCCGCCTCTGAGAACATCTGGAGGACCCAGTGCCTGATCCTGATGCAGCGCCAGGCGATCAACCTGGCGAAGCTGGAGATGGAGGGAGGGGGCGTTGCTGCGCCATAGACCGCTGCAGGTCCTGAACACCTTGGATCAGGCTTCGTGGGAAACGATGCAGTTCACGAAGCAATTGTTTCACGCCAGCGACGATGAGCCTTCCTCGGAAGCCCTCGTCGCCACCTTCTTCGGCGTTCTCGGCGTTTTGGCGGCTTATGCGTATTCGGCTTCCGAGCCTGCGGGGACCTTTGCGCTCGCGGCGCCGGTCGGCGGCGCGCTCGGCATCATGCTCGGCGTCCTTCTGCGAATGGGGCCTCGCCGGTTCGCCCTCGAGCGCCGCGTGAAGAACCGCGAGATCGAGAACACGGCCAAGGCGAGAAAGGCGGAACTCATTCTGAAGCATCTTGGAGAGCTTCCGGATGACGCTCCTTACGAGGTGCGGGAGGATATGTGGCGCGCCTACCGGAACATTCTCCAGGACCTTGCGCAGGAAACGAAATAGCGCGTGGTATTCCGCTTTGATGCAAATCCGCTTCACCCCCGTGACGGCTTTCGCGCTGGCGTCGGTCGTCCTCCTCGGGCATGTCGTCTTTCACTATGCCGACCTGCCGCAAATGCTCGCCGTGCATTTCGATGTGCGCGGGCGGCCGAACGGCCTCGCTTCGCGCGAAGGGTTCTTTCTCATGAATGTCGGCATTGTCGCGTTTTTTGCGCTGCTTTTCTTGGGCGTGGGCCGGATGGAGAAGCTTTCGCCGCGCTTCGTGAATCTGCCGCATAAGGACTATTGGCTAGCGCCCGAGCGGCGCGAGGCCAGCATGGCGTTTGTCACGAACTGGGCCCGGTGGCTCTTTGCGCTCGCGATCGTGTTCAATGTGCTGCTGATGGGCGGCGTGCTGCACGCAAATCTGAGGACGCCGGTCGAGATCGGCGCGTGGCCGCTTTACGACGCCGGGGCCTTTCTCGTGGCGTTAGCGGGTATGATCGTGTGGTTGTTGCGAAGGTTTCCGCGTCCGCCGGCTCAGTGAAAATTGCGCGCCTTCGGCATGGCCGCATGCGCCTTCTCCAGCTTGCGCAAGAGCGGCGTGATGTCCTCAACCTTGCGGGCGATGAGGTGGATCACGCCCGATTCCTCCTGCACGTCGCCGGTGACGGCGACGAGCCTTGCGCCCAGCACCTCGGCGCGCTGCTTTTCGAACAGCTTCGGCCAGATGATGACGTTGGCGGAGCCGGTCTCGTCCTCGATCGTCATGAAGATGACGCCCTTGGCCGTGGCTGGTCGCTGGCGCATGAGCACGAGCCCGGCGACGGTTGCTCGCGGCAGAAGACGCCCCCTCTCCCCGCTTGCGGGGAGAGGGGCGGGGTGAGGGGCTGGGGGGGGAGGCGCCATTGGAGCTAACCGCCCCCGCCCCTCATCCGGCCTTCGGCCACCTTCTCCCCCCAAGCGGGGAGAAGGGAACAGCCTCGCCATATCCGCGCAAGTCGCAATGCCTTTAGCTGTAAGCGCGCCGCGCAAGAAGGCGACCGGATGGCCGCGCAGCGAGAGCGACAGCGCGCGGTAATCCTCGATCACCTCCTCGCCGAGCGGCATCGGCGGGAGCTTCGCGTCGGGCTCGATCGGCTCGAAGGCGAGCGCGGAGAGCAGCGGCAGATCGTCCTTGTCGCCGGCGCGGTTCAGGCCTGCCGCCGCCCACAGCGCCTCGCGGCGCGAGAGGCCGAGGCTTGCGAAAGCGTCGGCCTCGGCCAGCCGCTCCAGCACGGCGGGGGCTAAGCCCGTGCGCAGCCACAGATCCCGCACCGAGTCGTAGCCGCGGCCGCGGCGGGCGACGAGCGTGCGCATGTCGGCCTCGGACACGCCTTTCACTTCGCGAAAACCGAGCCGCAGCGCCTTTCCGCCCCGGATGTCGTCTTCCATCTCTTGATGGCGCGCGTGCAGCCGGCCCGGCGCGCTGGCCGGCTCCAGCGTGCAGTCCCAGTCGGAAGCGTTGACGCAGACTTCGTGGGTCGGAACGCCGTGGTCCTGCGCGTCGCGCAGGATCTGCGCCGGGGCGTAAAAGCCCATCGGCTGCGAATTGAGCAGAGCGCAGGCGAAGACGTCCGGATAGCGGCATTTGAGCCAGGAGGAGGCGTAGACGAGCAGCGCGAAGGAGGCGGCGTGGCTCTCCGGAAAGCCGTAAGTGCCGAAGCCTTCAATCTGCGCGAAGCAGCGCTCGGCGAACGCCTCCTCATAGCCATGCGAGACCATGCCGGAGATCATCTTCTCGCGAAACGCGCTGACGAGCCCCGCGCGCTTGAAGGTCGCCATGGCGCGGCGTAGCTGATCGGCTTCCTCGGGCGAAAAGCCCGCGCCGACGATCGCGATGCGCATCGCCTGCTCCTGAAACAGCGGCACGCCGAGCGTCTTGCCGAGCACCTCTTCGAGCTCCTTCGAGGGAAAGACGAGCTTTTCCTTGCCCATGCGGCGGCGCAAGTATGGATGCACCATGTCGCCCTGAATGGGGCCGGGGCGCACGATCGCGACCTCGATCACGAGATCATAGAAGCAGTTGGGCTTTAGCCGCGGCAGCATCGACATCTGCGCGCGGCTCTCGATCTGGAACACGCCCACCGTGTCGGCGCGCGAGATCATCGCATAGACGCGCGGATCCTCCGCTGGGATGCTCGAAAGGCGATGCGCGACGCCGTAATGCAGGCTGAGGAGATCGAGGCCCTTGCGCAGACAGGTCAGCATGCCGAGCGCCAGCACGTCGATCTTCAAGAGTCCCAGCGCGTCGAGATCGTCCTTGTCCCATAGAATCGTGGTGCGGCCTTCCATCGCCGCGGGCGCGACGGGGACCACCTCGTCGAGCCGCGTCCTCGTGATGACGAAGCCGCCGGAATGTTGGGTCAGATGGCGCGGGAAGCCCCGGAGCTCCTCCACGCGCTCCAAGGCGAGCGCGAAGCGCGGCTCGCTCGGATCGAGCCCCAATTTGATCATGTCCGCGCGCCGCTGGCTCATGTCGCCGCCGGCGCTCGAGAGATGCGAAAGCTTGGCGAGCAGATCGTTCGAGAGCCCGAAAATCTTGCCGATCTCGCGCATGGCGGAACGCGAGCGATAGGTGACGACCGCGGCGGCGAGACCCGCATGATCGCGGCCGAAGCGCCGATAGATATATTGGATCACCTCCTCGCGCCGTTCATGCTCGAAGTCGACGTCGATGTCGGGCGGCTCGTTGCGTTCGGCCGAGACGAAGCGCTCGAACAGCAGATCGTGCCTCGTCGGATCGACCTCGGTCACGCCGAGGCAGAAGCACACCGCGCTGTTCGCCGCCGAGCCGCGTCCCTGCGCGAGAATGTTCTGGCTCCGCGCAAAGCGCATGATGTCATGCACGGTCAGAAAATAGGCGGCGTAGCTCAATTCGCCGATGAGCTTCAGCTCGCGCTCCAGAAGCGCTGCGACGTGAGCGGGAACGCCGTCGGGATAGCGCGTCCTCGCGCCTTCGCGCGCAAAGAATTCAAGCGCCTCCTGCTCGCTCGCAAAACCTTCGCGCAGCTCGCTCGGATATTCATAGGCGAGGTCTTCAAGGCGGAAGCTCAGGCGCTCAAGGAAGCGCGCGCTCTCGTCGACGGCGTGCGGGGCTTGTGCAAAGAGGCGTCCCATCTCGGCGGCGCTCTTCAGGTGGCGCTCGGCGTTGGCGGCGAGAAGAAAGCCCGCGTCCTCGAGTGTCGCGCCCTCGCGGATGCAGGCGAGCGCGTCGGCGAGCGGGCGGCGCTCCTTGACGTGATAATGCGCGTCGTTGACGGCGACGAGCGGCAGCGAAAGCCTCTCTGCTTGCGCCGCGCGGCGCAGCAGCCCTTCGCGCATATCGGGGCCGTAAAGGGCCGTGGCGCCGAGCCAGAGCCGGTCCTTGCAGGCGGAAGCGAGCGCCTTGGGCGGCGCGGCTTGCCCAAGCGCGATAAGCTGCTGGCCCTCAGTGAAGTCGAGCAGGTCGTCGAGACGAAGCGCGCAATCGCCTTTTTCCGCGCGCATATGCCCACGCGTCAGCAGCCGGCACAGCCTGCCATAGGCGGCGCGGTCCTGCGGGTAGCAGAGGAGGTCGGGGGTCTTGTCGGCAAAGACGAGCCTTGCGCCGACGGCAAGCCGGAAATCCTCGCGCGCGACCTTATGTGCGCGCAAGTAGGAGAAGGCGCGCACGACGCCGGCGACGGAATTGCGGTCGGCGACTCCGATCCCGCAATGCTGAAGCTCGATCGCTGTCGCGACGAGCTCCTCGGGGTGCGAGGCGCCGCGCAAAAAGGAGAAATTGGTCGTCGTCGCGAGCTCG
>DASPSI010000172.1:0-16689 GCA_035624015.1 Methylocystis sp.
CGGGCTCCTTGCCGGCGGATTGGATGTCGCTCAAAGACGACAGGGTTGCGCCGGCCGCGGGCTTCGCCCCCGCGTTCTCTTTCAACGCGGTGCGCGTGCCGCTTTACATGGCCTGGGCCGGGCTCGGCGAGCGCGAGCAATATGCGCCGTTCATGGCGCTCGTGAAGCGCACCCGCGGCGCCTTGGCGATCGTCGATGTTGCGACCGGGAAGGATCTGGGCCCGTTCGAAGAGGACGCCATAGGGGCGATCGGCGCTCTTGTCGCCTGCGTCTATGAGAGCGCGAAAGCGCCTCGCATGATGCTCACGAGCCACGCGCACGAGAATTACTACCCGGCCACGCTGCACATGCTGACGCTGGTCGCGATGCGTATGAGGTATGCGTCATGCCTCCCCAGCTGATGGCGTTTGTCAAGCTTGACCGGCGCACGTGGCGTTACGCCGCCGTCGCCTTTGCGGCCTTTGCCGCCGTTTGCCTTATTCGCTCAGGAAAAGCTCCGCCGCCGGTCGCCGCCCTGGAAAAGCCCGTCGCGATCGATACGCGTCCGGGCCCCGACGATTATGCTTTGCGCTATTACGCTTCAATGAATATGACCGCGCGCGTCGACGCCGAGATTGCGCGGCTGAAGCGGCTTTATCCCGATTTCGAGACGCCGCCCGATCTCTATGCGCAAACCTCAGGCGCGGAGGACGAAGGACCGCTCTGGGCGCTCTACAGCGCGGACCGGCTGGAAGAGCTGCGCGCGGCCATCGAGGCCCACGCCGCCGAGACCCCGGGCTGGAAGCCTTCGGCGGATCTGATGTTGAAGCTGCGGCGCAAGGAATTGCGCTTCCGCCTTTCCCCCCTTGCGGCCGAAGGGCGCTGGCGGGAGATCGCCGCGCTGCTCGACACGCTGGACGCCGATCCCGCCGAAAACGACGTCGACATCCGCTGGATCATCGCGGAGGCCTATGCGCGCACGCGCCGCGAGGCCTTGGCCGCCGCGCAATTCAAGCAGATTCTCTCAGACTATGGCGACAGAAAGATACAGATCGCCACCGTGCAGAAGGCGATCGGCCTGTTGCGCATGTCCGACGTCGAGAAGCTGCTTTTGGCGATGCGGCCAGACGCCGACGGCGCGCCGGCCTATCGCTCGATCATGCTCGACATCACGCGCCAGCGGATGGCCGCCTTTCTGCATGACGAGCGCGCCGAAGAAGTTCCTGCGGCCGACGTCGCCGCCTTCGAGGCGCAGGCGCGAGACGGCGGCAAGGCGGATCAGCTCGGGCTGGTCGCCTGGTACGATTACAAGCGCCGTGACTTTCAGGACGCGCTGGAGTGGTTCAAAGCGGCCATCGCCAATGGCGGCGACGCGATGATCGCGCACGGCCTCGCTCATACGCTGCGCGCGCGCGGCCAGCTGCGGGAGGCCGAGGAGGTCGCCTACGCCTGGCGCGAGCCGCTCGTCAACAACAGCATCTTGTTCGTCGATCTCTTGGAGCGCGACCTGACGCGCGCCGCGCCGCCCTATATCGAGCCGGCGCGCCTCGCGCGCTACGCGCGCGTCGCAATGGAGACGGCTTCCGGCGAAGGCGCCCAGGCGCTGGCCTGGTATGCCTACAACAGCTGCCAGCTCGACGTCGCGCTGTTCTGGTTTGAACGGGCCGTCGCCTGGCTGCCGAAGGACGCGAGCGTGTTCGGCTATGCGCTGACCTTGCAGCGGCTGCGGCGCGGCAAGGAGTTCTATGAGCTCGCCAATCGTTATGACGGCCTCGACTCGAAGCTCATCGAGCTGCTTTTCCCAGACGGCTACTACCATCCGCCAACGCCCTGCAGCGGCAAGGACGCAGGCAAGATGCACGGGGCGAGCCTGCGCACGACGCAGTATCCGGTTCCGGGTCCGGCGCTGATCCCCGGCGCCGCGCCGAACTACGATCAAACCGCCTGGTCTTCGCCGATCACGGATCAGAAAAACGCCTCGCGGCCCGGAGACGACGCTGCGCCCGACGAGACGCGGCTCGCGGGCGCGCTGCGCAATCTCAAGGGCAAGTTCCCATCGGCGGTCATGCCCGAGAACCCGTTGCGCTTCCCGCCTCTCGCGGCGACGGGACGCAGCGCGCCGGCGCAGCGGCCGGATCCGGCGCTTCGCCCCGATCCAACGCGTGGTCTTGCGCCGCTCGTTGCGCGTCGCGTTCCGGGAATCGGCGCCATGCCCTATGAGCGCTACGGCTTCGGCCTGCTGCCGGGCTGGAACGGAATTGACGTCGCCACCTGGCCGCCCGCCTCGGAGCAGCGGGCGCCGGCCGGCTCGCAATGGTCGGAGCAGGCGGCGGATCCGGCTCAAAGAGCCGCCGCCCCGCCCGCCCCGTTCGCAGGACCCGCCGCCGGCATGACTCTCGCCCCCGTCTACGGACAATTTCCTTCGCCGAGTCGCTGAGATGAGACGCCGTTCCCCCCTTCTCCTCCTCCTCCTGCTTTCTCTCGCCGCCTGCTCCCGCAACGAGAGCGATCGAAACTATCTGGCCTCGGCCGCGCCGCTCGGCGAGTCGATCGGCGGCAAGGCGCGCCGTGGCGACGAGCCGGTCATCAAGACGGTCTTGGCGCCGCCGCCGTCCACAGGCCCGCTCGGTCCCGTGGCCGAGAAAATCTATGCCGACGGCTGGCGGCAAAGTCAGTCGCTCGATCGGCGCCAACACGCCGGAGGATGGAACGATCTCGCGATCGACATCCGCTTCGAAGGGGCGAGGCGGCGAGGCGCGAAAATCCCGATGGGCCCGCCGACGAAGGAGGGCATAGCCAAAGAAATCGCCGCGCGGTTCAAAGGCCTCGAGATGCGCGTCGTGAAGCGTCAGCTCGCCAATGCGCTCGGACCCTATGGCCTCGCCATTGGCGCCTCGGGCGATCTGCGTTGCGTTTTCGCCTGGCAGTGGCTCGACGATCTGCCCGGCGGCGACTGGGCGGGCAAAAAGTCGGCTTCGATTCGCCTGCGGCTGTGCCGGCCGAAAGTCACTGCCGACGAGCTTGCGGCGATATTCGAAGGCCTGCAGCTCGGCGATCCGAGCGCCCTCGAAACGATCGCCGCGACCTGGAAGGACGCGCCCGACAGCGCCTTCGTGGACGCGGCGCCGCAAGCCCAAGCAATCGTCGACACGTCGCTCGAAGCTGCGCTGGCGGCGACCAAGACGGCCGCCTCCCGCGACGCCGGAAACGGTCGTCCCCCTCATCGCCTGCGTCCAAGAACGCACGCCGGCAGGGCGATCGTCGTTCCGCCTCAGGCCGCCCCGACGGAGCGGCGGTTCCTGGCGCCGAGCGAAGCGTCGCGATCGCCGTCCGAGCAAAAAGACGCGTCGGTCTCTCCCGTTCCTGCGCAATCGCGTCTCGACGCCAGCTTGCCGCCTCAAGCCTACCGCGGACCCGCGCCGGCGCAATCGGCAAAACCGAGCTACTAGAGCAAATTCCGATCAAATTGGGAGCCGTCATTGCGAGCGAAGCGAAGCAATCCAGGGCTACACGAGAAGTATTTGGAATTTTCGCCGCCGAGATCAACGTCGGAAGTTTCATCCGCGACCCTGGATTGCTTCGCTTCGCTCGCAATGACGCCTGGTTTAGCCGACGCGGTGTGATCGGAATGCGCTTAAGGGCGATCCCAACGCCCTTTTGCGACGCCTTTCAACACAACCTGGAACTGAGCTGGGCCTCATTATGTTGGCAAGTGTTGCCGTTGGGACACAGACCTTGGCCCGCAATGGGGATATGATGGGTTGTCGACTGGATGAGTCGACTCCTCCCTGACTTGGGCCGCTATCGACAGCGGCCCCTTTTTTGTGGGCTTGCCAAGCTGACATGAGCGTTGCTTTAGGTCGGCGAACCAAAACCTCTCGGGCTGGCGCGTCTTCGCGGCTCGCCCGGACGCAAAAATGAACTGAAACACTCATTTGCGATGGCTTTGGGCGCCGCGAGTACAGTCGCCGGCGACAGGGGCCGCCAATCACAGCCAAGCTTAGTGTGATAAATTTGTCACAAGGTTAAAGTTTTTAGCGAGCCCATGACCTTAAGCAATGTTTAACGCTTGTCTCATACCGAGACATCCTATACGGTCCAAGCCGTCCCCTGCTTGGGTGATTACACGGGTAAGATACCGCGGTTTTGCGCGCCATCATCGTTGCCGGCGTTCAAGATCGTCTGTCGGCGTCTAAGGTATGATGAAAATGCCCGCAGGTGATGAGCAAAATACCAAAGTTGATGACGCTTTAGAGCGTCATTGGGAATCTATTCGCGATAGATTAAGAGTTCAATTGGGAGACGCGCTCTATCAATCTTGGTTCAGCAGGCTTGATCTTGTGTCCGTGGATGGCGGAGACGTGACGCTGATGGCGCCGACCCATTTCATCAAAACATGGATTGAGCTGCACCATTTGCAGCGGCTCGAGGTTGAGTTCCGCGCTGAATTTGGCGGACTCCGTCGAGTTTCGATTCTGCACCGAACGCTAGCGCCTTGAGCGTGTAGACATTCGATGTCCCATGAGCCCTGACGGAGGCGTCTTCTGTCGCGCTCCCGCTTGTTAGCCTTTCTTTGAGGTCCATATGGCGTTACTTTGTGGCGACGCAATTGCCGGGGCGGCGTCGCGACATCGCGGCCAACGGAAATACGCTTTTCGCGGAAGGCGGGGGGCGGGTTTCGGCGCCAAATCCCGTATTGGACCGGCATAGCGCCCGTTCCGCTGTGGCCTCTTTCTTCGGCGTTGCGGCCCCTTGCGGAAGGCGCGGGGCAGGGGATGACTTGAGGGCGAAAGTGCCGCCTCTCGGCGAGGACGAGGTTTTTGAGGCTTGTCGCGCCTTATACGAGGCGGCGGCAGAGGATTTTATTTTGCCCCCGCTTCTTCGCGACGTCGAAAAGCTCTCGACGAGCTCGGGACGGACATATCTTGTCCAGACAAAAGCGAAACGAATACGTTTTTGCATCGAGTTCGACCGAGCCTTCGCTGAGACAAGCAGATTTCCTTTGACAAGGCTGCCGCTGCTATTTTCTGGCAGGGTCATTGGCCTAAATGCCGGAGATTCTGACAGTGATCTTTGTGATAATGAGCTTTATGCTCTGATTTCAGCATTTTTCCTTGGAGTCAAGGCGCCAATAATCACAGAAAAGGACAGCGTTTTTCCGTATTACAAAATATTGCTTCAGCTGTCCTCGACGTTTTTTGTCGAGTGCGGAGAATTCCTTGACCAGGGCGCCGATCTCACGGCCGACATGATTTGTCACCGCGTCAGCATGAGTCTTTACAACAAGTCGAAAGACTTCTTCCGGAACTCGCGGGAGGGATTAGCGGTTTGGAACATGCGCGCGACCCAGGAGCTTTTCGGCTCTCCGCGCCCCTTGCCCGAGGTCCTGTGGCCGATCGATAATCGACAGCCCGACGCGGGCGGAGACAAGTGACCGAAGCCGCCTTCCCTCAGCTTTGAATGTTTTTGGTCCGCGTCCGTTCACCGCTCATTCATTCGGCCTATGTCTCAACTGTCTCGAGCTTGGGACCTGACAGCGGAGCCGCTCATGTCGCGAATCTTTCTTTCCTATTCGAGCGATGGGGTCTTTGAGGCCCGCGCGCTTCGTGACTGGCTGAACGCCAACGGCTGGGACGAGGTCGCGCTTGGGCCTGAGCGGGCTGAAGGCGCTCAAGAAGACGATAGCAGACGCCGGGCGCGGCGCGAGTATGCGAGCCGCTGCAGCGCCGTCGTAATTCTCGTTTCTCGCGAGTGGCTGGCGTCGCGGGATCGCCGCGACGAATATGACGTCGCGCGCGAGCTCAACAAGGCCGTCGTCGTCGCGCTGATCGAAGATCTCCCCCTGGACGAGCCGGGCCTCGTTCTTGCGCGATCCGATCGCGTCGTGCCGCTGCACGGCGGCGAGAACCAGCAAACGTTTCCTGTCGCCGCCGACGGGGGCGGAGAAGCGAAGCAGATCTCGTTTTCCGTCGAAGGGCTCGAAAAGCTCAAGGCGGCGCTTGCGCAGATCGCGGTCGATGCGCGCTTTTTCGACTGGCCGCCGAAAGAGGATTCAGGGAGAGCTCCTTATCGCGGATTTGACGCCTTGGAGGCCGCTGACGCCGGCGTGTTCTTTGGACGCGAGGAGCCGTTGATCGAAGCGCTCGATGCGCATCGCGGGCTGGTCGAGGCGCCAGGCCCGCGCCTTTTCCTCGTTCTCGGCGTTCCGGGGGTGGGAAAATCCTCCTTCCTGCGGGCGGGGTTGTGGCCAAGGCTCGAGCGCGACAGGCGTAATTTTTTTCCTTTGCCGGTCATCCGACCCGGATCGGCGGCGATCAACGGCGCCGACGGGCTCGCGGCGGCGCTCGTGCGCGCGACCGAGAAGGCCGGCGGAGAGTCGAGCGTCGCGAAAATCCGCGAGGCGCTCGCCGGCGGCTCGGATGCGCTGCGCGCCTTGCTGAGAGACGTCGCCGGGCGCGCCGCGGTCGGTCCGAAGCCGCCGACGCTGGTCGTCGGCGTAGATCGGGCGGAGGAGCTGTTTCGCGCGGAGGGCGCCGGCGAATCCGACAGTTTGCTGAGAGCGCTGCGGAATCTCGCCGCGAGCGACGATCCTGCGGTCCTTCTCGTTCTTGCGATGCGTTCGGATTCCTACGGCGATCTTGCGCGCGCGAGCGCTCTTGGCGGCGTGAAGGAACATGTCTTTCCGCTCGCCTCCTTGCCGCCGGAGGGGCTTCGCGCCGCCATCGAAGGCCCGGCGAAGCGCGTCGCGCAGGCGGGCGGGACATTGGAGATCGACCCCGACCTGACGCAAGCGCTGCTCGAGGACGTCAAGGAATGCGGCGGCGACTCCTTGCCCTTGGTCGCTTTCGCGTTGGAGAAGCTCTATCGCGCGTCGGGCGCGGCCAAGCGCCTCACGCGCGCGGATTATGAAAGCTTCGGAGGACTAGCCGGCGCGATCGACGCCACGTTCGAGCGCGTCCTCCGGACGGCCGACGCCGATCCGCGCATTCCCAAGGAAAAGGAAGCGCGACTGGCGCTCTTGCGCGGGGCGCTCGTTCCTGGTCTGGCTGGAGTCGATCTCGCGACGAGAACCGCGCGCCGGCGCATCGCAGGCGCCGAGCAAATTCCACAAGACGCCCGCCCGCTGATCGAGCATCTCGTCGCCGAGCGCTTGCTGACCCAAAAGGTCAATGCCGTCTCCGGGGAAACGACCTTTGAGCTCGCGCATGAGGCCTTGCTGCGCCGCTGGGGAGCGCTTGCGAATTGGCTCGAGGAGGAATTTGAGAGCTTCGCTCTGCTTGACGGGGTCAAGCGCGCGTCGCGCAGATGGGAGAAGCGTTCGCGCCTTCCCGCTTTTGCGGCGCATAGCGGCGTGCTGCTGGAGCAGGCGCAGCGCCTTTATGGACGTTCGGATTTGACCGCGCTGCTTGACGTGACGGACCGCGCCTATCTCGTGGCCTGCTTCGACCAGACGAAGCAGGTCCGCGGCGAGGAGGAGCAGCGCGCGCGCTCGGAAGTGGAGCGACTGCAAAAAGAGAGCGAGAGGCAGAGAAGGCGCGCGCAGAACGCGCGGTGGGGGGCCCTGGCCTCCTCGCTTGGTCTCGCCGGCGCCCTCTTTCTCGCCGCCTTTGCGGGATGGCAATGGATGGGGGCGGCTTCGGCGAGGAGAGAAGCGCTGACGCAGCGCGAGCACGTGCAGAAAGCTGCGTCGCAGCTCACCGACGCGGCTGATCGTCTGGCGCTCGATCTTGCAGAACGGCTCAAGGAATTGTCCTTCGCGCCGCCAGCCGTGAAACTGGATATTTTGAGCAATGCCCACAGGCTGCAAGAGAAAGTGATCGAGAGCAGCGGGGCGAGCGACAATCTGAAACGCAGCGAATCCGTGGTCCTCAACGAGATCGCGCAAGCTCGGCTCGCCACGGGCGATTTTTCGGGGGCGCTCGAAGCCGCGCGAGAGTCGACGAAGCTGATGGCGGCTCTCTCCGCCGCCAAGCCCGACAATGCGAGCTTTAGACGGGACTTGTCCGTGAGCTACGAAAGGCTCGGCGACGCGCAGCAGGCTTTAGGCGATTCATCCGGAGCGCTGAAGAGCTACCTCGAGGATCTCGCCATCGCCCAGGCTCTTTCCTCTTCCGACGCCGAAAACCCGCAATGGCGCTGGGATCTGTCGATAAGCAACGAAAAAATCGGCGACGTGCAGCAGGCGCAGAACGACCTCAAGGGAGCGCTGAACTCTTATCGCGAAGCGCTGACGAACAGAGGAAAGGCTTTGGCCTCCAATCCCCAGAACGCGAGCTGGCGCCGCGATCTCGCCGTCAGTCACGAGCGGGTCGGATCGATCCTCGCCAAGCAGGGGGACCTGGAAGGCGCCATCGCCGCTTTCGAGCAAGCCCTGTCGATCTATCAGGCGCTCGTCGGCGCCGATCCAAACGACGCGCAGTCGCTTGCGTATTCCATCGTGCCGCATTGGCGGCTCGCGGAGCTGGACAAGGGCAGGCAACGGGAACATCTCGAAGCCGCTTTGGGGAATTTGCATGCGCTGGCGGCGAAGGATCGCCTGGATGCGAAACGCCAGTCATGGCTTGCGCAGATAGAAGCTCAGCTGAAGGCGCTGGACCAGGCTTCTCCCGCGATTCAGCCGAACACGAAGCCAGGCGATGGCGGAGCAGACCGCGGTCGCTGAGCAACGAAGGGCGGGCGTGGAGGCTCGAGACGTGAAAATTATGCGGTTTCGCCCAAGGCGCGCCGCATTCATCCCTGAAACTCCCAGCGATAGGGGCTGGGCAAGGAGCGGGTTCAAAATGAAAGGCCTGTTGGAACAGACGAGAGCCCTCGTCCTCGACGCGCGTCTCGCGCCGGTCGTCCTATTGGCGGCGCTCCTTGCGTCGGAGCCCGTGTGGGGCCAAGGCGTTCGCTCGCCTTACGGCTACGATCCTTATGACGACACTCCGCCTCGATCGGCCATCGGATCGGAGCCCTATTACCATCCGCCGGCTTGGCGAGGACTCGTCGCCAAGGTGCTGGCGCGGCGCGGCTACCGTCTTGTCGGCGCGCTGCGCGAGGCGGGAGACGAGATCATCGCTTCCGGCGTCGACGCCAGCGGACGAAGGATGAGGTTCCTCATCGACGCTTACGAAGGACAGGTGCTGAGATCCTGGCCCATTGACCCCCCGGATGCTTACGGCGAGCCGGGCCCGGGCCGCGCCTACGCGCCGCGTGATTTCACCGAGGGCGAGTATATCCGGCCTCCTGTTCCACGCCCGCATGAGCCGCCCGGAGCTTACGAGAGCCGCAAGGAGGCGACGCCGCGCCAGCGGTCCGCTCGGCCTGCGGAAAAGGCCTCGCCGGAGCAAAAGCGCGCCGAGGCGGCCCGCGTCGAGGCGCCGCATTCGCCGCCGCATAAGACGCAAGTCCCAAGTCAGGGCCCCGGCGCTCCGGCTCTCGCCGCCGCTCCGCCGCCAAATAATCCGACCAATGTCCCGGCGGCGCCGGCCTTGAACAAGCCGCAGCCTGTCAACGGGCCGCCGGCGTCGACGCAAACGCCCTCGGCGCCGAGCCAACCGAAGGCGGCGTCCACGCCCGCCAAGGGCTCCGACGGACTGGGAGACATGAATCTCGCCAGGTCGCAGCCCAAGCAGCCGCCGCTTCCGGGGATAGAAAATCAGGCTGCGCCCAAGGCGAACGCCGCTCAGTGAACGTCGAGCGCCTCCTTCAGCGAGATTTTCGCGGCTGCGGGGCGCCGGGCGATAAAAGCGGGCTCAAGGGATCACCCGCGTCGCGCGCCCGGCGCCGCGCAGCGTCGCCGTGATCGCGCCTTCCGGCTCTATCGAGAACACGACGATCGGAATCTTGTTCTCGCGCGCGAGCGCGAAGGCCGCCGTGTCCATGACCGCGAGGTTCTTCGCGATGGCTTCATCATGGGTCACCACGTCGTAGCGGCGGGCGGCGGGGTCGCGCTTGGGATCGGCGGTGTAGACGCCGTCGACCTGCGTCGCTTTCAGCACGGCGTCCGCGGACAGCTCCGCCGCGCGTAGCGCCGCGCCAGTGTCGGTCGTGAAGAACGGATTGCCGGTGCCGCCGGCCAGGATCGCGATGCGCCCTTTGGCGAGATGATGCAGCGCCGCCCGGCGCGAATAGGACTCGCACAGCGACGGCATGGGTACCGAGGAGAGGGCGCGGGCAGGGCGGCCTTGCATCTCGATCGCCTGCTCCAGCGCGAGCCCGTTCATGACGGTGGCGAGCATGCCGATCGAGTCGGCGCGGGCGCGCTCGATGCCCTTGTCCGCGCCCTCTATGCCGCGAAAGAAGTTGCCGCCGCCGACGACGACCGCGATCTCGACCCCGAGCCCTGCGGCGGCGGCGAGGTCGCGGGCGATGCGCTCCAGCGTCGGCGCGTCGAGGCCGTGCTGGCCTGAGCCGATGAGCGCTTCGCCCGAAAGCTTGACGACGACGCGTTTCCATTCGCTCTTGCCGCCGCCGTCCGTCATCGCGTTTCGCTCCCGAAAGATTGCGGAGTCTTCATACGAAGCGCGCGGCGCCTAGGCAAGCCGCCTTCGCACCGCATAGGCACGCCTATGGCCGGCCGACCAAACCGCAATGGCGCGAAGCGCCGAGGCGGGTCGCTGGTTTTATGTCGACAACAAAAAACGCTGCGGCCTTGGATGCAAGGGCGCAGCGCGCTTAACTCCAGACAGCCTATTTCGTGGCGGCTTCCAAATGCGTCAACGCCTCTTCGGCGTGCTTCGTCGCGGCGGCGGCGTCTTTTTTCTTGCCCTCGGCGATGGCCGCCTTCAGATGGACAATGCCTTCCTGCGTGTGCGGATTGGCTTTCGCCTTCTCCGCCGCCTCAGCGTGCGTGAGCGCGGCTTCGGCATGGGTGACGAGAACGTCCGGGTGTCCCATCTTGCCGTGATCGATCGCTTCCTTCGTGTGGCTGATGGATTCCGCCAAGTGATCTTCCGCCAACGCAAGGCCCGGCGTCAGGAACGCAGCGACGCCCAGGCCAAGAGAGAACAAGAAAATTCTCCGGTCCATTTGGATTCCTCCCCTTTGCCATTCCCTATTTGCAGGGGATGGTCGGCGTATAATTACTTCTAACCTGTCGAGAGTCGAATCCCGCGTCAAAGCATCTCTTTCTCGGCGCGCTTCTCAAGCTCGGCAATTGTTATCTCGGCGCCGCTGCGATCATAGATTTTGATATTCAAAGCCTGCTTGGCCTTGAGCGCTTTGACGCGCTCCAGACAAGCCGTTGCGGTCTCCGGCCGATCCGCGAGGGCCTTTTGCTCGGGGCCGTGCTTGATCTCATACGCCATCGTCTGTCCCCCTCCTTCACGCATTGGATGAGGGGGAAGTCGGGCGGCGAGGGACGGCGTCAAGGCCGCCGTCGGCGCGTCGTCGAAAAGGCCGCTGCGAGCCAAGGATCGCGGCGGCGTTTATAATTCACCCCTTCGCCGCCGCCGCAACCTCCGCGGCGAAGTCGCCAGTCGCCTTCTCGATGCCTTCGCCCAGCGCATAGCGCCTGAAGCCGAGAATAGCGATCGGCGCGCCGGCCTTGCCCTCGGTTTCTTTCACCGCCTGCGCCACGGTCTTGCCGCCGTGGTCGGGGTGGTTCGAGACCTGCTCGGGCAGCAGCACTTCCTTGTAGTAGGTCTTAAGCCCCGACTCGATGATCTTTTCGAGCACATGCGGCGGCTTGCCGGCGTTCTTCTCGGCCAAGAGGTTCTTCTCGCGCTCGACGACCGCAGGGTCGAGCTCCTCGGGCTTCATCGCCAGCGGATTGGCCGAGGCGACATGCATGGCGAGCTGGCGCGCGAGGGTCGAAAGCACCTCCTTGTCGCCCTTCGACTCGAGCGCGACGATGACCGCGATCTTGCCAAGGCCTTCGGAAACCTGCGTGTGCACATAGCGGCCGACGACGCCGTCCGAGACCTTCAGCTCCGCCGCGCGGCGCAGCGTCAGGTTCTCGCCGATGCTGGCGATCGCCGTGGTGACCGCCTCCGCGACCGTGCCGCCCGTGGGATAGGCCTGGAGCCCAAGTTCCTCGACCTCGGTCTTGCCGGTCTTGAGCGCGACCTCGGCGACGTTGCGCGTGAGCGTCTGGAAGTCTGCGTTGCGGGCGACGAAATCGGTCTCGGAATTCACCTCGACGACCACGCCCGACGCGCCGTCGATGAGCGCGGCGACGAGGCCTTCCGCGGCGACGCGCCCGGCCTTCTTGGCGGCCTTCGAGAGCCCCTTCTTGCGCAGCCAGTCGACGGCGGCTTCGAACTCGCCGTCGTTTTCGGTCAGGGCGGTCTTGCAATCCATCATGCCGGCGCCGGTGGCCTCGCGCAGTTCTTTGACGAGCGCGGCGGTGATCGTGGCCATGGGGTCAACCTTTCAAGGTTTCGGAAGTCGGAACTCAGAAATCGGAAGACGGAAAGTGGAAGGCGGGAGCTCCCGCTTTCCGATCTTCGTCTTCAGTCTTCTGCCTGTGGGCCTCAGCCCACCGAGAGCGCGCGCGCCTGCTCGATCCAGTTGTCGCGGGCGATACGGCCGCCGAGCTTGAGGTCGCCGTCGAGCTTGGTGGCTTCGTCCGCGGTCAAAGCGGCGATCTGCCAATAGTGAAAAACACCGCCGTCATTCAGTTTTTTGACAATCTGCGGTCCAACGCCCGGAAGCCTCGCGAGATCGTCCGGCGCGCCCCGCGGAGTGGCCAGCAGCTCGAAGGTTTCCGCCGGACCTTCCGCCGCCGCGGGGACTTCCGCGGCGGCCAGCGCCGGCTCGACCGCGGGCGTCTCGGCCTCGCCGAGATCGAGGCCCGCCGCGCCCTGGCTGCGCGAGATGCCGTCGATCGCCGCGCGCGCAATGAGGTCGCAATAGAGCGCGATGGCGCGTCCGGCGTCGTCATTGCCGGGAACCGGATAGCTCACGCCGTCGGGATCGCAGTTGGTGTCGAGGATGGCGACGACCGGTATCTTGAGCCGGTTGGCCTCCTTGATCGCCAGCGCCTCCTTGTTGGTGTCGATGATGAAGATGAGGTCGGGCGTGCCGCCCATCTCCTTGATGCCGCCGAGCGCCTTATCGAGCTTGTCGCGCTCGCGCGTGAGCAGCAGGCGCTCCTTCTTGGTGACGCCCCCAGAGCCGGCAGAGAGCTGCTCGTCGAGCTTGCGCAGGCGCTGGATCGAGCCGGAGATGGTCTTCCAGTTGGTCAGCGTGCCGCCCAGCCAGCGGGAGTTGATGTAATATTGCGCGCTGCGCTTGGCGGCGTCGGCGATCTGGTCCTGCGCCTGGCGCTTGGTGCCGACGAACAGCACGCGTCCGCCCTTGGCCACGGTGTCGGAGACGACCTTCAGCGCCTGATGCAGCAGCGGCACGGTCTGCGCGAGGTCGATGATGTGGATGTTGTTGCGGGCGCCGAAGATGAAGGGCGCCATCTTCGGGTTCCAGCGGTGGGACTGATGGCCGAAGTGGGCGCCGGCCTCCAGGAGGCCGCGCATGGTGAAATCGGGCAGAGCCATTTTGAGTCTTCTCCGGTTTTGGCCTCGGCGAAGGTTTGGGTTGCTTCACGAAACAACCACCGGAGCGCCGCCTTGAATCAGGAGGCGCGAGGACTTTCGCCTGTGGGATGGAGGGGGTGTATAGGGGAGAGCGAGCCGGCGCGCAAGGGGCGGTTTGGGCGCGAAGCGGAGAGAAAGCTTGGCGGCCCGCTCTCTTCGCTCCTTTAATCGATGGGCCGCCGGTTCGAATCCCGCAGCCGGCGCCATCTCCGCTCGCTAAAGCACGCCATGACGCGTCGCCGGAGCCGGTCACGCCATTCGGCGCGATGGGGCGCCATTTCCAATTTTTGGACACCAGTGCTATCCTTGATCGATGATAGTCATTGGCGCGGATTTGGTCGAGCGCTATTTGGCGGATCGCTCCGGCCATAAGGGGATTAAAGTTGCGCGGTCGCAATACCAAGCCTGGCTCGATATTGTGACCCGCGCCAACTGGCGCAATCCAGAGGATGTTAAGGCGTCATACCCAAAAGCGAGCATTCTCAAGGCCAGCCGGGTTGTTTTCAACATCAAGGGCAACGACTACCGACTGGTGGCGGCCGTCCAGTATCGGGCGGGGGCTTTGGCGATCCGGTTCTTTGGAAGCCACGCCGAATATGACAGGATTGATGCGGAGACCGTGTGATGGATGCGACCCTGATCCTAATCGACAGCGACGCCGAGCTTGCTCGCGCACGGGCCCTCGTTGATCGGCTTTGGAGTTCCGAGGATCCGGCCGATGTCGCACGGCTCCAAGCGCAGGCCCGTCTGATCGCCGCCTATGAGGAGAGCAAATGGCCCCGCCGACCGCCGAGCACTGCGGAACTGATCCGGCACATCATGGACCAGCACGGGCTTACGCGAGCGGACATGGCGCCTATCCTCGGGACGCCGAGCCGTGTGAGCGAGGTGCTTCAGGGCAAGAAGGAACTGAGCATGGCGATGGTGCAGCGGTTGCGGGCCCGCTTTCAGGTGCCGGCGGACCTCCTCATTCCGCAGCCCAAGCCGGCGCGACGCGCGACGAAGCGAGCCGCGGCCTGAAAAGGCCTTCAATCGCAAAATTTCCCGCGAGCCGCGCCTGCGCCAGCGCAGCTCAGCGCGAGAACGGATAGCGCATCATAGCGGCACGGCGAAGCAATGTTGCCCATCTTTATCGACCCTGGCGCGCCACTCCACGATTTTGCACGCTTTGGTGGTCGGGTATCGCAAAATGCCACATCAGGCCGCTACCAGCCGCAGGCGAGTCTTCCTGTTTATCGACAGGACCCGACGCGTCGCTAGTCCGCGAGCCCCAACACAAACGCCAACGCCATTCCCAGCCGAGCCATGTCCCGGTCGCCGAGACGCCCGATCTTCTGCCCGATCCGTTCCCGCCTCACGGTAACCGGCTTGTCGGCCATCACCTGCGATTTGAGCCGCAATCCATTTTCCGGCTTTGGCTCGATGGTGATGCGAAACTCCGGAGCGTCCACGAGCTCGGAAGTCAACTGGCAGACCACAACAGAAGCATGTTTTTGCGGAAAGGCATCAGTTCTGCACGATGACGGCCGGGCGGGGTTTGCCGTAGTCGCCCGCCGCTGCAACTGTCACCACGTCACCCCGTTGCATCGGCGTCAAACTCGGAGACCGACTCGATCCATTGCAGGGCTTCGCGCTCGCGATCAGGATCGAGGCCCGAAACCTGCTTTGCCACTCGACGCCGTACCGCCCGCGAACGGGCGTCGGCAACGACGAGACGCAGCTCGCGGAGACCTCGTGCGCGCCGCCGCTGCCGCATCATCCTCATCCTTTCGGCTGGCTCCGGCATGAAACCTTCCTTTGTAACGTGTTGCAAAGTAACGCGTTACAAACCGGAAGGCAAGCGTCGGGAGCTGGTTCCCAGGTCTGCAGGGAGTCTCGCAAAGCTGGGGTAATTGAGGCTATTGCGTCCGAAAGCGGGTTAAGTTCTCGTGTTCCTTCGCACTTGCTCATAGCGCGACGGCGAAGCAATGTTGCCCGTCTTTATCGACCGTGGCGCGGCAAGGCAGTGGAACAGCTGACGCTTCGTTTTGGATCGTTCGCAAGCGGGGAAGACCACGTGGCGGCCGCTTCACCTGCGCGGAGCCGTCGCCGATCTCCGGGGGATCGAAGGCAGCCGCGCATTGCGCTTGGCGAGCTTGCGGACGTAAATCTCCAGCTCGAATGCGTCGCAAAAGAAGCGTGAGAAGGAAGGGACGACAATGGCGCGTGATCGAGCGCTCGTCGTCGGAGGCGCTCGATCACGCGCCGGAGCTCCGGCCGATTCTCCTCCATGGCCGAACTTTGGGCTCGACATGTCCGACGACGACGCGCCTGTCGCTCGGCGGCCTCGGGCGCTGGTTGCGCCCGCCTTGCAGCGGCCCATGCCCGTCAGCCTAATCTTCGTCCCCTCTTGCCGAGGGGACGAAGCGGCGGCTTCTCCGGCTCGACTGTTTTCGACCGGCGCAGGGCTATCTGATCATTCTTGAGGTAGTACCCGTGCTGCCCATGTTTTCCGTGCCGGAGATCAGCTCCGGAATCCAGGTGAGACCGATAATGACGAAGATGACGAGCGCGATGGCCGCCAGGGCGACCCTGAAGCCCTCGGAGCCACGATGGACGTCAAGCGACATAGGAGCCTCCTTCACATCATGCGCGCATGGTCGCGCGGCAAGCCCAAAGCTAGCGGCGCGGCTTCGGGCGGCAAGCGGCGTCTTTCGGAAACGCTTTGAAAATTCATATGGTTTCGGCGCAGCTCGCGGCCGCGACCCTCGCGCGGCGGTCGATCCGCGCCTCCGGCTTCCGAGCGCCCATCGCCGACTGCCGACCTGCACAATTGACGCGGTTCATTCGCTCCGCCGGCTTAAGGATCGCCCGCCGCTCCTCGGCGCATTGCATTTTCCTTCGCGGCGCCGCATTTTCCGCAGGCTGGGCGCGGAATCGGGAATGAACGGGAAGGGGAGCCGTGTCGGATAAATTCAGAAGCTTTTTCGCGGCGCTCGTTGCGCTTGCGGCCATCGTTTTGCTTCGTGGAACGGCCTTCGCCGAGCCCCAGGCGTTTCAAACCTCCTTCCCAAACGTCTTCATGATCGACGCGGGCTCCGGCGCCGTGCTCTTCGAGAAGGCGGCGGACGACTATGTGACGCCGGCCTCGACGGTCAAGATCATGACCGCGGAGCTTGTCTTTCGCGAGCTTGCCGAAGGCCGGCTGAAGCTC
>DASPSI010000176.1:0-6818 GCA_035624015.1 Methylocystis sp.
AACGTCTTCATGATCGACGCGGGCTCCGGCGCCGTGCTCTTCGAGAAGGCGGCGGACGACTATGTGACGCCGGCCTCGACGGTCAAGATCATGACCGCGGAGCTTGTCTTTCGCGAGCTTGCCGAAGGCCGGCTGAAGCTCGACGACGAGTTCGTGGTCTCAGAGCACGCCTGGCGCGACGGCGGGGCGCGGGCCGGCGGCTCGGCGATGTTCCTCAACGTCAATTCCCATGTGAAGGTCGACGACCTGCTGCGCGGCCTGCTGATCGAATCGGGCAATGACGCGGCGATCACGCTGGCTGAAGGCGTGGCGGGCGCGGAGGAAGCGTTCGTAATGCGCATGAACAAGCGCGGCGCGGAGCTGGGCTTGACGAAATCCACCTTCGGCAATCCCTGGGGCCAGGCGAGCCCCGACCAGAAGGTCACGGCGCGCGAGATGGTGAAGCTCTCCCAGCACCTGATCGCGACCTATCCGGACTACTATCATTACTTCGGCGAGAAGGAGTTCACCTGGAACAAGATCCGCCAGCTGAACCGCAACCCGCTGCTCACGATGAGCATCGGCGTCGACGGGCTGAAGACGGGCAGCATCGACGAGAAGAGCGGCTTCGGCATCGTCGCCTCGGCGGTCGAGGAGGGGCGAAGGCTCATCCTCGCGGCCTACGGCGCGCGCTCCGCCAAGGACCGCGCGGAAGAGGCGCGCAAGCTCCTACAATGGGGCTTCCGCAATTTCGAGGAGAAGCATCTGTTCAACGCCGGCGAGGTGGTGGGCTCGGCGCAGGTCTATGGCGGCAACAAGGGCTCGGTGGAGCTCGCGGCGACGAGCGACGTGCGCGTGCTGCTGCCGCGCGGGATGGGGTCGGAGCGGCTGACTGGGCGCATCGTCTACGAAGGCCCGGTGCAGGCGCCGATCGAGGCGGGCGCGAAGATTGGCCACATCGAGATCAAGCGCGGGGGGGCCGTCGTGCTGGAGCAGCCGCTCGTCGCCGCCGAGAGCGTCGGCGAAGGCTCGCTCTATCGGCGCGCTTATGACGCCGCCTTCGAATATGTCGCCAGCGCCCTGCACGAACGCTTCGCCGCCAAGAAGCCATGAAGGCAGCCATGACCGGCGCCGCGTCAACATTTAAAGGCCGCCTCATCACCTTCGAGGGAGGCGAGGGCGCCGGCAAGAGCACGCAGCTCAAGCGCCTGGCCGAGCGGCTGAGGCAGGCGGGCGTTGACGTCGTCGAGACGCGCGAGCCCGGCGGCACGCCGCTCGCCGAAAAGCTGCGCGAGATGCTGCTTTCCGGCCGCATCGCGCCGCTGGGCGCCTTCGCCGAGGCGGTGGTGTTCGCCGCCGCCCGCATCGATCACGTTGACAGCCGCGTCGCGCCGGCGCTCGATCGCGGCGCCTTCGTGCTCTGCGACCGCTTCATCGACTCGACGAGGGCCTATCAGGGGGCGCTCGGCGGGGTGGAGCCGGGCAGAATAGCGTTGCTCGAAAAAATAGCGCTCGGCGACCTGCGTCCGGATCTGACGATCATCCTCGACCTGCCGGCGGAGGAGGGGCTCGCGCGCGCCGCTCGCCGGCGCGCTCATGGCGCAGCCGCGGACCGCTTCGAGCGCGAGGAGCTTTCGCGTCACGAGGAGCTGCGGGACGCTTTTTTAGAGATCGCCGCGGCGGAGCCCGACCGCTGCTGCGTGCTCGACACGACGAGGCCAGTCGAAGAGGCGTCGCTCGCGATCTGGCGCCTCGTCGAGGCGCGCTTTCTCGGGAAAGCCGCGTGAGCCGGGCGCTCGCCAAGGAGATCGCGACCGGGCCCGAGAGCGATCGGCTGGAGGACGCCCCGCATCCGCGCGAGACCTTGACGTTCTTCGGCAACGCCGCGGCGGAGCGGGCGCTGCTCGAGGCCTATCAGCAGAACCGGCTGGCGCACGCCTGGATCCTCGGCGGGCCGGAGGGCCTCGGCAAGGCGACGCTCGCCTGGCGATTCGCGCGGTTCCTGCTGGCGCACCCCGACCCCAAGGCGGCTGAGGTCCAGGAGGCGGCGTCGCTGCTTGTGCCTGGCGACACGCACGCCGCGCGGCAAATCGCGGGGCTCGCGACGGCGGATATCCACCTGCTGCGGCGGAGCTTCAACGATAAGACCAAGAAATTCTTCACCGAGATCAAGATCGACGAGGTGCGCGAGGTCATCGACAAGATGCATCGCGCCTCGGGCACGGGCGGCTGGCGCATCGTCATCGTCGACAGCGCCGACGATCTGAACCGGTCGAGCGCCAACGCCCTGTTGAAGCTCATCGAGGAGCCGCCGGAGCGCGCCTTGTTTCTGCTCGTGGCGCATCAGCCCGGCCGGATTCTGCCGACGATCCGCTCGCGCTGCCGAAGGCTCCAGCTCGAGCCGATGCAGCCCGACGAGATCGAAGCCGCCGTGCGGGCGCTGGGACCCTCTTTCGCAAGCGCGCCCGAGGCGACGCTCCGCGCCGCGGCGGAAGCAGCCGAGGGCGGCGTGCGCGAGGCGCTGCGCCTTCTGGACGAGGAGAGCCTCGCCTTCGACCGGTCGCTCGGGGCCATGCTTCGGCGCCTACCGCAGGTGGAGTGGGGCGCGGTTCACGCGCTCACCGATCGTTTGGCCGGCCATGAGAACGAACAGGCTTTCGAGACATTTTTGAGCATGCTGTATCGTTTTCTCGACGCGCGCGTTAAAGCGGAAGCGGGCGAAGGCGCGGGGGCGGGGCGGCTCATCGGCTACGCCGGCGCCTGGGAGGAGATCGTCGAGGCCGTGCGCGAGACGCTTGTGTTCAATTTCGATCGCCGCGCGCTGGTGCTGGGGATTTTCCTGCGGCTGGAAAAGGCGGGGCGGGGGTAGCCGCGCCGCGCGCGTACGCGGAGGGCTTGATGCGCATCCTGGTCTTGGGCGCCGGCGCCGTCGGCGGCTACTTTGGCGGGCGGCTCGCCGGCGCAGGCGCCGACGTCACGTTTCTGGTCCGCGCCCGCCGCGCGGCGCAGCTCGCCCAGAACGGACTGATCGTGCGAAGCCCGCTGGGCGATCTGCGCACGCCGGTCAAAGCGGTCGAGCGCGTCGAGCAGCCGTTCGACCTGATCATTCTCTCCTGCAAGGCCTATGATCTCGAAGCCGCCATGACCGCAGTGGCGCCGGCGGTCGGGCCGGACACCTTCCTGCTGCCGCTCCTCAACGGGCTGCGCCATTTCGACGCTCTCGACGCGCAGTTCTCGGCGCGGCGCGTGCTCGGAGGCTGCTGCTTCATCGGCGCCGCGCTCACGCCCGCCGGCGAGATCGAGCATCTGAACAGGCTGCAGCGGCTGGTTCTCGGTCCGCGCCTGCCCGAGCAGCGGGAAGGTTGCGAGAGGGCTCGCGCCGCGCTGGCGCAGGGCGGCTTTTCGCCGCAGCTGAGCTTCGTCGTGATGGAGGATGTTTGGGAGAAGCTCGTCTTCCTGGCGAGCTTGGCCGGGATTACTTGCCTCATGCGCGCGACGATCGGGGCCATCGCCTCGACCAGCGACGGCGCGGCCATCGCGCTCGAGCTGCTCGCGGAATGCCGCGCGGTCGCCGCCGCCTCTTTCTTTCCGCCGCGCCCCGAGTTCCTGGCGCAATCGCGGGCCATGCTCACCGACCGCGCGTCCGACGCCGCCTCTTCCATGTTGCGCGACATGCAGCGCGGCGGGGAGACCGAGCAGGACCACATTCTGGGCGACATGCTCTTGCGGGCGGCGTCGCTCGGCGTCGCGACGCCGGTGCTTCGGCTCGCGCGCGCCCACATGCAGGCCTATGACGCGATGCGAGCCGCTCGCGGTTGATCTTGCGCCGCGGCGAAATGCGTGCGGACGCCATGGACGAAGCGCCGCGCAGCGCGTGGTAGCTTGCGTCACCCAATTTGCGGGGCCGAAATGCGAGCCTGGAGGCTCGCGGTCCAAGATGCGGATGGATCGCGAGCCTCCAGGCTCGCTGGAAACCCCTCGATTTGTCCGACGTAGCCCACTAGCATGGGGCGCCGACTCCGGTTGAAGAGAGAATCCCATGACCGCCGCTGCGACTGCGCCAGATTCGAATCGCGCGTTCTCTTCGCCCCTCGCCAGAAGGCTCGCCAAGGAGAAGGGGCTCGACCTTGGTCTCATCAAAGGCTCGGGGCCGCATGGGCGGATCGTCGAGCGCGACGTGCTCTTAGCGCGCCAACGCGCGCCGGCGCCCGCGCCATCCGCGCCGCAGAAGCTGCAGACGATCGAGACTTACGAAGAAGTCCCGCTCGATTCGATGCGCAAGACAATTGCGCGGAGGCTGACGGAAGCCGCGCAGACGATCCCGCATTTCTATCTGACCTGCGACTGCGAGATCGACGCGCTTCTGCGCCTGCGCGAGGAGATCAACGCCGCCGCGCCAGGGTTGGAGGAGGGCAAGCCCGAGTGGAAAATCTCGGTCAACGACCTCATCGTCAAGGCGCTGGCGCAAGCGCTGCAGCAGGTTCCCGACGCCAATGTGACCTACACGCCCGAGGCCTTGCTGCGGCATAAGTCCAGCGACATCGGCGTCGCCGTGTCCGTTCCCGGCGGGCTCATCACGCCGATCATCCGCGGCGCAGAGAAGAAGACCCTCAAGGAGATCTCCGCCGAGATCAAGGAAAAGGCGCAGCGCGCCAAGGAGCGGCGGCTCGCGCCGGCGGACTATGAGGGCGGGGTGAGCGCGGTCTCCAATCTCGGCATGTTCGGGATCAAAAATTTTACCGCCGTGATCAACCCGCCGCAATCGACGATCCTCGCGGTCGGGGCCGGAGAGAGCCGCATCGTGGCGAGAGACGGCGCGCCTGCGGTCGCGACGATGATGACGGTGACGCTCTCCTGCGACCACCGCGCCGTGGACGGCGTGCTCGGCGCGCAGCTCCTCGCGGCGTTCAAGCGCGTCGTCGAGCTTCCGGCGGGGATGCTCGCTTAAAGCCTCCCTCTCCCCGCTTGCTTGGGAGAGGGCTGGGGTGAGGCGTTCCTCATGTTTGGAAGTTTCACGGATCATTCCGCGTTCACTTGAGCAGAACCTGCCCCTCCACGGCGCCCTGATCGATCACGATCGTAAGCGTGGTCGGAACGCCATCGGCGGGCGGCGTCGCGCCATTGGTCGAGAGGGTGAGGTCGAAGCCGGCCCCCGACTTTGACCGCGCAGCGTCGACGTAGAGCGGGTCGGGGCCTTCCGCGAAAACATCCATGGCCTTTCCCGGTCCCCGATAGTCGAGCCGCCATTGCGCCTCGCCCGCGCGCGCGACTTTGAGCTGCGCCTGCGACTCTTCGCCCGTAAGCTGGCGCGGGACGCGCGCGAGCGCCGCTTTCAGCGCCGCCGCGAAGGGCGAAGCGCCGCTCAAGGGCGGCGTCAGCGAAAGATGCGCCCGCGCCGGCAGGCACATGTCCCGGCAGGCGGCGTAGTTCAGCTCGAGATCGAGCTTCACGGGCGCCTTGGCGTCGCGCGCCGTGACGCGCAGCGGAAAGATCACCGAGGCGTCGTAGCCCGCGACCAGCGCGCCGGCCTCCTCGATGTGTTTGGGAACCGGAAACAGCGGCTCGACCGAGGCGACGTTCTCCGAGCGCGAGAAATCGAAACGCGGCGGCTCGCCGGCCTCGCCGGGCTGGCGCCAGTAGGTGAGGGTCTTGGGCTGGAGCGCGATCTCGACGCCGGCGAGATAGGCGCCGTCGGCGCCAGGCTCCGCCGCGATGAGCCGCGCGCTGGAGTTCTTGGCCCTCGCCGTCGCCGAGACGAAGGACTGCTCCTCGCAGTCGGCGGGCGACGCCACGGCCGCGATGCAGAGCGCGAGCGGGAGCAGCCATTTTCTCGGCATCGTCTTTTCTTTCTCTTTTCTTTCTGAAGCGGATTTGGCGCTCGGGGCCGCGCTTGACACGATGGGCCATCGGCGTAGCATGATGCCATGAACAAGCCGCGCCCGAAACAGGGTATTCGGTCCCTGCCCGCAAAGGGCGCGGGAGCAGGCGATCATCCCTACCTCGATGGCAAGCTTCTTATCGCCATGCCCGACATGGCCGACGAACGTTTTTCCCGGTCGGTGATCTATCTCTGCGCGCATTCCGCTGACGGCGCGATGGGCATCATGCTGAACAAGCCCGCCCCCGTGGCGACGAGCTTCCCGAATCTATTGGAGCAGCTCAAGATCATCGACCCCAAGGAGAAGATCGCGCTGTCCTCGGCGGCGAAGGAGATCAAGATTCTCTCGGGCGGGCCCGTGCAGACCGATCGCGGCTTTGTGCTGCATTCGGCGGATTTCTTCATCGACAATTCGACGCTGCCGATCGACGAGGACGTGTCGCTGACGACGACAATCGACATTTTGCGGGCTATCGCCACCGGCAAGGGGCCGAACCGCGCCGTGCTCGCGTTGGGATACGCGGGGTGGGACGCGGGCCAGCTCGAGAACGAGATCCAGCTCAACGGCTGGCTGCACTGCCCTGCGGACGCAGGGATTTTGTTCGATCACTACTACGAGACGAAATACGAGCGGGCGCTGCGGTCGATCGGCGTGGATCTTGCGAGCCTCTCGTCGGCGGCGGGGCACGGGTAGGGCTTTCGACTCGGGCCGAAAATTCGCGCAGCTCTCGATCTGAGTAGTCATTCGAATATTTCGACTGTTACGGCTGTTTCGATTGTGATCGACTTGCTTGAAAGTTCGGAGACCAAGAAATGCCGCCTGCTCATGCCGATCCTCGGCTGCCCTCTCCCCAGGATTCTCGGCTGGCGGCCAGCGCGCGTCAAGCCATCGCATCCGGACGAGACCTCGCCCTGAACGAGCTGCCCTCGGTCGTCAAGGAGCGGATCGTGGAGATGGTAG
>DASPSI010000098.1:0-24740 GCA_035624015.1 Methylocystis sp.
GTGTCGACGCCGGCCATGATGCGCAGCAGCGTCGACTTGCCGGCGCCGTTGACGCCGAGCACGCCAATCTTGGCGTCGGGGTAGAAGGAGAGATTGATGTTGTCGAGCACCTTCTTGCCGGTCGCCCAAGCCTTGGTGAGACCCTGCATATGATAGATGAACTGACGCGCCATGGGGGATCGGTCCGTTGGGAATGAGTCGGCGGCTGTGTAGCGCCTTTGGGACCAAAATGGGAAGAAAATTTTCCTCAGACGAATTGGGCAAGCTCACGATGCGTGCTAAAGCAGATCGGCAAAAACTTTCTTGGAGGCGCACATGCGCAAATGTTTCGCTGTCTTGACCCTGCTTACGACGCTTTTCGCCGCCGCGCCACTCCGCGCGCAAACGACGTCGGACGGTCCTGCCCTTGCGCGACAGACGTTAGACGCGCTCCACATGACCGAAGCTATGAGAGCGGCGCTTCCGAACATTATCGACATTGTCCAAAAAAAGCTGACCACCGAGTATCCGCAATATTCCGAGCAAATCAATAACGTCATTCCGAGACTGAGGGTCAAGTTCCAATCGCATGTCGATGAGATGATTGGTATCGCCGCGGATACGCTCGCGCGAAGATTTTCTTCGGCTGAACTGAGCGAGATCAGGGACTTCGCGGTCGGCACCAAAGATCCTGCGGCGCAAGCCGCTTTTCGCAATTCGCCCACGGGGACTAAATTCCGTGCGATGCTGCCGGACTTCTCCCAGGAAATGAAGGCGGCCGGCGAAAGATGGGGCGCGAAGCTCGGGCAGGAGGTGGATGACGAGATCAAAGCCGAATTGCGGCGGCAAGGTCGCGCGCTGTAGGCTCGGGCGGCTCTTTCCCATAGGGGCGCCGCCATGGGCGGTTCAGTGAGTTGCTGCGTGGGATGGACGATCCCGCGCGGCTGGATGGGAGGGGTGGAGCGCGATGACTTACGACCTCGTGGTGATCGGAACCGGTCCTGGCGGCTATGTCTGCGCCATCCGCGCGGCGCAGCTCGGCTTGAAGACCGCGGTCGTCGAGAAGCTCCCGACTTTCGGCGGAACCTGCCTCAACGTCGGCTGCATCCCGTCCAAGGCGCTGCTGCACGCCTCGCATCTCTTCGAGCACACCGCGAATGAACTCAAGCCCTTCGGCGTCGTCGTCGAGGCGCCGAAGCTCGACCTCGCGGCGATGATGAAGCACAAGGCCGACACAGTCTCCGCCAATGTCAGCGGAGTCGCCTATCTCTTCAAGAAGAATAAGATCGACCCCTTCATCGGCGCGGGCCGGCTGCTTGCGGGTTCGCCTCACAGGATAGAGATCACGGCGGTGGACGGCGGCAAGCAGACGATCGAGGCCAAGAACGTCGTGATCGCGACGGGCTCGGATGTAGCCCCGCTGCGCGGGGCCGACGGCGCGCCGATCGCGATCGACGAGAAGGTTATGCTCTCCTCCACCGGCGCGCTGGAGCTCACAGAGGTCCCAGAGCAGCTCGTCATCGTGGGCGCCGGCGTGATTGGGCTCGAGCTCGGCTCGGTCTGGCGGAGGCTTGGGGCCAAGGTCACGGTCATCGAGTTCCTGGAGCGCATCCTGCCAGGCTTCGACCTCGAGATCGCCCAGCGCTTCCAGAAGATTCTCGAAAAGCAAGGGCTAGCCTTCAAGCTGTCGACCAGGGTCACGAAAGTCACACGCACAGAGGCCGGGGCTACGGTCGCCTTCGAATCGCTGACGGGCGGGGGCGAGGGCGTGATCGGCGCCGATGCTGTGCTGATCGCAACGGGCCGCATCCCTTACACGCGAGGCCTCGGGCTGGAGGAAGCCGGCGTCGCGCTGGAGCGCGGCCGCGTCGTCATCGACGAGCGTTTCGCCACCAATGTCGCAGGCGTGTATGCGATAGGCGACGTCGTGCGCGGCGCGATGCTCGCGCATAAGGCGCAGGAGGAGGGCGTCGCCGTCGCCGAAATTCTCGCCGGCCAGCACGGGCATGTCGACTACAATGCGATTCCGAGCGTCGTCTATACCTGGCCGGAGGTCGCGAGCGTCGGACTCACGGAGGAGGAGGCGCGCGCGAAGGGGCTAGCGATCAAAGTGGGCAAGTTTCCGTTCACCGCCAATGGGCGCGCACGGGCGATGCGCGAGACAGAAGGCTTCGTGAAGCTTATCGCCGAAGCCGCGACCGACCGGCTCCTTGGGGCGCACATCTTGGGCGCGGGCGCCGGCGAGATCATCGCCGAAGCGGTGGTGCTGATGTCCTTTTCCGGCTCGGCGGAGGACCTCGCGCGCATTTGCCATGCGCATCCCACAATGTCGGAAGCCGTCAAGGAAGCGGCGCTTGGTGTGGATAAGCGCTCGATCCACATTTGAAAGCCAAGGGCAAGGCGCTGCTACTCCACCTTCTCGCCGGGATAGGCGCCCCAGAGATTCTCTTGCTGCATGTAGCCGTCGAAGCCCTGTCCCTGGATTCGGCACCAGGCGCCGTCGCAGCGCCGCAGCATGGCGATGACGCCAGGCTCGAGCTTGGCGACGGGCGTCGCATGGTCGCTCGCCGTCAGGAGCTGCGGCTCCTTCTTCCATGGCGCGACCAGCGCCGTGCGCCGGCCTGATAGCAGAGAGTGCAGCACCCAGCCTTCCGCGCCCTCGGAATCCCGGATCTTGCGCCAGATCTCGAACTCGGCGGTGATCTCAACCGGGAGGCCCGCGCGCTCATAGACCCAGAGCGTCCGATGCTCCTTGCTCGGGCCCTCGTGCAGATTGACCCGGTCGGATTTCAGCGAGACGAATCGTGGCAGCGGCAATTTGCTGACCGGACCGACGGACGCCGTCTGCGCGGGCGCGGCCACGGGGGCGGCGAGCGCGAGCAGCGCGGCGAGCGCTTGGGCTTTGAGGCGGAAGCGCTGGGGCATCTTGAAGCCTATCTCCTTTTGGAAAATCCGAAGCGTGGTCTTCTCCCATGGGAGGGCCCCGCGCTCAAGGGCGTTGGTCTTGGCCGTTCGTCTTGTGTTTGGCCCGTCATCTGCTAGGAAAGCTGCACGAGACGGCGCCGGCTTTCTCCTTCTCGCGCCCCGCCGTTAAGACGGGGTTGAAATCCAACGAATTCAGGCAGGCTTGCGACGCTACGGCGGCGGAAGTGTGGAGCCTGAAAATTGGGCGTTTCGGCGTTTTCGATTTCCTGCTAACGAGAAGAACGGGCAACGGGAGGCCAACGGAAAGATGGGCAAGAAGAAACCGCTCGTCGTGGTGACGCGTCGGCTCCCCGAGGTGATCGAGACCCGCATGTGCGAGCTGTTCGATACGCGCCTCAACGAGAGCGACCGGCCCCCGACCCACGAAGAGCTCGTCGAGGCGATGCGCACAGCCGACGTGCTGGTGCCGACCATCACCGACCGCATCGACTCCGGACTCATCGCCCAGGCCGGCGAGCAGATGAAGCTCATCGCTAATTTCGGCAACGGCGTCGACAATATCGACGTGGCCTCCGCCCTGCGCCGCTCGATCACCGTCACCAACACGCCGGGCGTGCTCACCGAGGACACTGCCGACATGACCATGGCCCTCATCATGGCGGTCGCGCGCCGACTCGTCGAAGGCGCCAACGCCATCACCGAGGGCGCCTGGGCTGGCTGGTCGCCCACTTGGATGCTCGGTCGCCGCATCACGGGAAAACGGCTCGGCATCGTCGGCATGGGCCGCATCGGCCAGGCGCTGGCGCGGCGCGCCAACGCCTTCGGCCTGTCGATCCACTACCACAACCGCCGCCGCTTGCCGACCGAGGTGGAAGAACAACTCGAGGCGACCTATTGGGACTCGCTCGACCAGATGCTGGCGCGCGTCGACATCGTCTCGATCAACTGCCCGCACACGCCGGCGACCTACCACCTTCTCTCAGCGCGCCGACTCAAGCATCTGCGCCCGCACGCGATCCTCGTGAACACGGCGCGTGGCGAAATCGTCGACGAGAACGCGCTCGTGCGGATGCTCGAGGCCGACGAGCTCGCCGGCGCGGGGCTCGACGTGTTCGAGCACGAACCCGCCGTCTCGCCGAAACTGTTGAAGCTCGCAAAGGCCGGCAAGGTCACGCTCTTGCCGCACATGGGCTCGGCGACGATCGAAGGCCGCGTCGACATGGGCGAGAAGGTCATCATCAACATCAAGACCTTCATGGACGGACACCGCCCGCCGGACCGCGTGCTGCCGAGCATGCTGTGAAGCTTTGGGGTGAAAAAAGAGGGGTTCCCGATGAAACGACTCTTGGCCGCGCTCGCCGTGCTTGCGCTCGCTTTTGCGCCGAACGCGCAGGCGAAGCCGAAGAAGCCAGAGCAGGCGCCCCAACAGCAACAAGAAGACGAGAACGCCGAAAGCGGCGGCATTCCGCGCTACAAGCCCTTCCCGCACAACGTCATCTTCAATCTGGTGGATTTGAGCGGCAAGGCGCCGGCCAAGGAAATCTGGCTGCGCATCGACCAGACGGGCCGCGCGCAAGGCTCGTCCGGCTGCAAGGCGTGGTCCGGAATATTCATTATCGGTCCCGACCGTCTGGGGCCGCGCGCCATGCCAACCTTCACCGAGCAGCAATGCACGCCCGAGCAGCTCGCCTATGAGCGCGAGTTCTGGGGCATCCTGCTCAATGGCCCCTATTGGGACACCAAGGGCGACGATTTGACCATCAAGCAATATAAGGGCACCGGCGTGCTGCACTTCCAGCGCTCACTGTGACGGACCGATGCCGGACGAGACGGTCACGCTCTGGCGCCTAGTGGGCGCGGCAGAGCGGCGGCTGGTCGTCTTTTGCCGGACCTATTGCTTTATGCCCAACCACGTCCATCTCGTCCCGACCACCACGACGCAGCAAAGCCTCTGGCGCGCTTCCTCCCGACCTCTCTCGAGCAGCTAATCGCCTTCGTCTCGGTTGAGGCCGAAGTCGCCATCTCTCCCCGCGCAATCTCTGCGCCGCTCGCGAGAGCGGCCCAGATACAGGCGATGGCGGCAAGCTCACGCATGCTAAGCGGCAGCCGCGTGCCGTCGGCGCGAGATGACCGCGGCGGCGACCGCGATGACCGCGATGCCGACCAGCGTGATCATGAGAGTCGCCCGCTCAAGCCAAGCGACGAAGGGCACGCCAAAACCTAGCACTGCGCCGACCAGGCAGATACGCCAAGAGCCGATCTGCGCGCCGGCCGTGAAGGTCCCGAGCGCCACCATCATCATGACCATGAGCCCGGTCGCGTTGATGTTCATCATGCGCACCGTGTCGTTGAGCAAAAGCAGCTGCATCGCCACGAACACCGCACCCCAGTGCAGAAGCTCGATGCGCAGCAGGCGCGAGACGAGCGCCTGGTGCTGCGCGTCCCGCAGCCGCGTGAAGAAGCAGATCGCGCCATAGAGCGGCACCAGAAGCTCCCAATAGAACGTCATCGGTCCCGGCGTCACGCTCTCCAGAGCCACGCCGAAAATCGCGAGCGCCAGCATGGCGACATAAGGCCATTCATGCCAAACGAGGGAACTAAACCCGTCGGCGGGCGGCGTGTGGCTTGGCGGCTGATGGTCGGTCATGATCGCTCCCTCAAACAGTTGCGCGCGGCTGCGAGCGACTATCGCGCGCCTCAACCGCAGCTGCAGCTCTCGGCCGCGAAGCCTAATTTCGCCCTCGACCGCGAAAAAGCAAGGCCTAGGCTGCGCCTTTGCGGCCCTTCTTCTCGGCGATCTGCACGAGCGCCTGTAGAATCGCCCGTGTGCCCTCCAGGCGCTCTTTGAGGCTCCCAAATTCGCGTACAAACACGATCTTCATATCAGGCCTGACCTTCGCGCGCGCCCGCTGCTCAGACACATAGCGCACGAGGCCGGCAGGATCGGCGAAATGATTGTCCTTGAAGCCCACGATGACCCCCTTCGGGCCGGCGTCGACCTTCTCGACATGGGCTCTCCGGCAGAGGGCCTTGATCGCGACCACTTTCAGCAGCTGGTCCACCTCGGGCGGCGCCTTGCCGAAACGGTCGGACATTTCGGCCGCGAAGCTCTCGATGTCCTCGTCCGTCTCCAGCGTCGAGAGCCGGCGGTAAAGTTGCAAGCGCAACGTGAGGTCGCTGACGTAGCTCTCGGGGATCGTCACCGGCGCGCCGATCGCGATCGTCGGCGACCAAGCCTCCTCCTCCGGCTCCTCGACGCCGGCCTTGAGCAGCGTGATCGCATCGCCGAGCATCTGCTGATAGAGTTCGTAGCCGACCTCCTTGATGTGGCCCGACTGCTCCTCGCCCAAAAGATTGCCGGCGCCGCGAATGTCGAGGTCGTGCGTCGCGAGCTGGAAGCCGGCGCCAAGCGTGTCGAGCGATTGCAGGACTTCCAGCCGCTTCTGCGCCTGCGGCGTGATCGTGCGGTTGACGGGCGTCGTGAACAGCGCATAAGCGCGCGTCTTGCCGCGCCCGACGCGCCCGCGCAGCTGATAGAGCTGCGCAAGGCCGAACATGTCGGCGCGCCACACGACGAGCGTGTTGGCGTTCGGAATGTCGAGCCCCGACTCGACGATGCTCGTCGAGAGCAGCACGTCGTAGCTGCCGTCATAGAAGGCCGACATCTTCTCTTCGAGCTCGCTTGCCGCCATCTGCCCATGCGCGACGACAAATTTCACCTCGGGCAGGTTCTCGCGCAAGAACGCGGACGCCTCCTCGAGATCGTCGATGCGCGGGCAGACGAAGAAGGCCTGGCCGCCGCGATAGCGCTCGCGCAGCAGCGCCTCGCGCACGATCAGCGGATCGAAGGGCGAGACGAAGCTGCGCACAGCGAGGCGATCGACAGGCGGCGTCGCGATCAGCGACAGCTCGCGCACGCCGGTCATGGCGAGCTGCAGCGTGCGCGGGATGGGCGTGGCCGAAAGGGTCAGCACATGCACCTCGGCCCGCAGCTCCTTCATACGCTCCTTGTGCGCGACGCCGAAGTGCTGCTCCTCGTCGATGACGACGAGACCGAGATCCTTGAAGCTCACGCCCTTGCCGAGCACGGCGTGCGTGCCGATCAGGATGTCGCAACCGCCTTCGCCGAGCTTCTTTTTGGTCTCGCGCGCCTCCGCGGCGCCGACCATACGAGAGAGGCGCCCGACGTTGATCGGCAGCCCCGCGAAGCGCTGCGAGAAGTTCTTGTAATGCTGGCGCGCGAGCAGCGTCGTCGGCGCGATGACTGCGACCTGCTTGCCGTTGATCGCGGCGGTGAAGGCTGCGCGCAGCGCAACCTCGGTCTTGCCGAAGCCCACGTCGCCGCAAACCAGCCGATCCATGGGCCGGCCAGCTCCCAGATCGTCGAGCACGGCGTCGATGGCGGAAAGCTGGTCCTCGGTCTCGTCATAGGGAAAGCGCGCGCAGAACTCGTCGTAGAGCCCCTCGGGGGGAACGAGCTTTGGCGCTTGTCTGAGCATGCGCTGCGCCGCGATCGCGATGAGGCCCTTGGCCATCTCGCGAATGCGATTCTTCATGCGCGCCTTGCGGTGCTGCCAGCCGACGCCGCCCAATCTATCGAGCGCGACCTCGGTGTCCTCGGAGCCGTAGCGCGTCAGAAGCTCGATGTTCTCGACCGGCAGATAGAGCTTGTCGCCGCCGTCATAATGGATCTCCAGACAGTCGTGCGGCTCGCCCGCCGCGGTGATGGTCACGAGCCCGGCGAAACGGCCGATGCCGTGATCGACATGCACGACGAGATCGCCAGCGGAAAGCGCCGCCATCTCGCCAAGCAGGTTTTCCGTGTGCTTGGTCTTCTTGCGCCGCCGGACGAGCCGGTCGCCCAGGATGTCTTGCTCGCCGATGACGGCGAGGCTCTGCGTCTCGAAGCCGTGCTCCAAGCCCAGCACGGCGAGCGAGACCGCGCCGCGCCCGAGCGCTAGCGCCGCGGGGAGGCTCGAGACGAGCGGCGGGGGCGCGAGCCCGTGCTCGGTGAGCACGTGGCCCAAGCGCTCGCGCGAGCCCTCCGACCACGCCGCGATGACGACGCTCTTGCCGTCCGCCGCCAGCGCCTCGACGTGACCGACAGCGGCCTCGAACACATTGACCTCGGGTTGGTTGCGCTCGGGCGCAAAATCGCGGCCCTTCTTCGCGCCGAAGTCGAGCGTCGAAGCGTCCTTTTGCGTCCGGGCGAAAGACGAAAATTGCGCCGAGCCGCGCGCGGAGACGAGGCCGCTCCACTCGTCTTGCGTCAGATACAGCGCCTCGGGCTCGATGGGCTTGTAGTTGCAATGAGCGGGATCGGCGTCGTACGCGAATTTGCGCGCATCGTAATAGTCGGCGATCTGGGCCAGCCGCTCACGCGCCGCGTCGTCGCTGTGCGCGTCAAAGAGCAGCGGAGCTGAGCCGATGTAGTCGAACAGCGTGTCGAGCCGCTCATAGAACAGTGGCAGCCAGTGCTCGGCGCCGGGATGGCGGCGGCCTTCGCTGATCGTTTCATAGAGGACGTCGCCGCGCGTCTCGCCGCCGAAGCGCGCCGTGTAGCCGTGGCGAAAACGCCGCATGGTCTCGGTGACGAGCGGCAGCTCGCTCATCGGCACGAGATCGAGCGCGCGCAGCTGGCCGGTCGTGCGCTGCGTCTCGGGATCGAAGCTGCGGATCGATTCGAGCGTGTTGCCGAAGAAGTCGAGCCGGATCGGCGCCGGCATCGACGGCGTATAGAGGTCGACGATGCCGCCGCGCTGGGCATATTCGCCGGGCTCGCGCACGGTGCTCGAGCGCAAGAATCCGTTGGCGACGAGCCAGGCCGTGAGCAGGTCCATTTCGACGGCGTTGCCGGGGGCGGCAGAAAAGGTCTCGGCGGCGATCTTCTTCTTCGGCGGCACGCGTTGCAGCAGGCAATCGACAGTCAACGCCAGCACGCGCGGGCGCTCTCTCGACGACTTCGAGCGCGCGAGCCGGGCGAAGCCGGTCATGCGGCGCGCGGCGACCGCAGCAGAAGGCGAGACGCGATCATAGGGCTGACAGTCCCAGCCGGGGATATCGAGGATTTCGACGGCGGGCGCGGCGAAACGCAGCGCCTCGCAAAACTGCGCCGAGCGCGAGACGTCGCGCGCAACATGCACGAAGACGGCGGCCTCTTCCCTCTGGCCGGCGGAGAGCGCACGAGCGAGGTCGGCGGCGACGACAGCGTCAAACCCCTCAGGCGTGTCGCAGAAAAGCAGCCGATCGCCGGCCTCGAGGCCTTTCAAGGCCTGGCTCAAAGCGCTCATGGCGGCGGCGTCGACGGGCTTGCTCACTCTGAGAGTCCTTTTTGCGCGCAGAAGGCGAGAATTTTGGAAAACAGGGGCCCGTCATGCGGCGGCGGCGCGCGGCCGGCGCAGATCCAGGCGAAGGCGAGATCGTCGTCGGCGTCGAGCAGCGCCTCGAATTGGGCGAGCTCCGCAGCGTCGAGAGCCCCGACATGCGCGTCGGCGAAGCCGCCGAAGATGATGTCGAGCTCGCGCATGCCGCGCCGCCAGGCGCGCACGCGAAGACGACGGCGGATGAGGTCAAGGTCTTCGCAAGCGACACGCTTGGATGCGAATGAGGCGTCTGCGCCGGTCATGGTCTTTTTGTCGAGGGGACGCCGAGCGCAAGGTCACCTCGGCCGGGCCTCGGCTTAGACCACCGGCGAGGGGAAGGGAAGCGTTTTGGCGGAAACGAGACGTCCACCCATCAGGCGCCCTCGAAAGCCGAGCGGCGCTATTTCCCCGCGAGGCGATCGGCGAGCTCCTGCGCCTCTTTGACGAGCGCCGGGTAGAACGGCTCCTTCGGCGCGCGCTCCATGAAGCAGGCGTGAAAATCCTTGTCGCCTTTTTCTTCAGCCTTCGTGTCCGCGTCGAACGTCATTTGGTCTTTTCGTTTGGAAGTCCGCCAGGCGGCCCGCAGCTTCTCGACCTCTTGCAGCGCCTGCGACCAAATCTCCTCGCAGACCGCAATCTTGCCGATCGCTGTCTTCGGGGGCATGCTGCCGATATAGGCTCTGCCGCCTTTGACCAGCGTCACAACGAGCGAATAATTGGGATTGGGGCCGATGTCCTGAGCCCAGCCGCCGAGGACGGCGCGGACCAGCTCCGCGCCCTCCGGCGGAGTCACCTCGAGAGTTGCGCTTCTCGTGAAGCCAGAGCCGGAGCTGATCGAGAAGGTGTAAAACGGATCGAGCCGCAGCGCGCCTGCGAGATCGGGGGGCAGGCGCAAAGCTTCGTCCTTCTCCCGCGCTCTCGCCGCGAGCCATTTGTCGAGAAGAATGCGCGTGGTGACGACGAGCCGCGACCCATCCTCGCCGCCTTCCGCATAGACCAGTCCGTCGAGCATGCCGAAGCCCTCGTCCTGGTCGGAGAGGCTATCGAGATTGATCTTGCCTGCGGCAGGAAAGCCTTTGACGGAAACATCGCCCAGCAGGCCGCGTAGCCTCGTTTCCAGATCGGCGCGGGCCTTGTTTTGCTCGGCGTCCACCTTCTCGGCGCTCGCCTTCGCTTTCTCCATCGCCTTGATGTGAGAAATATGCTTGTCGCGGGCCGCGAGATAAGCGTCCTCCGGTGAGGCCGCGCGCGCAGCGCTCGTTGCGAGACAAAGGCAAAAGAGAATGCTCGACGCCATCCGCATGGAGAGCTCCTTTCCGAAGGCGCCGATCGCCAAGACCCGACATGCGGGCTGGGGCCGTCCAGCGACGGCCCTGCCCGCATTGACTTTGCATGGCGGTCAGCCACAGACGCGCACGTTGCGGTAGCCGAGAAAATTACCCCAGCCGTCAGTCACCGGCTGACGCGCGATATAGCAGCCGCCGTAATAAGAGTCGGCGGCGATCGCTCCGGCGGTCAGCCCAAGCAGGCCCACACCGAGGCCGACGCCGCCCCAGCCGCGATGCCAGCCATGATGGCCCCAATGGCCGCCCCAATGCGGACCGGCGGCGGCGGGCGAAGACGCCGCGATCACGGCGCCGTAAACTGTCAGAGCCGCCAGGCCGGCGGTCGCAAGCTTCTTCATCATGTCACGCTCCTTCGAGTGCTTTATGCTCCCCCATATCGGCGAGCATCGTCACTCTAGGCGCGCCCAAAGGATTTGTTTGTGCGGCTGCGCACACAGCGCAAGACCCGGGCAGGAGCCCTCGCAAGAAGGAGGAGCCCCACAAGCAGAAGGCGGGCCCAAAGCCCGCCATTGCTTGCCGCCGTCACACCTCCGGCTGCGCCCCGGTCCCATCCGACCTCGGCGCCTTGCCTTCGAGGTCCTCGCCGGTCTTCTGATCGACGGCGCGCATGGAGAGGCGCACCTTGCCGCGGTCGTCGAAGCCCAAGAGCTTCACTTTGACCTTGTCGCCTTCCTTCACGACATCGGTGGTCTTCGCCACGCGCGTCGGCGCGAGCTGCGAGATGTGCACGAGGCCGTCCTTCGAGCCGAAGAAGTTCACGAAGGCGCCGAATTCGGCCGTCTTCACCACCGTGCCCTCATAGATCTGCCCGACCTCGGGGTCCGAGGCGATCGACTTGATCCAGTTGACCGCGGCCTTGATCGAGTTGCCGTCGTTCGAGGCCACCTTCACGGTGCCGTCGTCCTCGATGTTGATCTTGGCCCCGGTCTTCTCGACGATCTCGCGGATAACCTTGCCGCCCGTGCCGATGACCTCGCGGATCTTATCAGTCGCGATCTTGAAGCTCTCGATGCGCGGCGCGAACTCGCCCAGCTCCGCGCGCGAGGCGCTCAGCGCCTTGGCCATCTCGCCGAGGATATGCATGCGGCCCTCGCGCGCCTGAGCGAGCGCGACGCGCATGATCTCTTCGGTGATGCCAGCGATCTTGATGTCCATTTGCAGCGAGGTCACGCCTTCCGCGGTGCCCGCGACCTTGAAGTCCATGTCGCCGAGATGATCCTCGTCGCCGAGGATGTCGGAGAGCACCGCGAAGCGCTCGCCCTCCAGAATCAGGCCCATGGCGATGCCGGCGGTGGGGCGTTTCATCGGCACGCCGGCGTCCATCAGCGCGAGCGAGGAGCCGCAGACGGTCGCCATCGACGACGAGCCGTTCGATTCGGTAATTTCAGACACGACGCGCAGCGTGTAGGGGAACTCCGCCGGCGCCGGCAGCACGGGACGGATAGCGCGCCAGGCGAGCTTGCCATGGCCGATCTCGCGGCGGCCCGGCGAACCCATGCGGCCGGTCTCGCCGACCGAATAAGGCGGGAAGTTGTAATGGAGCAGGAAGCGCTCCTTGTAGGTGCCTTCCAGCGAGTCGACGAACTGCTCGTCCTCGCCGGTGCCGAGCGTCGCGACGACGAGCGCCTGCGTCTCGCCGCGCGTGAACAGCGCCGAGCCGTGGGTGCGCGGCAGCACGCCGACCTCGGAGACGATCGGACGCACGGTCTTCACGTCCCGACCGTCGATGCGCACGCCGTCGTCCAGGATGTTCCAGCGCACGACCTTGGCCTGCAGATCGTGGAAGACGCCGTCGATCTGCTCTTTGGAGAACTTCGCCTCGCCGCCCTCGGGGACGAGCGCGGCGAAGACTTTCGCCTTCACCGCGTCGACGGCGGCGTAACGCTCCTGCTTGACCGTGATCTTGTAGGCCTGGCGCAGGTCCTTCTCGGCGACCTCGGCGACAGCCGCTCCGATAGCGGCGGTGTCCGGGGCCGAGAAGTCGCGCGGCTCCTTGGCGGCGCGCTCGGCCAGGCGAATGATCGCCTCGATCACCGGCTGGAAGCCGCGATGGCCGGTCATGACCGCCTCGAGCATCGTCGCCTCGGAAAGCTCCTTGGCCTCCGACTCCACCATGAGCACAGCCTCGCCGGTGCCGGCGACGACGAGATCCAGCCCAGAGGTCTTCATTTCCTCGATCGTCGGATTGAGTTTCAGCGCGCCGTTGATGTGGCCGACGCGCGCGGCGCCGATCGGGCCCATGAAGGGCGCGCCCGAGAGCGTCAGCGCCGCCGAGGCCGCGACCATCGAGAGAATGTCGGGATCGTTTTCGAGATCATGCGACAGCACGGTGACGATGACCTGCGTGTCGTTCTTGTAGCCTTCCGCGAACAACGGGCGGATGGGACGGTCGATCAGGCGCGAGACCAGCGTCTCGCGCTCGCTCGGCCGGCCTTCGCGCTTGAAATAGCCGCCGGGGATGCGGCCCGCGGCGAAGGCCTTTTCTTGATAATTGACGGTCAACGGGAAGAAGTCTTGGCCCGGCTTCGGCGACTTGGCCGAGACGACGGTCGCGAGCACGGTGGTCTCGCCCCAGCTGGCGAGCACGGCGCCATCAGCCTGGCGCGCGATCTTGCCGGTCTCGAGCACGAGCTTGCGGCCGCACCAGTCGAGTTCTTCGCGGTGGATCTCAAACATTTTTCGTCTTTCTCTCAAGCGTGCGGGCCCATGGAGCGCCAGGAGCAAGACGGCGGGGCGCTGCTAAAGCAAATTGCGCAAAAGTTGACAGACTTTTGCGATGAGAATTTGCTCCATCTTTCTGATTTTGCGCGATTTCTTGTCGCTCGCACGGTTTCGTGCGAGCGGAGAGCGCGCTATGGCAGCGTCCGGCGATCCTGCCCCGGCTTCGAGCGGGGTCCTGTTTTGGCCCGTCGGCCCCATGCCGGCGGGCGAATGCGAAAAGCGGACCTTGAAGCGTCAAGGCCCGCTCGCGCGGCGCGAACGTCGTGTCCGCGAATACTGGTTCTGGCGCAGTCAGCGGCGGATGCCGAGACGCTCGATGAGGCCGCGGTAGCGGGGCTCGTCGCGCTTCTTGATGTAGTCGAGCAGCTGGCGGCGCTGCGAGACGAGCTTCAGCAGCCCCCGGCGCGAGTGGTTGTCCTTGACGTGCGACTTGAAGTGCTCGGTGAGGTTGGCGATGCGCTCGGTGAGGATGGCCACCTGCACCTCGGGCGAGCCCGTGTCGGAGGGCTTCGTCGCATATTCCTTGATGAGCGCCTGCTTGCGCTCGGCCGTGATCGACATCGGATTTTCCTCGTGTCTTGGGTTGCATGACGCCGACCCCGCGGCCGGAGCCGGGATGTCGTCCAGCTGGGTTTTGGGGAGGCGCGGCGCTCTGGTTGCGAGCGCTCAAGCGGGCTTATAGCACAGTGGCGCGGAATGGGAAGGGGCAAGCCCGGCTTTCAGCCTTCGTCTTCGGGCGAGCCGCTTGCGCCCTCTCAAGCGGCGGCGAGGCTGTCGAACAGGCAGCAGCCGTCGGTCCCGCCTACCAGCGGATCGATGAGGTTCTCGGGATGCGGCATCATGCCGAGCACGTTGCGCCTTTCGGAATAGATTCCGGCGATGTCGTTGCGCGAGCCGTTGGGATTGGCGTCGCTGCCGACTCGGCCCTTCTCGTCGCAATAGCGGAAGGCGACGAGCCCCTCGCTCTCGAGCCGCTCGATCGTCCCGTCGTCGGCCTCGTAATTGCCCTCGCCATGGGCGATCGCGACCTTGATCGTCTGGCCCTTGCGGTAGCGGCGCACGAAGGCCGTGTCGTCGCGCTCCACGCGCAGGTGCTGCATCTTGCAGACGAAGCGCAGATTGGCGTTGCGCATAAGCACGCCTGGCAGCAGCCCGCTCTCGCAAAGTATCTGAAACCCGTTGCAGACGCCGAGCACGAGCCCGCCGCGCCCGGCGTGCTTACGCACCGCCTCCATTATGGCGGCGCGGCCGGCGATGGCGCCGCAGCGCAAATAGTCGCCGTAGCTGAAGCCGCCAGGCAGCACGGCGAGGTCGGTTCCCGGGGGCAGGTCATGATCGTCGTGCCAGAGCATTTCTGGCCGACGGCCGCAAGCTTGCGTCAGCGCGCGGGCCATGTCGCCCTCGCGATTGGAGCCGGGAAAGACGATGACGGCGGCTCTCATTTCGGCTTAGCTCCTAAACCTCGATCGCGTAGTTTTCGATGACAGTGTTGGCGAGCAGCTTCTCGCAAGCCGCAGCGAGGCTTTCGCGCGCCTTGTCGCGGTCCGAGCCCGTGAGCTCGATGTCGAACACCTTGCCCTGGCGCAAGCTTGCCAGGCCCTCGACGCCAAGGGAGGCCAGCGCATGCTCGATGGCTTTGCCTTGGGGATCGAGCACGCCGTTCTTCAAGGTGACGATGATGCGGGCTTTCATGAGCTTCGGATTCCGCTGCGGGTGGGCCTGCGGCATGGGTTAGCGGGGCAGGCCGGTAAAGGCAAGTTGGAGCGCCTCACCTCCGCCCGAACAGCTTCTCGATGTCCGCGAGCTTCAGCTCCACATAGGTGGGCCTGCCGTGGTTGCACTGGCCGGCGCCGGGGGTCGCCTCCATCTCTCGCAGCAGCGCGTTCATCTCCTGCGGCGTGAGGCGGCGGCCCGCGCGGACCGAATGACGGCAGGCGCAATCAGCGAGCACATGGTCGAGCCGACGCGAGAGCCCGCGGGCGTCGCCCTCCTCGGCCAAAAGATCGGCGATGTCGGCGACGAGCCGCGCGGCGTCCAGCTCGCCGAGCGCGGCGGGCGTCTCGCGCACGAGGACCGCCCCGGGGCCGAAAGGCTCCAGCACGAGCCCGAGCTCGGCGAGCTCCCCGAGCGCCGGCGTCAGGGCGTCGAGCCGTGCCCGGTCGAGGTCCACCACGACGGGAATGAGCAGCATCTGTCGCGCGACGCCAGACGCCTCGCGCTGGCGCTTGAGCTTTTCGTAAACGATCCGCTCATGCGCGGCGTGCTGGTCGACGATGACGATGCCGTCCCGCGTCTGCGCCACGATATAAGTCTCGTGCAGCTGCGCCCGGGCGGCGCCGAGCGGCGCCTCCTCTTGCAGCGCAAGGGGCGCGGTCGAAGCGCGCGCATCGGCCTGCGGCGAGCCGGCGTCGAAGCGCGCCTGCGGGTTTTCGGAAAAGCCCGGCGGGGCAGACGGCGACTGCCGCAGATCCCAATTCGCGGCGGGCTGCGGGCGGTAATTCCGCACCGCGAACGCCCCGAGCGCCCGGGCGGCGTCGTTGGCGCCGCGATGGCCCGCGCCCGAGAGCGCCTGCTTCAGCGCCCCGACGATGAGCCCGCGCACGAGGCCAGGATCCTCGAAGCGGACCTCCGCCTTGGCCGGATGGACGTTGACGTCGATGGAGCGCGGGTCGCCATCGAGAAACAGCGCTAGCACGGGGTAACGGTCGGAACCTAGGAAATCGAGATAGGCGGCGCGCATAGCCCCAAAGAGCTGCTTGTCGCGAACCGGGCGGCCATTGACGTAGACATGCTGCATCTGCGCGTTGCCGCGGTTGAAGGCGGGCAGCCCTGCGAGCCCCGTGAGCCGAAAGCCCTCACGCTCGGCGTCGATCTCGACGGCGTTGGCGACGAACTCCTCGCCCATCGCCTGGGCCAGCCGCCGCGCGCGTCCGGCGGCGCTGGACTCGCAAGCGGCGTAGTCGAAGCCGCCATTGCCAGCGAAGCTGAACCGCACCGCGGGATGCGCCATGGCGAGGCGCCGGACGACCTCGGCGGTGGCGCTGGTCTCTGTGCGCTCGATCTTCAAGAACTTGAGCCGCGCCGGGGTCGCGGCGAAGAGATCGCGCGCCTCGATGCGCGTGCCTTGCGGCCAGCTGCTGGGCGAGATCGCCCGCTTCACGCCAGCGTCGACCCGAAGCGACAGCCCGTGCGCCGCGCCCGTCGCGCGCGTGTCGATCGAGAGGTTTGAGACGGCGGCGATTGAGGGCAGCGCCTCCCCGCGAAAGCCGAGCGTCGCAATGTTGAAGAGATCGCCGTCGGGAATTTTCGAGGTCGCGTGGCGCTCGACGGCCAAGGCGAGATCGGCTTCGTCCATGCCGCAGCCGTCGTCGATGACGCGGATGAGACGCTTGCCGCCGTTTTCGATTGCGACCTCGATGCGGCGGGCGCCGGCGTCGAGCGCGTTCTCGACGAGCTCCTTGACCGCCGAGCTCGGGCGCTCGACGACCTCGCCTGCGGCGATGCGGTCGATGAGGATGGGATCGAGGCGACGGACGGGCATTCGTGCGAATCTCTTAATGGCGGGATGGCGGACGATTATATCGCGAAAGCCGCGACGGAATCGCCCGGCTCAGTCCGCTCGGCTGCTGACGCTGTCAGATTTCGTCGCGGATGTTGGAAAGAAACCTTGCGCTTGACAAAGCAGGGCGCGCCCTTATGGTGCGCCGCAGATCGGAACCAGGCCGGCGCTGTCGCGGCGGGCGGGTCCGCTTGCTCTTTTTTCCAGGATTGGAACCGTCCGATGGCCAAGTCCGCCATGATCAAGATCAAGCTGCTGTCGTCTGCCGACACTGGCTACTTCTACGTCACCAAGAAGAACGCGCGCACCAAGACCGAGAAGCTCGTCTTCAACAAATATGATCCCGTCGCCAAGAAGCACGTCGAGTTCAAGGAAACCAAGATCAAGTGAGCGAGGGCGGCGTCACGCGCCGCCGCACGACCGTCCGAGGCGGCGCGTTGCGTGATCATGTCATTGGGAGGGAGCGCAGGCTGGCGATAGGCGGCCGGTTAGCTCGGGCTTCAAGGAGGCCACTCCAACCCAAAACTAACCGGCCAACCCCACGGACCCAGGAGATGCGGCGGACCTGAGCACTCCGCAGGGTGTTCGAAACCTTCTTCCGCACGTCGCCCTGGCGGCGACCACTCTCAAAGGGCTATCGCCCTTGACCCTTTTACAATACATATGCTGCACGAAAATGCAACTCTCTGACAAAATTTTCCCCATCTCCCGTGCGCGGGGCGGACGACGGCCTCTGCCGCGCTTGTTCCAAGCCCGGAGTTGGGAGCATGCAGGGGCCGGCGCGCCTTCGCCGCGGCGCACGGCGCCGGAGCGAATGAGGCGCGCGGAGGAGCTTAAATGAACCAGCTTAAGGTGAGGGTCGCGCTGGCTGCGGCCTTGGTGTCGCTTGTCGGATGCGGCGGGGCGTCGGAGCCGAACGACGCGACGGGACTCAAGGTGCTGCGCACCATGTTCGAGCGCGCTCATGTCCCCGCGAAGATCATCTCCTTTAAGAAGACCATGGGCCGCGCGGCCAAGACGCCCGACGGCGAGGTCTACGAATATTGGTACGAGTCGGACGTGCAGTTCCCCGAGGGCTTCGAGGCGAAATGCGCCGGGGAGAAGGAGCGCGGCGCTTGCGCCCTGCTCGGCGTCATCTCCGATCAGACCTTCAAGAAGAACGAAGTGCTCAAGAGCGAAGGCTCGCTGCATTTCGCAAAATCTGAGAAGGGCTGGGTCGGCGAGGACGACAACGCCTACTGACCGTCGGCTCCCGTGACGCCGCTCATTTTGATCCCGGCGCGGATTGGCTCCGCGCGGCTGCCGGCCAAGGCTCTGGCCTGCATCGGCGGCAAGCCCTTGATCGCCCATGTGCTTGAACGGGCGCTCGAGGCGAGCGTCGGGCGCGTGGCCGTGGCGACGGATTCGGGAGAGATCGCAGCGGCGGCGCGCGCCGCAGGGGGCGAGGCGGTCATGACGCGCGGCGATCACGCTTGCGGCTCGGATCGTGTCTTCGAGGCTGCGAGCGTGCTCGATCCAGAAGGCCGTTACGGCGTTGTGGTCAATCTCCAGGGCGACCAGCCGTTTCTCCCCACGGGTGCGCTGGCTGCGGCGCTGGCGCTGCTCGAGGACGAAACCGTGCACATTGGCACGCTCGCGGCGCCGATGGCGGCCGAGGAGGCGGATGACCCCAATGCGGTCAAGCTCGTCGGCAGCCGCATCGGCCCGAGGCGCTTGCGCGCGCTTTATTTTACGCGCGCGCGCGCGCCCCATGGGGAGGGACCGCTCTATCACCACCTCGGCGTCTACGCCTTCCGGCGCGCGGCGCTCGCGCGCTTCGCCGCGCAGCCCGTCTCGGAACTCGAGCGGCGGGAGCGGCTCGAGCAGCTGCGCGCGCTGGAGGACGGCATGCGCATCGACGCGGCCGAGCTGGACAACGCCGGCGTCTCGGTCGATACGCCAAGGGACTTAGACGCGGCGCGCGACGCCGCAGCCAGGGAACGACAGTGACCGACTACATCGCCTATCAGGGAGAGCCCGGCGCCAATTCCAACATCGCCTGTCTGGAGGCTTATCCACAGCTGACGCCCCTGCCCTGCGCGACCTTCGAGGACGCCTTCGCCGCGGTGTCGGAAGGCCGAGCGACGCTCGGCCTCATCCCGATCGAGAATTCCATCGCCGGAAGGGTGGCGGACATCCATCATTTTCTGCCGCACTCGGGCCTGCACATCGTCGGCGAATATTTTCTCCCCGTTCATTTTCAGTTGATGGCCTCGCGCGGCGCGACCCGCCAGGGCCTCAAGGACGTCTACAGCCATGTGCATGCGCTCGGCCAGTGCCGTCGCGTGATCGCGGCTTTGGGCCTGACCCCGCACACCGCCGGCGACACGGCGGGCGCCGCACGCGAGATCGCGGAGTGGGGCGACAGCAGCAAGGCGGCCCTCGCCCCTCGGCTCGCCGCCGAGATTTACGGGCTCGACATTCTCGCCGAGGACGTCGAGGACGAAGCACACAACACCACGCGCTTCGTGACGCTCGCCAAGACAGCGGATTGGCCGCCTTTGACCGATGCCCCGACAGTGACGACCTTCATCTTCCGCGTCCGCAACGTGCCGGCGGCGCTCTATAAAGCGCTCGGCGGCTTCGCGACCAACGGCGTCAACATGTCGAAGCTCGAAAGCTACATGGTCGACGGCGAATTCGCCGCGACGCGCTTTCTCGCCGACGTCGACGGCCATCCGGAGCAGCCGGCGCTGGCCCGCGCCATAGAGGAGCTGCGATTCTTCTCGCGCGAGGTCGAAATCCTCGGCGTGTATCCCGCCAGTCCGTTCCGCGAGACGAACATTACCGCCTTCGCCTTCGACAGCTGAGCCGAGACCCGCTCCGCCTCGCATGGGACAAGATTGCGCTGCTGCTGCGCGCAGCAGCGCTCGCGGCCGGGTGCCCAAAGAGACGTCGCGAGACCTTCTCAGGCGACCGCGCATGTGCGATACGCTCGCGATCCTAAAACGTCGCGAGGAAGACCATGGCCGTCGCCTACGATCCGCAAAATATCTTCGCCAAAATCCTGCGCGGCGAGGTTCCGGCGCAGGAGGTTTATGAGGATGACTTGGCGCTCGCCTTCATGGACATCATGCCGCGGACGGAAGGTCATACGCTGGTCATCCCCAAGAAGCCGGCGCGCGGTCTGCTCGACATCGATCCAGAAAACCTCAGCGCATTGATCAAGCGGGTGCAGCATGTCGCCAAAGCGGCGACGACCGCATTCCGCGCGGACGGGCTCACCTTGCAGCAGTTCAACGAAAGCGCCGGCGGCCAGATCATCTTTCACATCCATTTCCACATTTTGCCGCGCTTCGAGGGCGTGGCGCTGCGCCCGCCCGGAATCATGGGCGATCCCGAAAAGCTCAAGGAAAACGCCGAGAAGATCCGCGCTGCGCTCGCGCCTTTCCCGGCCTGAGCGCTTCGCTTCGCGTCCCTCCCCGTTTTTTTGCGAAAAGCCGCCGCTCTTTACTGCAATAAAATCTCACATTTCAAAGCACAAGTTTCTCAATTCATGTAGCAATGCTGAGATTTTCTCTCGCTTATAATGATTCTACTTGCGCTGTTGGCAAGTTCGCTTATTCTACTCGGGCGTTGGTTCGCCGGCACTTCGACGGGCGGATCGGATGGCTTTCGTGCTTGACGGAGGCGTCGGCGGATGCGGGGCCAGAGCGGCGGCCCGCAAGTCGCGCACAATGCGCTTCTTCGCCGAAATCGGGCCGGCTCTCGCGAAACTCTCCCTCCCTTGATCGGCGGGCCGTCGTCCGCGCATCTGAAACCAATAAGTCAAGGGAGACCATCATGAGCGAACCTGTGCAGAGCGAAACATCCTTCTTCACGAAGGAAGCCGCCATCGGCGCCATCGTCGGCGCGGTCTTTGGCGGCCTGATCGAGAATATTTTCATCGGCCAGGGCGCGACGATCGTCGCCGCAGTCCTGTTTGGCGTCGCCGGCGCCTTCGTGCCGCTGCTGTTCAAGTGACCCGGCGCGTCGGGTAGATCAGGGTGACCCGCGCGTCGTCCCGGCGCGCGGCGTAGGATGGAAATCGAAACAGCTTGGCAGAAATAATTAGTTAGGGATTCCCAATATTCATTCTGCCGGGATTTGAATTTCACGAGTGGACAGCCTTTCACTTTCATTCTGCGGACCGGATGACGATCTATCCGGGCCCAGCGACCGTATAAAGCGCGGCGAACGCTGAATCTCCTCGGTCTCTCCCGCTGGTGAAGCAGCGAGGGACGCTCGGTCATCCGCTGCGGCGACGGTGGGGCTGGGACGGACCGTCAGGAATGAGCAAGAACGGGGAAACCGGTCGCCTTGTCGGCATAGAATTCCATGAAAAGACCAACCTCTCGCCGGCGACGGCCGGCGTGACTTTCGCGCCGCGAAATGGCATTACCTCCCGCGCCGGCGAAATCGCGCGTCTCGCGCGCTCTTTTCTCTTCAGGGAAGCGAAACTGCCATGTCGATCATTGACTCGATACGCAAATCCCTGGTTCCGATCCACCCCGAAGGCTTCATCTTCATCGCCGGCTTCGCCATCGTCGCTCTCCTTCTCGACTGGATCTCGCCTTCGCTCGGCTGGCCGGGCTTCATCGCCACCGCCTGGTGCGTTTATTTTTTCCGCGACCCGCAGCGCGTGACGCCTCTGCGCGAGGGGCTCGTCGTCGCGCCCGCCGACGGCGTCGTCTGCTCGCTCGGCTTCCACCTGCCGCCGCCCGAGCTCGGCCTCGGCGCCGAGCCCATGCAGCGCGTCTCGGTGTTCATGAGCGTCTTCGACTGCCATGTGAACCGTGCGCCGATCGCCGGGCGCATCAGCAGGATCGCCTATCGGCCCGGCCTCTTTCTCAACGCCGATCTCGACAAGGCCAGCGAGGACAATGAGCGCAACGGCCTCGTCATCGAGGCGCGGCAGGGGCGCTTCGGCGTCGTGCAGATCGCCGGTCTCGTCGCGCGGCGCATCGTCTCCTTCGTGCAGGAGGGCGAGACGATCGGCGTCGGCGACCGCTTCGGCCTCATCCGCTTCGGCTCGCGCGTCGACGTCTACATGCCGACCGCGGCGCGCCCGCTGGTCGCCGTCGGCATGCGCTGCGTCGCGGGCGAAACCGTGCTCGCCGACCTTTCGACGAGCATGCCGGCGCTGACCTTCAAGTCCGGCTGAGCTTTGAGCTCCTCGTGTCCTTTGTGTCTTTGTGGTCGATTTTTTCAACCACAAGGTCACGAAGGACACAAAGGAGCCCACCAAGGAAAGATTTGAAGCTTCCCCAGCCAACCCCGCGCGTTATCCATGACTGACGACAACTCCTTCTCCTCCGATCCGACCTTGAGCCCGCTCGAGCGGCGACGGCTGCGGTTCCGCAAGATTCCGATCCGCGTGATCCTGCCCAATCTCGTGACGCTGCTCGCGCTCGCCATGGGGCTGACCGCGATCCGCTATGCGGTCGAAGGCAAATTCGAGACCTCCGTGGTCGCGGTCATGGCCGCAGCAGTGCTCGACGGTCTAGACGGCCGCCTCGCCCGCGCGCTCAAAGGCACGACGCGCTTCGGCGCCGAGCTCGACTCGCTCGCCGATTTCGTCGATTTCGGCGTCGCGCCGGGGCTGCTGCTCTATTTCTGGGCGCTGCACAACGTCGCGAGCTTCGGCTGGTTCGCGACGCTCGCCTTCGCCATCGCCGCGGCGCTTCGGCTCGCGCGCTTCAACGTCATGGCCGAAGATCCCGGCAAGCCCGCCTGGCAGAGCGGATTCTTCGTCGGAATGCCCTCGCCCGCCGGCGCGGTCACGGTTCTTTTGCCGCTATATCTGCATCTCTCCGCGCTGGAGCTGCCAGCCTCCAAATGGCTCGCGCCGGTCTTCGTCGTCTATGAGCTTGGCATAGCCTTCCTGATGGCGAGCCGCATTCCGCATTTCTCTGGAAAGCGCCTGCCGAAGCTTGAGCGTGACCAGATCATCCCGCTGCTTTTCGCGGCGGGCGTCGCACTGGTGCTGCTCGCGACCTATCCGATGGAGATGCTCGCCGTGCTGAGCTTATGCTATTTGGCCTCAATCCCCTTCGGCGTGCGGCGTTACAATGAGCTGGCGCGCGAGGAGGCTTCGAAAGTCGCAGGAAATAGCGCGCCGCCAGCGTGAATATGCCACACTCGCCAGGCGCGCGGCGCGCCCTTATAGTGCCCCTCCAAACGGCGCTTGAGCGCCTCAACGCGACACGACATGCACATCAAGATCCTGGGCTCGGGCGCCGGCGGCGGCTTTCCGCAATGGAACTGCAACTGCGCCAATTGCCGCGCGGTGCGCGCGGGCGCGCCCGGATTCAAGGCGCGCACGCAGTCCTCGCTCGCCGTGAGCGCCAATGGCCGCGACTGGGCGCTCCTCAACGCCTCGCCGGACCTGCGCCAGCAGATCGCGCAGACGCCGGCCCTGGCGCCGTGCGAAAACGACGGTGTGCGGGCTAGCCCGATCAAGGCCGTCGTCGTGACGAACGGCGACGTCGATCATGTCACCGGCCTCTTGACGCTACGCGAGGCGCAGCCGTTCACGGTCTATGGTTCCGGCCGCGTGCTCGGTGTGCTCGAGCAAAACCGCATCTTCAACGTCTGCGCCCCGGCTTACGTCGAGCGCAAAGAGCTGCCGCTCAGATCGCCGCGGCTGCTGCGCGGCTCGGGCATCGATCTCGGCCTCTCCGTCGAGGCCTTTCCCGTGCCTGGCAAGATCGCCTTGTGGCTAGAGGACGCGCTCGCTGAAAACTACGGCAGCGCCGAGGGCGACACGCTCGGGCTCAAGATCACCGAGACCGAAACCGGAAAGTCCTTCTTCTACATCCCTGGCTGCGCCGAGATCGACGAAGATCTCGCAGCGAGGCTCAAAGGCGCTTCGCTCGTTTTCTTCGACGGCACGCTCTGGCATGAGAACGAGATGATCGAGCAAGGCCTTCTGCACAAGACTGGCGCGCGCATGGGACATGTCAACATGAGCGGCGAGGAGGGCTCGATCAAAGCCTTCGCCAGGCTCGGCGTGGCGCGAAAAATCTTCGTGCACATCAACAATTCCAACCCCGTGCTGAACGAAGCCTCAAGCGAGCGGCGGGAGGCGCAGGCGGCAGGTTGGGTCATCGGCGAAGACGGGATGGAGGTTGTCCTATGAACGCTGTCATCGAGTCGCATCAGTTCCTGAACGAGCCGCCGCTCGCGTCCGACGCCTTCGAGGCGGCGATTAGGCAGGTCGGCGCCGAGCGCTACCACGACAAGCATCCGTTCCATAAGCTGCTGCACGGCGGCAAGGCCACCAAGGAGCAGGTGCGCGCCTGGGCGCTCAACCGCTACTGCTATCAGGAAGCGGTGCCGCGCAAGGACGCCGCCTTCATGAGCCGCGCGCACGACCGTGAGCTGCGGCGCGAGTGGATTCACCGCGTGCACGACCACGACGGCCTCGGCGAGGAAGCCGGCGGCATCGAGCGCTGGCTCGTGCTCACCGACGGGCTCGGTCTGCCACGCGACTATGTTATCTCGCGGGAGGGCGCCCTGCCCGGCACCAAATTCGCGGTCGAAGCCTATGTGCGCTATGTCGTCGAGCAGCCGCTCGTCGTCGCCGTCGCCTCTTCGCTGACCGAGCTCTTCGCCCCGGCGATCCATCGCGAGCGCATCGCCGGCATGCTGGAGAACTATGATTTCGTCGACGACCACGTGATGGCTTATTTCAAGCGCCGCCTGACCCAGGCGCCGCGCGACGCCGATTTTGCGCTGGACTACATCAAGAAGAACGCGCTAAGCCGCGCCGAGCAGGAGGCCTGCGTCGAGGCGGTGCGGTTCAAGTGCGGCGTCTTGTGGGCGCAG